>CATPCJ010000195.1 GCA_955652915.1 uncultured Bryobacteraceae bacterium
CGGAATGCTCGCGGTGTCGGAGAGCACCACCGTCTGGCCGCTGTAGTTAACGGTCACATCCGAACCGGACCGTGCTTGCGCCAAAGCATCCAGGCCCAGTGCGCGCACCAGCGCGATCGCCACATCCAACCGGCTGACCAGACCGTTCGGATTGAACGTCGATCCGCTGGCGCTCAGCATTCCCGCCGGTCCGAAATTATAGTCGCGCAGCGTAGATCCGCCGGCCGTAACCGCTTCGGCGATGGCCGCTTGAGCGCCGCTTACGTCGGTGAACAGCGGACTCGCCGCCAGCGATTGCCGTAGGGCTGTGTTGAGCACCAGGGACTGCGCGAAGTCGCCGCGCGTGACAAACGATTGCGGATGGAATAGCCCGTCGCCGGACGTATCCATGATGCGATTCGTCAGCACAAACTCAATCTCCGCTTGTGATGCATCGCCTTGGATATCCGCGACCGGCGTCAGGACGTATTGTTGTTGCGTGATGGTTCCGTCCACGGGCCCTGGCGTTGCGGCGCCAGAAGTAGGAAGACTAACTTCCGGCAAAGTTGTCAACCCGCGTACGCCGCGCGCCTCCAGCAGCCACTGTCCCGGCACGGGATTCTTGACGATTACTTCGCGGCTCGGGGCGTCCAAAATCGGAATCGCGATTCCGCTGGAATACTTCTTGCCGTTCGGATCGGTAAGCAAAATCCCAACTGTATTGCCGTCGCCAGTGGTGGCTGCGTTGTCGATATGGGCGAGCACATCCAGGACCGACATATTGGCCTGTACCGTGAAGTTCAACGAGTTCGCGCTGCCGGGTCCCGGCAAGGCGGCAGGGCTGTAATCGATGTGGAACGGCTGCGGTTGCGGTCCGGTTGCGTTGAAAGTGGCGTTGTAGTGCTGGGCGTCCACGGGGCCGCCGTACGATCCGTAGTTCTTGGACCGATTGAAAGCTTTGTCGATTGCGGCGTACACATTGATGTATCCGGCGCCCACTTCCCAGCGCGAGAAACCGGGCATCTGTGAAGCCGTCTGAGTCAGAATCTGCTTAATGTCGTCCGGCGCGAGCGTGGGGTCGACGCTAAGAAGCAATGCCACGCTGCCCGCGACGAACGGGGTCGCCATCGAAGTTCCACTGATCTGCGTGTAGAAAGGCAAGAAGGCTGTAGGAAGCTCTGTGTCCGCGGTTTGCCCGTTCGCCACCAGGTTCGTCTTCGCTCGTGTCGAAACGATGTCCGAAGTAAACTTTCCGGAATCGGATGCGAACTCACGGCCGGTGCCCGGAGCTGTGACGGTGGGCGCGACGGCCGTAGGAACGCCTCGCGATGAAAAGCTTGCGAGGCCACCTTCCTTTGTGCCCGCGGCAACGCCAATCACCCAGGGCGGAGTCGCATACGGATTCATCGTATTCTTTCCGGGCCCGGAGTTGCCCGCCGCGAATACCACCACGATGTTGTTGTCGTGAGCATTCTTGCTGGCGATCGAAATCGGATCGTCGGGGTTAAAAGCGCCATTGCTGCCCCAGGAGTTGGAGATCACGCGAATGTTGTAGCGGAACTGATTCGCCAGCGCATATTCGAATCCGCCGAGCGCATTCAGAACCAGCAACGTTGCACCGGATCCGACGCCGATGAGGTTCGCCCCTGGCGCCACGCCCGCATACAATCCTCCGGATGCCGCGCCGGTGCCGCCCACAATACCGGCGCAATGCGTACCATGTCCGGAATTCGTATCCGTATTGGGCACGTTTTCGATATAGAGCAGCGGCGTGAACCCGGCAAGCGTGCGGGTGTCGGTGAGCTGCTGGACGTTTTGAATTACATGCTCGGGATAGTGTACGTCCGAATGTGTTCCATCAATACCGGAGTCGTTGATCTCGACGGCGAAGTTTCCCTTGCCGGAGACCGGCATTCCACCATTCATCCTCGTAAAATTCGGATCGGTGCGCGCGCGATCCACGCCCGTCAGGATTCGGGTTTGATTGTTGAGATACTCCAACTGATCGTTCATCCAAATGGAGCGAACCGCGGGGTTCGAAGCCAGCGTCCGCACTTGACCGGCGGTGGCGGGAAATGCAACCATTCCCAGGTGCTGCAAGGTAAGGCCATTGTTTACACCCGCCAGCGTAAGCGCTGAGAAGTGCGACGCGTTGAGGCCGTTAGTTGTATTGAAAGCTACAATCACCGTTCCGGCACTTGCTGAATCCGTCAACCCCGCTAACTTGGCGGACAAGGAAGGCCCAATTGTCGCGGCCGAGGTTGTGAAGGCTGCCAGGGCGCAAAATAGAACCGTCCCGATTCCAGCCTTCCAAAGTCCAGTTCTTCCATTAAATCCTTTACTTGCAATCATTTGTCGTCCTCCTCCATTGAATACACCTCGGCATCCAGTGCGGTTGGCATCTTCCGCACCACCTGGACAACGTGGTGCTGTCTAATTCTTCGTCCTATTGACTCAGGGGGTTAGGTTTTGTTTCGAAAAAAAATAGCAGTGCTACTAGTGCTATACTGATCTCAGTGTCGCCAGCAACTTCGGAATCGGGCAAAGCTGCGGGGTCCACCCATGAACGGATCCTGCGTGTTAGCAAGAGTTTATTCGCGCATCGGGGCTACGAGCACACCAGCACGTCGGCCATCGCGCGGCAAGCGGGAACCAGCGAGTCCCAATTGATGAAGCATTTTGGCAACAAGGCCGGGTTGCTGGAAGCTATCTTTATTGAAGGCTGGACCAAGATCACCGACGAAGCACGGGCGGCTGTTCACGGGGTGACCGCGCCTTTGCTAAAGCTGCAAACAATTTCAGGTTGTGTGCTGCGGAGCTTGGAGCGCGATCAGGAACTGAAGCTGCTGTTGCTGCTGGAGGGTCGCCGGATCCGGAAGGAAGGCCAGATGGTGGCCCTGACGCAAGGATTCCTGGGTTTCGTGGAACTCGTGGATGGTGTGCTGTATGAAATGCGCGACCTCAACATTCTGCGGCCGGAACTCAGCCCTCAAGCCGTTCGATCGGCGCTGATGGGCATGCTGGAAGGAATGCTGCGCGACCGTTTCCTGGCCGAACGGCTGGGATTCCCGGCCGATTTCAATCTCCTGCAGCTCCAGGAAATGCTAACCTGCGTCCTGGGTTCGTTTATCGTGAATCCGCCGCAGCGCGCGCCGGAATCCGCGTAGGTTACTTCGCGAAGGTAACCCGGAACCCGGTGGTAAAAACCACGTCGTTCCTCTTCCTGCCCGGAAACGGGTCGCTGAGGAAGCGGTCACTCGCCGAAAGCTGCCAGGCCAGCCACTTCTTCAACGTAGTTGCCGCCGACAAATCGAAGTTGGTGCGATACTCACCCGGCCGGCTGAGGTTCGGATAGAAGGTCAGGCGCTGGTGCAGCGACGTGATGGAGGACAGTTTGTAGACGAGGTCGTCGCCCACCAGGACCTCTCCGGAGGTCCTCTTCAAGCCGTTGGAAAAGAATTCACGATTGAGCGCCGCGCCGCCGAACAAATCGAAGGCGGTCCTTTCGCTCTTCACCGCGTGAAATCCCAGACCGCCCGCGGGCACAAACCGAAGGTCGAGATTTTGAAACTCATCGAACTCCAGATCCACCGATCCAAACGCGAAGAGCCGCGGTCGAAGATTGAGGTTATAGTTGACACCCCCGCGCATCGCATTGGCGGAGAGAACCGATTTCCCCGCAACCTTGTTGCTGGCATGGAGCGACGTAAAATGCACCCCGATACTGTCCCGCGTGGTGGCGCGAGCGGCATTGGCGCTGACGGCCAGGTTGTTAGTGCTGGAATTACCACGGGCGGCGGAATATCCGAAGTCTAGAAAGCCTGCCCAAAGATCCACGATTCTGGGATTTAGATATCGATCCGCTTCGGCCTGCTCGGCCTGCGAACGTACCATTTTCACGGCGTCTTTTGCGGCGCTGAGGGTCCCAGCGCTCTTGGTTTCGATCACGAATTTGGTCTCGGATGTCGAGACCTGGCCCACTAACAGTTGTCCATCCTGCAGCGTGATACTCAGCGGCTCGCTGGATGAGATGGATACGACGGCGTCCCACGGTACCGATATGAGACCGGCATAGTCGGACTTGAGGACCAGGTTCTGGCCATCCAGTTTCACGACAGAACCTGTGAAACGGTCGCCGTTTTTCATCGTGATCTGGCCGGCAAACAAACCAATAGACGTGAGTGCAATGAGCGCGAACAAGCGTGTGGCTGTCATGTCAACTACCAGCAATAAGACTCCGCCGAACTTGTTTTGTGACAGGAATTGTCACGGTCCTGTATGGGTCCGAGAAAAATCGCTCTAAGATCCACACAGGCAAGAATGCCTGTGCCACAATTTGCACGCCAGGCATTCTTGCTGTGCTGGTTTGCGATTTTTTCTCAGACCCGGACCTTGACATCCATCCCGATTAGTCTCACAATGTGATAGTAATCATGCTGGGCGAGTTCGAATACCTGATGCTCACCGCCGCCGCGCGCTTGGGCGAAGACGCCTACGGGGCTGCGATCCGGCTAGAAATCGAGGATGCAACCGGGCGCCGGTGCTCCATCGGAGCGCTCTATACAACCCTGGATCGTTTGGAGGCGAAGGGTTTCATCAAGACGCGGATGGGGGATACGACCCCGCAACGTGGCGGCCGGCCCAAGCGTATGGTGCGCGTGACCGCGAAGGGCATCCAGGCGGCGAGCGACTTTTACACAGCGGTGCAGCGAGTGAGCCGGGGTGTTTCATGGCAGGCGAACCGGCTGGCGGCGCGATCATGACCCGAATCTGCTGGTGGTTGGCCGACATTCTATGCCGGGTGTTGGAACCCAGCGAACGCGAAGCAGTGCGCGGAGATCTTGCGGAGTCCGGCGAGACCGGCAGCCAGGCATTGCGCGACGTACTTGGTTTGGTAGTCCGGCGGCAGGCAGCTCCATGGACGGACTGGCGCCCCTGGCTGACTCTCATGGCGCTGGTTGTCCCATTCGGCATGCTGTTGTGTTTTGTTTCCAGGCGTATAGCCGACAGGAGCGCCATTTATGTTTGGCTGTACGTGAACAACTGGGACTGGGTCTTACTTGGGAACGCCGCTTTCCGGCATGATTTGGCCCGCTATTTTGCGATTGTCTTCATCGGGTACCTAACGCTGTTTTGCTGGTCGTGGACTAGTGGTTTTGTGTTCGGGTCCGTGTCACGCCGCGGCATTCCGGTCCAGGGCGTTCTGTTTGGACTCCTGTTGTTCTTCGGAGAACTCCCGGGCGGCGCACCAAGATATTTTGGAGCCAACACCGCAGTTTTTGAACTGACGTTTTACCGCGTGATGTTTCCGCCGATCGTGCAGGCAGTTCTGGTTTTTGTCCCTTCACTCTGGGGAATGCGTCAGGGCATGCGGGTGACAAGTCTCAGGCCTGTGCCGCGCACGATCATATGGACTGCCGCGATTGCAGCACTTGCCGCGGCCGGGATCCAGAACTGGGGCTTGGTTGCGATTCCATATAGTCAGCCAGGGGTTTGGGACGGTAGGCATATAGGGCTGCTACAGCTCGTTGCGTACTGGCCGCTTGTGTACCTGGCCGCTAGCGCAATCGGACGGCGCTGGCACAAGGAGAACTGCTTATGAACGTCACCTCAATTCGAATCCATCGGATGCGTGCCGCAGCCGTGCTGCTCACGTTGACCGGCATCGTCGCGGCCGCCGATCAATCCCCGATTCGCGCTGTCGTGCAACCTGCAAACGAGCGGAAAACCGCACCAGAGTTTGCGCTGAAAGACAGTTCCGGCAAAACTGTAAAACTGAAGAACTACCGCGGCAAAGTGGTGCTGCTGGATTTCTGGGCCACCTGGTGTCACGGATGCAAAGAGGAGATCCCGTGGTTTTCGGAGTTCGAGCGCAAATATGCCGCGAAGGGCCTGACGGTGGTCGGCGTTTCGCTGGATGAGGATGGTTGGAAGATAGTGAAGCCATTCATCGAGAGCGCGAGGGTGCCGTACAAAATCATACTCGGCAACGATGCGACGGCGAAAACATACGGCATCGACAACATGCCGGACACCTTTCTAATCGATCGTCACGGACGGATCGCCGCTACCTATGTTGGATTAGTGGACAAGGATGATGTCGA
>CATPCJ010000196.1 GCA_955652915.1 uncultured Bryobacteraceae bacterium
ATCTTGCGCGGGGGCGTAGGGAAGCCGCTTTCAGTTGTTCCTTTTCCAGGCCGCGGCGATCGAGCTGCTTGAGCGTCTTGTCGAACCGGCTGGCAAGGCGATGTTGGTGCAACCCGAGGCTGGCGACGACGTGGCATTGCTCGCAGGGCGGTGTGGACCTGGGGTTGAAGTCAGCAGATCGGAGGCGATTCAAAAGAATTGGCGGGGACGACGGGGCTCGAACCCGCGACCTCCGACGTGACAGGCCGGCGTTCTAACCAACTGAACTACGTCCCCCGATGGTATGAATTACGTCGGTGATTTCATCTTAACATACGGGCCGCGCTCATAGCTCAAATAGCGATGCTTGCTTGCGCCGAACTATCGGCGCCGCCCACTCGCGCCAGCCGCTCAGCAGCGGGAAATACAGCGCAAGGCGGATGGGACGATCTTCGCGCTGAAACATCAATCGGGCGTATCTGCCGAGTTGCTCCTGGTAGCGTTCTTTCTCGTTGTTGAGAAAAGTTTCCAGGTCGCCGCCGGCATGCTCTCCGGTTTTGTAGTCGATAATCCATCGCACTCCATCCTCATCGACGAAGGTGCGGTCGATCATGGCGGTATACAATTTGCCCTCAATGAGACCACTGATTGGCAGCTCGCATTCCTCATCTGAATGACGATCCAGAATCCATCGGCCCTTGACGTCGCGCAGGGTTTCCAGCAGACCTCTCTCGACATCCGCGGCGGCCTGTTCGATTTCCGCCGGCGGCACTCCGAGATTACTAAGCGCCGCCCGATACACGCCTCGATTGGCGCGCACGGTATTTGAATTCCAAACCTCCAGTCCTTCACGCGCGATTCTTTGCAAGAAGCCGTGCAAGGCCGTGCCGGTGTAGCGCAGCCGATCGCCCACCCACTCGAAAGCAATCCGCGGACTTTCCAGAACTTCCACACTGCTCGGCGCCCACGAAACCGGGGGAGGAGGAGCGGGAACGGTCCACCCCAGGGGTAAGCGATGGATCGTTCGGATGTTCGCGCTATCCTCTTTCGCCGGCACCTGCCGCAAGTTCGCGAACGAAGCCGCCACCACGGGCCAGAGCAGCTTCAAAAACGATCCCGACGCCGGCTCACTCACCGAACCGTCATCTTTGGTTTTCAACGAGCCAAGCAGATGAAGTTGACTGCGGGCGCGCGTGGCGGCTACGTATAACAACCGCGCCGTCTCACTTTCCACTTTGCGCTTCTCGATACGCTCCAGGTAGCGGTAGATCGGATCGGCGTCTTTCCCCGACGCGGAGATCGGAGCCAACAATAACTGACCTTCCTGTTCCAGCCATAGCAACAGCGCCGGCTCTTCCGGACGGGGCGGAGAGCCGAGGCCAGGCAGGATCACCGTGTCGAATTCCAGCCCCTTGGCCTTGTGAATGGTCATGACCTGGAGAACGTCGCCGGCCTGCGCGTCAGGCCGCGCAAATAAAGTATCAACCTGCTCGCGGAACCACGAGAAATCCGCCAGATCCGATCCTTGATCCAAGCCATCCAGCAGATCGAAATACGCGGCGGCGTCTTCCAGAGCGGTTTCATCCGCGACGCAAGCCGGGCCGCCCAGTCGCAGCCAGACATGCTCGACCCATTCACGCAGCGGCCGGCGGGCACGCTCAGCGATCGCGCTTTGCAAAACCGGGAGAATTCGCTCCATACGACTCTTGCCGTCGTCGCTGAGCGAGGAATTTTCCTGACGCAATAGATCCCAGATGGCGGCGTGTTGATTCAAGGCCGCGAGCGCGTGCAAATCCTGAAGAGTCAGCCCGCACCATGGCGCCCGCAAAATCGCGAGCCAGGATACGCGGTCGCCCGGGTGCAGCAATGCAAGCGTTAATGCCATGAGATCCTCGATCACGGCACGTTCGCTGAGTTGATCGATCTCGACGGCCTGGAATGGAATCTTGTTGCGCTTGAGCGCGGAAACAATTGCCACCAGGTGCGGCCGCGCGCGCACGAGTACAGCGATTTTCGTGTCCGCGCCGCTTTTCACCAGTTCAACTACGCGCGCCGCCTCATCCAGCGGATCCAAAAATGCATGCACGTCCACGCGCCGCTCGCTCGCGTCGGATGTGCCAACGCCGGTTGCCGTACTCATTGAATAGGCGACCGCGCCCGATTCCAGATCGTCTTCGGCAGGCAGAATTCCGGCGAACGTCTCGTTTACCCAATCCACAATCTCCTTACGCGACCGGAAATTGACGCTCAGCGTCAGCGGTTCCAGCCGGAGCGCGCCAATGCCTTCCACACGGGCTTTGAGAAACAAACTGACATCTGCCTGGCGGAATCGATAAACCGATTGCATGGGATCGCCCACCAGGAAAAGCGTGCGCCCATCGCCCGGTTCCCATCCGGTCGTCAGTTTTTCGAGCAACTCCAACTGGGTGTACGACGTGTCTTGAAACTCGTCCACCAGAATGTGTTGGATGCGGTGGCCCAGCGCGAGGGCCAGATCGGTGGGAGAATCAGCCTTTCCAAGGGCCTGCGATGCGCGGATCAACAGCTCCGCGAAATCCACTCGTCCCCTTTCGCGAAATACGAGCTGCAATTCGGCCACAGCCAGTGTGAGCACGGAAACCGAGGACTGCATGGCCTGCCACTGCGACTCTGAAAAACGCGGCGCAGGCAATTCGCGAAATCGCTTCAAGGCTTCGATCAGGGGCGCATCGTGCTGAAGCCGCGCAAGAAGCTGCTCGCAACGAGCCTTCAACGGATGAGTGGGCGGGAAGCCCATACCTTTATCCACGCGCTTGCGCAGTGTGCCGCTCGCGGTCAACAGCAGGTCCGTAACGATCTTCCATTTGTCGAGATCTTCGATAGCCGCGCTCGGAAAACAATCCATGTCACGCAGCAGCACGATTTGACCGGCTATCTCAGAATCGAAGCCGGCGCCTAAGCGCCGCAATTCTCGCAGCACAAGTTCCTCGAGCGATCGCTCCAATTCCACCCGGACCGCGGCGAAGTCCGGATTGACGCCGGTGTGCCGCAACCACTGATCGCGTTTCTCCAACATGTTTACGATCAAACGGCGCGCTGCCATGAAATCGTTATCCAAATGCAGCAGCAGGTACGCGAGCGCCGGGTCACCCGACTCGACGTGCCGCAAAGTATTGCGGGCAGCCTCGCGATGCAGATCTCCGGCCTTCTCTGAAATCTCCGGCATAGCGCCGAATCGCGCAAGCCACGGCATCCGGCGAGTGATCGAAGCGCATAGTGCATCGATGGTTTCGATCCGCATTTGTGCCGGATTACGCAGGAGATTCCATCCGAGCGCACGATCTCGTTGCAGCACTTGCCGTGCGATTTCCTGAGTGTGGGCAACCGCTCCCTCACGGTCACGGCTCAGAATGACCGCTTCCGCGCCGTGACCGTTAGGGAGCGGTATGCGGGAGAGCGTATCAGCATCGGCTGTGCGCAAGACTTCTAAAATTCGTGTGCGCATCTCGCCGGCCGCTTTGCGGGTAAACGTTATGGCCACTATCGCTTCGGGCGAGTCGACGATCGCCAGCAGCTTCAGATAGCGCTGGATGAGCAGTTCAGTTTTTCCAGAACCGGCCGGCGCCTGGACGATGAACGACGCGGAGGTGTCGAGAGCTCTCTCTCTCGCTAGGCTATCCGCGATCATTTTCCAACTCTCGAATTCGACACAATGCTTTCAACCCACAGTAATCGCAGGCGCCACGCTTCGGATCGACCTGCGCATGCCCGGCGCGAAAATTGTCCGCGAGTTTTTCCAGTACTCGCTTCCACTCCGCTCGCTGTTCCGCGAACGTGCGAGGAATTGCCATGTTCATCTTCTTCAGTCCGGGCGGTGCGATTCCCGGCTCCGCCAGGCCCTTGAACTCCAGATCGCCCACACGTATCAGCACGAATGCGGCGCCCGCGATGGGTTGATCGCTGGTGGCGCAATACAGCGGAAGCTGCGGCTCGTCCGGCCGATCTCCATCCCACCCGTTAAATTTGACTACCCCCGGTTTTGTAATCGAGAATGATCTGCCGCCCGTCCGGCGATTCATCCACACGATCGGCGCGCGTTCGAATTTGCAACCCGCCCAGCGTTACCAGCCTCTCTTCCTCCTGCTTGCGGACAACGAATTCGCTTCTGGATTTTTCGATCTCCAGCCACTCGGCCAGCAATCGCTCCAGGCGCCGCCGTTCGAGTCCCGATCCCACCACCGCGCCTAACTTTTGAACCGCCGCCTCGGAGGCACGCGCTATCAAGTCGCGCAAATCGTCCGGCTTCAATGCAATCAAGTGGGCATGCGATCCAAGTTCGTTCCAGATAAACTCCAACGCCTTGTGTACGGTCGTGCCGCGATCTTTGTAGTTCAGTCCAAGATCGGTATCCTCCAGTTCTCTGGCGCCCAGCCGGTGCTTAGCGAAGGCGCGGAATGGACAAGCCGCCATGTCTTTGAACAACGAGGCCCCGCCGCGATGCGCCGCGTCTGCCACCACCGCCGGCGCAATTTCATCGGACAATTCCTCTATTTGCGCCGCAGCCCGGATCCTCGACACCCACTCATCCGCTTTGACGGCCGCGTCCGCATTGAGCCACAGGCCTGCAGCCACGGGGCTCGCTTCCAACCGCCGATCGCCTTCGGCCTCTCCGTAGCTGAGCACGACATCGGGTGCGCTCGCTATCAAACGCATCATCACCTTGGCCGCGAATTCCAATTCCCGTTCAGCCGATGAATGCGGCAGCTTATGTTCCCGCTGCAATGCAATTGGAATAAATGGATTCGGATTTGCAGGCGCGGGCCATGCTTCGTCGTGCAATCCCATCACCCATAAGTGATCGAATCGCAGACCGGATGCTTCCAACATCCCCATGATTTGGATTGGCGCGCCTTCGTTCCGCACCTGAAATGAAGTGGCTGCGGCGATCTGCCGCAGTCTGTCGAGGGCTTGCTCGAAGCTCATCGGCGAAGTCGCGATGTCCAGCGCCGCGAGGTTCGAAAGCGCGCCATGCCAGGCTTCCACTACCTGGTGCTCCCGGCTGCTCAAGGTCCGGTCGCCGGGCCATTTCAGCGACTGTAAAAGCCGCGCGAAGTCGCGGCCCCAGATACTCGCGTATTGTTCAGCGGGAAGTTTCGCGACTTCTTTTTCGAAGCGCGCCAGTAACCGTACAAGTTCGGGACACCGGTCGGCGGCATCGCGTAGCTGAGGCACCGTGACGTCCCACACGCCTTGCTTCCGCAGTTTCGCATCGAGTAGCGCGCGCTTGGTCCACTCCGATTCTCCACCCCCCAGAAATGGCGACCGCAGCAGGATTCCGGCTTGCGGCAAAGATATTCTGCCGGCCCCAAACTCCAACAACGCCAGCGCGGCGTGCACCGCCGGATACTGCGTAAGCGACGGGCCGAGCGACAAGTGGAAGGATCTCTCGCGGTCGTCGAACTGGTGGGCGGGATCCAACACTTCCCGAAAAATCCGCTCGACTTTCGATCGGGAGCGCTCCAGGTCCGGTACGATGACGCCGATCCTCGCGTCTTGATTTTCTTCGAGGCGCTGCCGTGCCCACGCGGCCGCTGTATGGATTTCGGCGGTATTATCGCGCAACTTCCAACGCGCCGGCTCCGTCTCGAAATCGCGGATCTCGAACTTTCGCCAATCGCCCACGGCATTCAGGAATTCAGACTGCTGCGGGGTCGATTCGTCGAAGCCGGCGACGTACAGCAGCTTGGGTTTCGGCAGTTTGTCTTCGTTGAAAAGGTCCGCCACCACGTCGGCCAGCCGTGCGCCTTCGAGCCAGTTATTAGCGCGGGATATCTTGACAAATGCTCGCGACCAAGCGGCAAAGGCGGCCCAATCTTCGCTGGCTTCAAACTGGCCGTCCACCCTAAGCCTGTGGGCCTGGATCAATTCCCAAGCCGCCATGGCGTGCTTCGCGGTCTCGGGAATTTGAAGCAGCGAGCCGCCCTCCGGCGTTTGACGGATCGCCTGCTCCCAAACCATTTGCTCCTGCAACGGGATGAGCAGTGCTGGACAATCCGGTTGTCTACCTTGAAATACCCAATCACGCCAAGTCCGCTCGAGAAACGCGCCGAGCGGCAGAACGTCCGGCGTCTTCCAGACCGGCCGGCCGATCTTTTTTTGACTTGCATGAAACTCATGCATAAGCACTCGCGCCAGCCGCCCGCTGGACGTAACGATCGTGGCCCCGCCTTCTACCTCGAGGAAAGTTTCCTCATGCATGTGCTTTCATGATATTTGAGCAAGAGGATCACAGTTGCGATCGATGGCCCCGCCGGCGCGGGGAAAAGCACCATCGCGCGCCGAATCGCGCACAAGCTCGGATATCTGTATATCGATACCGGAGCGATGTATCGCGCGATTGCGCTATGGGCCTTACGCGCCAGCGTTGGCCTTTCCGACATGCATCGCCTGGAGCAGCTTGCGAACGAAGCGATCATCGAGTTTGTTCCCGGCACAAACGCCGTGCTGCTGAATGGCGAAGATGTATCGGAAGCGATTCGCGCGCCCGAAGTCTCGAATGCCGCTTCTGAAGTTTCGCTGGTCCCCGCCGTTCGGCGCGCGCTGGTGCGTAAGCAGCGCGAACTGGGCGAGCAGGCATCGGTCGTCATGGAAGGACGCGATATCGGCTCCGTCGTCTTCCCCGATGCCACCATCAAGATTTTTCTGGATGCTCATCCGGAAGCGCGTGTCGAGCGTCGCGCCGCCGAAAGTTCGTTGCCACCGGACGTGGTGGCGCAACAGATCGGCGAGCGGGACAATCGAGATCGCGCTCGCGCCGAATCCCCGCTGGTTCAGGCTCCGGATGCAATTTATTTCGACACTACCGGACTCAGCATCGACGAAGTGGAAGCCGGGCTTTTGAAAATAATCAGGGATCGAACCTCAAATGGAAAGGAACGAACACACTAAAAACGTGGCGCAGCCTCTCAGGTTGCCGCAGCGAGACTTATCTCGATGCTCCGCGGGGAAAGAACCTCGAGACGAGTCTCGAGGCCCGCAAACGCGAGTGTCCGCGCCACGTATGCCTCAGACGGAAGTATGAATAATCTTTTAGTCATGAAATTCGGCGGCACCAGCATGGGCTCGGCCGAACGAATCCGAGTGGCCGCGAAGATTTGCGCCGGCCAAAAGACCCGGCGTCCGGTTGTGGCCGTGGTGTCGGCGATGTCGAAGGTTACCGATCTTTTGCTCAATACTCTGCGCCACGCCGAAGCTGGCGATCGGCCGGGCATCGAGGCCAATATCGAGCTTTTGGCCGGGCGGCATCTGGAAACCTGCGATGAATTACTGGAAGGCGAGCGCCGCCGGCAAGCCACTAGCGGCATTCGCGCCCTGATCGCCGATTTTGGGCGCATCGCGCACGGCATGCTGATGCTGGGCGAGCGGCCGCCGCGTTCGGTGGATGAAGCCATCGCCATCGGAGAGCGGCTCTCGGCGCTGCTCATCGCCGAATATCTCGAATCGACAGGGATTCCCGCGCGCGCCATCAACGGATCGGACGTCATCGTTACCGACGCGGTCTTCGGCAACGCCACGCCAATCATGGCCGAGACGCGAAAAAAAGCCGATCAGGTTCTCAAGCCGCTCTTGTCCGTGGGCATTATTCCCGTGGTTACCGGATTCAATGGCGCCACCGTCGACGGCCGCCAGACCACGCTCGGCCGCGGCGGATCCGATTTCTCGGCGTCGATTCTCGCGGCGGTGTTGGACGCGTCCGAGCTCTACATCTGGACGGACGTCGACGGCATCATGAGCGCCGACCCCCGCTCCGTCGCCGATGCCCGCGTTTTGGATGCGGTCACCTACAGCGAAGCCGCGGAGCTGGCGTATAACGGCGCGAAGGTCTTGCATCCGCGCACGCTGGCGCCGCTCATCGAGCGTCAGATTCCAATCTGGAGCAAAAACAGTTTTCACCTGGAACATCCCGGCACGCGCATTACCTCCACGGTGGAGACGCCGCCCGGCCCGCGCGCGGTGACATCCATGGCGGACGTGGCTCTTATCTCACTCGAGCCCGCCAGTTTGGCGGTGAGCAGCGCGCGTTTGATGGCACGCGCCCTGGAAGCGCTGGCCGATGCCAACGCCGAAGTCCTGGCGTTCACCAGTTCCAGCTATCGCCAAAGCTTTTGTTTCCTGGTCCGCAAGGAAGAGTTATCGTCCGCGATGAAGTGCCTGGAATCCGATCTTGCGCTGGAGCTCACACACGGATACTTGAAGCCTATTGAAGTGGACGAGAACGTCGGCCTGCTGGCCGTGGTTGGCGAGGGCATGCACGGAACCCCTGGATTGGCGGGCCGGATATTCAGCGCGATCTCAGAGCAGCAGGTGAACATCATCGCCATTGCGCAAGGGTCCAGCGAGCTGACCATCAGTATCGTAGTGCATCGGGATGGCCTGGAGCGCGCCATTCAGGCCGTGCACAAAGAGTGCCGTTGACGCCCAGCCGTATACTGTCCCCACGTCTTGTGTCAAACTTAGTTAGTGCCTGATTTTTGTACTTGCGGCGTGCAGTTACCGCCGGATGCCCGTTTCTGCCACAAGTGTGGAAAGCCCCAGTATGACTATCCCGGTCTCGAGGAAGAGACCATCGCGCCACCGCCCCTGCCAATCGTGGTAACCACCGCTCAGCCGCTGCCTGAGATTAGTTTCCATAATCGGCTGGCGGTGCGAATCGGGTTCTTTGTGGCGCTGATCCTCTTTATCCCGTTCGTGTTCCTGCAGTTGATTCCGTTCGTGCCTTTGCTGATCGCGTTCCTGGCGGGTTTCTTCGCGGTGCGCAGCTACTGCAGACGCACCGGTCACTCTCTCAGCGTCCGCAGCGGCGCTCGTATGGGCTGGATCACCGGCATTTTTTCATTCGGGATTGTGGCCGTTTTTATTACGTCCATCATGGTGATGGCCTCCACACAGGCGCCCACGGTGGATCGTCTTCGCGAGTACCAGGGACCATTCTTCCACTTAAGTAGTGAACAAATCGCGGCCGTGGCGAAACTCCTGCAGGATCCGGCATCGCTAGCCAGCGCGATCGCCGTAACGCTGCTTATGTTTTTTGTGATCCTCACGGCTCTGCCGATGCTGGGTGGCGCGCTCGGCGCAAAGGTCCTGGATAAGGAATGATTTTCCGCGCACCACGGGCACTCCTGCCATGGAGAAGAATGCGTCTCGCCAGATACCTCGCGGGTTTTCTTGCGTTCGCCACCACAGCGTTTGCGTTCGAGCTTACTCCGAAGCAGCGCCAGCTTAACATCGACTCGTTTGAATACGTCTGGACCGCCATCCGGGACAAGCATTGGGAAACCAAGCCGGGTGGTCTCGACTGGCAGGCAATACGCGAAGAATTTCGGCCCGCCGTCGAGAAGGCGGACTCCATGGATGCGGCGCGCGCAGTCATGACCAAGATGCTCGAGCGCCTGCATCAAACACACTTCGGTATCGTTCCCGCGGAGCTCTACAACGACGTCGATGGTTCGCACGCAAGAGGGGAAAACACCACTGGCATCGATGTTCGTGTCGTCGGCGCGCAAGCCCTGGTGACTACCGTGGACGCTGGTTCATCGGCCGCGCGCGAGGGCGTTCAGCCGGGCTGGCGGATTGTGAAAATTGGAGCCACGGACCTGGAGCCGGTTATTGAGAAGATCAACGAAGCCCAGAATAAATCCACGCTGCGCGATCTAATTGCGCGCAGGTCTGTCATGGCGCGGCTGGCAGGCAAGGAAGGCGAATCCATGGTCGTCGAGTTTCTGGATGGCGCCAATCAGCGCGTCTCCAAGACTCTGGTGCCGGGCCAGCCGAGGGGCACGCTCACGAAGTTCGGCTATCTTTATCCGGAGCACGTTTGGATCGACTCATCGCGCGTGGGTGGGGGCAACATCGGCTATGTAAGTTTCAACATATTCCTCGATCCCACGCGCGTGATGAATTTGTTTGGCGAGGCCGTTCAATCCTGCATGAAGTGCGATGGCTTCGTGATCGATCTGCGCGGCAATCCAGGCGGCATCGGAGCGATGGCCATGGGCATGGCGGGATGGTTTATCGAGCAGCCGAATCAGCGTCTCGGCACTCTTTATATGCGCGAAACCACGATCAAGTTCGTGATAAACCCGCGTGTGAATACTTTCCCCGGACCGTTGGCAATCCTTGTCGACGGCGCGTCTGCCTCGACGTCGGAAATTCTCGCGGGCGGCATGAAGGACTTGAAGCGCGCGCGAATTTTCGGTACGCGCACTGCCGCGGCCGCGCTGCCATCGGTCTTCGAAATGCTCCCGAATGGCGACGGATTCCAATACGCGATTGCCAACTATCTTTCCGAAGGCGGAAAGCCGCTGGAAGGTTTAGGGGTGACGCCCGACGTGGAGACGCCGCTCACTCGAGAAGCTCTGCTTGCCGGCAAGGATCCAGCGCTGGACGCGGCCATCGCCTGGATCAAGAAGCCCTAGCAGAGACCCCTCGCCGGCAATCGCAAAGCCATTTGAATTAAACTGGATCTTCAATTCCCATGGACTGGTATTACGGCGACGCAGGCAGGCAGATCGGCCCCATTGACGAAGCTTCCTTTGATGCGCTCGTAGGCGCGGGTGTTATTAGAGACGACACGCTGGTGTGGCGGCCTGGGCTTGGGTCGTGGCAAAAATACCAAACCGTTCGGCCCGTGCCGTCCCTTCCGCCTCCGTTAATCGCAGCCGATGGCTCCGCCGTACGTTTTTGCTCGGAGTGCGGCAAGCCCTATCCTCCCGATGACCTCGCCGCTTTTGGGACCTCGCTGGTATGCGCCGCGTGCAAGCCGGCTTTCACGCAGAAGATGCGTGAAGGTCTGCAGCCCGCCGGCGCGATGCGTTATGCGGGCTTCTGGATTCGCTTCGTGGCTGTAATCGTGGATGGTGTCGCTCTCTATATCGTAGGCCTGATCTTTTTTGCCATCGCGATGATTTTCTTCCGGATCGATTGGGCCAACGTCGGACGTTCGCAAGCGGACCTGATGCAGCTCCTCGCGCTGGAGGGTGTGTTGGTGCTATGCAACGTCATCGTTTCCGCAGCCTATGAAACCTGGATGCTGGGGCGCTTTGGCGCAACCGCTGGAAAGATGGCTTGCAGCTTGCTTGTGGTGAAGAGCGATGGCTCTAAAATTTCCTATCAGCGCGCTTTGGGCCGGCACTTTGCGAAGTATCTGAGCAGCTTCACTCTCGCCATCGGCTACATCATGGCCGGGATCGATGAGGAGAAGCGGTCCCTTCACGACCGTATCTGCGACACGCGCGTGATTAAGAAGTAGCAGCATGCCGCTTGCTTCCCAGACGCTGGTCTGCTCGAAGTGCGGTGCGGCGATTCCCGTGGAGGATTGGAATCGTGAGCATGCATTTTGCGCAACCTGCCGCTCGCCGCATTCCGCCTACGTCTTCCCGGCATTGCTTTCCAAAATAGATCAGGCCTCCACCGCCGCGGCGATCGTGGCTGAAGGCGAAGCCAGTTGCTACTATCATCCGCGCAAACGCGCCGCCGTTCCCTGCGATCAGTGCGGACGGTTTCTGTGCAGCTTGTGCCAGGTGGAGTTTCTGGGCCAGAATTGGTGCCCGGGCTGTATCGATGCGCATAGACAGAAGGGCCAACTCTCCAATCTCGACGCCAGCCGCCCGCTCTATGACAACATGGCGCTGGTGCTCGCTACGCTTCCGGCTTTTCTTGTTTGGCCTACCATTTTCACGGCTCCGATGAGCTTGTACGTGTCCGCGCGCCACTGGCGCACACCTTCCAGCTTGTTGCCTCGGACCAAGGTGCGCTTCTATGCCGCTGTGTTGTTTGCGGTCCTCCAGATCGTTGCCTGGATCTGGCTGGCCGCATACGCGATCCGCTACGCGATCCCCCACGCATGACTCCAGCGCCAGAGTATCGCCGCTTGCCAGGCCGTTCCGGCTTGCTCATTCGCCACTCATTGTGGATGAAGCCGGACCATCTGTTGCGCGTTCGCGCGAACCCATTCTCGCAACAATACCGCCGCTACTATTTCGCGGACATCCAGGCTTTGGTTCTTACTGAATTGCCCGGCTCGGCGGCTTATTATTGGTACGCGGCCGCCGTCTCCCTGAGTCTGATCAGCGCGCTTTTGGTGAATTCCCGTCATCCGGTGTTGGGTGTCTTGGACGGGATCGTCGCCGTTCTTGCGTTTTCTCTTGGCTGGCGCGTCCCGAACTGCTCTTGCTATCTCCGGACGTCGGTCGCGACCGACAGGCTTCCATCGATTCGTCACTTGCGCGCGGCTCGACACGCGGTCGCGATGGTGACATCGGAGATTGAAAAAGTTCAAGGCGCGTTGAGCCGGGAGACACTCGACGCATATCAGGCGGCCGGCGGCTCAGGTGCTACTCCCACCAACGCTCTACTACCGATTTCGCATTACGGCGGCCAGTTGCACTGGATGCTTTTCGGATCGATGCTTTTCCATGCCGCGGTGAGCGCTGTCATTGGCATCATGGGTACTTACTCGACACCACTCAGTATCGTCGCCGGAGCGTCCAGCGCAGCGACCCTCTTGTTTGCGGTCCTGTCGGCGTTCAAGCAGCATCGTAGCGACCTGGCGCGAGGTGTACGTTGGGTGGTCGTCAGCACGCTGGTGTTGTACGCCTTGGACGTGATCGCAAGTTTCGCGGTTAGCATTTATGCCAGCCTTCAACTAGCGGCTAGTAAAAAACCTCCGGATGCACAGGCTATCCTGAATCATCCCGCTTTCAAGGCCTTTCGGGTGTTCGATGTGACTTGGTTCCTCGTCCTCGGCTGCATCGGTCTCGTCCTCATGACGCTGCACAGACGGTCCACCCCTACTCCTCCTCCCCTGGTCATTTCGGAAAATCCAGGCATCGGGGCTGATGGGACATGACCATCCCCAGCACGATCCATCAACGCTGTTTTTACCACGAGTCTCGCGAAGCAGCCTGCCGTTGCCCGATTTGCCGCCGGTACTTCTGCCGCGAGTGCGTCACCGAACATGACGATCGCCTGCTTTGTGTCGAATGCCTGAAGACCATCGTCGCCGGCCAAGCTGCGCCACGCGGCGGAGTGCGTCGAGTGCTGCGTGGGCTGCTCCCAGTTGCGGGAATCCTGATGGCATGGCTGTTTTTCTACTTCATCGGCCGGACGTTGTTGCTCATTCCGGCTGCCGTTCACGATGGCACGGTGTGGGAGTCGAATTGAAAAGAAGCGAGAAGAGCGCCATCGAACTCTACGAAGAGGCCACCTATCTTCTGCGGCGCGCACCCGCATCTGTGATTGCGGCTTACTATACCGGTTCAGCGCCGTTCATTCTCGCGTTCCTGTTCTTCTGGGCGGACATGAGCCAAAGCTCGTTCGCATACGAACATTGCGCACCGGCGTCTCTGGGGCTCGCCCTACTTTACTGTTGGATGATGTACTGGCAAGCCCTGTTTGTGCGGCAGCTCCGCTTGGAGGTTTCAGGCGCGCCTCAGCCGGCACGATTCTGGAGCGAGGTCTGGAGCAAATCAAGGCGGCTCGGATTCGTGCAGCTAGTAGTCCAGCCCGCCAAATTGTTTCTGTTGCCTCTCGCGGCCTTGATCGTCCTTCCATTCGCCAACGTTTATGCCTTCTTTCAGGGCTTGATGGCTGTAACCGAGCGTGACTGCGAAAATCTATCGCACTCCATCCGCGCCGCCAGGAAACAAGCGCGCCTGTGGCCACAGCAGAACTGGACGATACTCGCGATCCTGGCGATGCTGAACGTGGTGGCCTTCCTCAACATTGGAGCAATGATATTGATTGTTCCGTACCTGCTGAAGATGTTGATGGGTATCGAAACCGTGTTCACGCGCAGCGGCATCGCCACCTTGAATACGACGTTCGTGGCCGTGACGGCGGCGCTGGCCTATCTCGCCACAAATCCTCTGGCGAAGGCGGTGTACGTTCTTCGCTATTTCTATTCCGAGTCCATTGAAACCGGCGAGGACTTGCGCGCCGAATTGAAAGCCGCACAGACACTGTTGTCTGTGTTGTTCTTGATTTTCCTGGCAAGTCCGGTGAATGCTCAGCCGCCAACACCGAAAAGTTCGACGCCGCCCGTCTCGGCGGTGGAATTGAACCGCGCCATCGACAGCGTGATTCACCGGGCCGAATTCACCTGGCGCCTGCCCCGCCCAGCGCGTCCGCCCGCGAACGATTCCAATTGGTTTGTGCGAACAACGGTGCGCACCGTGGAGGCAATTACAAAATTCGGCCGCCAACTCCGCCAGTGGTTCGAACATTTGGTCAAATGGCTGGAACAACAACTGCGGAAGGCCATGCCAGGTTTTGGAGGGAATCAGCCAGGAGTGAACTCAGGCAAGCTGCGGGTGTTGATTTACGCCCTGCTCGCCGGTGTCACCATGGTGCTGGGCTGGTTGCTGTGGCAAACCCTACGCCATCGCAAGCGTGTGGTGGTGACGCAAGCAACCGCCAGCGCGATTCCTGTCGTCAATCTGAACGCGGATGAGCTGCAAGCGGACCAGCATCCCGTCGACGAGTGGCTTCAACTCGCCCGCGATTGCATGTCTCGTCAGGAATGGCGTCTCGCGCTACGCGCGCTCTATCTGGCGGGCCTCGCTAATCTGGCGGATCGTTCCCTGATCGCCATCCATCGCAGCAAGTCGAACCAGGATTATGCTCGTGAACTGCGGCGCAAAGCACGCGCTAAGACGGAGCTCCTCACGGTGTTTTCCCAGAACATGGGGATATTTGAGCGGGTATGGTACGGCATGCATGAAGTCGATCTCAACACCGTGGAGCAGTTCGAATCCAATCTGGTTCGATTGAGGGCTTGTGCCGGCGAACAATAGTGGGGCAGGGTGGTATCCTGCCGGCCGATTGCCAATCGGCCCGTTAGCGATAGACCGATTTTACAATCGGCGGCAGGTTATCAACCTGCCCTACATCATGCTTCTAACGAACCGTCCTGGCCTGCCAACCAGGAGTGGTCCGGTCGAGCTGGCAACTGGCACACTTATTTCATGAAAAACCCCAAGCGTCTTGCAATTCTCATGATTGCGCTGGCCGGCGGATTCGTCTACGGCCTTTGGATGCTCTACCAATTACGCTTCGCCGCCGGCGACATTTATTCGCCCTATTCGTCGCTGCGGGCCGACCCCATGGGAACCAAAGCGTTTTACGATAGCATTCGGCAATTGCCCGGCTGGTCGGCGGCTCGGAACTATCTGCCGCTGGAGAACGCGCCCAAAGGAAACGCCACTCTGCTGTTTCTCGGCGAGGAGCCGTACATTTTCGAAGCCTCGCCGGAGGAAACTCTGAAAGAGTTTGAGGCCCTTGCGCGTAGTGGCGCCAGGGTTGTAATTGCTATGCGCCCACTCCTTCGCGTGCCGGTGCGAAAGCCTGGCGCTGTAACGGATGCGCGTGAATCCGCTCCTATTGAGAAGCGCTGGGGTGTCATCTTCGTCTACAGCACGAGGCCGGCGAATGAAGAAGAGCAAGAGACCGGCAACGGTATTCCAAAGGAAACCGCGTTGTATTTCCGCTACGAAGATAAAACAGTGGACCGCGTGGAACGCCAATTTGGAAATGGCGTCATAGTGTTGCTCGCCAACTGTTACCCACTCAGCAATGAGGCACTGGCCGGCGACGATCGCGATACCGAATTACTGGCCTCGACCCTGGGGGACAAACGGAATGCGATCTTCGACGAGCATCATTTGGGCATCGCGGAAAGCGGCGGCATCGTGACGCTGGCCCGCAAGTACAACCTGGAAGGAATGGCCGCGGCGCTGCTTCTACTGCTGGGTCTTTTCATTTGGAAAAACTCCACCAGTTTCCTGCCTCCGCGCGATGTAAGCGACAAGGACGATAGTGTCCAGGCCAAGGATATCGGCGCGGGACTCGCCAATCTGCTGCGCAGAAACGTCCTGAAAAAACAGTTGCTGCAGGTCTGTCTCAAGGAATGGGAAAGCTCCCGGCACGGCGGACGATATTATTCACCGGTCAAACTGGAACGTGTGCGAAACCTGGCGCGCCAACAAGGCGATGCGGCCGAGACCTATCGTAAAATGTCGAGGATATTAACGGAGCGAAGCGATCGATGAATGCCAATCTGGAAAAACTGATGGCGGTGCTGGAGAATGTCCGCCGTGAAGTGCGTAAGGTGATTATCGGCCAGAACGACGTGCTGGACCATGCTCTCGTCGTCATCCTCACCGGCCAGCACGCGCTGATCGAGGGCGTTCCAGGAATCGCCAAGACGTTGCTGGCCCGGACGCTCGCTCATGTTCTGGGATGCGAGTTCATGCGCATCCAATTCACCCCGGACCTGATGCCCGCCGACATCACCGGAACCAATGTGTTCAACCTTCAGCGCAATGAGTTCACGCTGGTGAAAGGGCCGGTGTTCACCAGCTTTCTGCTGGCCGACGAAATCAATCGCGCGCCCGCCAAGACCCAGTCGGCATTATTGCAGGCGATGCAGGAGCGCGTGGTCACCATCGATCGCGTCACCCATGCGTTGCCGGCGAACTTCACCGTGTTCGCCACGCAAAATCCGATCGAGTATGAGGGCACGTATCCCCTGCCCGAAGCCCAGAAGGATCGGTTCATGCTGAAAATCGTCATGCCATCGCCCGGGCGTGAAGATGAGCTTGCACTGGCCCAGCGCATGCTCGGCACGGATTCGCCGGAGCAGACTCTGGAGCGTGGTGCTGTCGAAGCGTGCGTGGCAGCGTCGGACTTGGTGGAGTTGCGGCTGTGCTTGAACGATGTTCTGATTCGTGAAGAATTGATCGCCTACCTGGTGGACATCGTGCGCAAGACCCGTGCCCATGAGAGCGTTCTGGTTGGCGCAGGACCGCGCGCCACACAGGCTCTGTTGCTGGCGGGGCGCGCGCATGCGGCCATCGGCGGACGGGATTTCGTAACCCCGGATGATATTCGCGCGATGGTGCTCCCGGTCTTGGAGCATCGCCTCATTTTGCGGCCCGAATTTGAAATTGAGGGATTGGGCACCGGCGAGGTAGTGCAGAAAATCCTCGGTGACATTCCGGTTCCACGTTAAGTGGCCTATGAACATGATTAAACATGAACGCGACTAAGATAGTCCCGGGCTTTCGGTTATTGCTGCTGGTCGGCGCCGTGATCGTACCGTCCGCTCTGATTGCTGTAGTGCCGGCTTGGCGCGTAGTGAGCTATGCATTGATCGGCGCCGCCGCGCTCGCGGCCATGGTGGATGGCTGGCGGGCGCCCCGGCGATTGCGTCACATTACAGTCTGGACGGATGTGTTGGTACGCATGTGGAAGGATCGCGAAGGCAGCCTCAACCTGGGTATCCGGAACGAGGGCCGGCAGGAAACGGCTCTCAGGATCGGCTTGGTTTTTCCTCCTGAAATCATCGCGCCCGAAGACGAGCAGCGGACTGTCCTGCCCGCCGGCGCCGAATACTCGCGCATACCGTGGCAATGTACGCCACGCAAACGCGGCCAGTATTTCATCAGCCGGTGCGCTGTCGAGCGGTCATCGGCGCTCGGATTCTGGGCCGTCCGAAAAACTCTGCCGCTACGGCTCGAAATTCGCGTTTATCCAAATCTTGCCGGGGAACGTAAGAAATCGCCGGCGTTTTTCAAGCGCGGACGTTTGGGAATAAATGTGCAGCGTCAGCTCGGCAAAGGTAGAGAATTTGAGAAGCTGCGGGAATACGCGTCCGGCGATAGTTTCGAAGACGTGGATTGGAAAGCCACCGCTCGCCGCGGTCATCCCATTACGCGCGTGTTTCAAGTGGAACGGACGCAGGAGATATATATCGTCCTGGATGCCTCGCGGCTAACCGCGCGTCCGGTTCCCAGCGACCCCGGCGCTACAATTCTGGAGCGCAACGTCACCGCTTCGCTGCTGCTGGCGTTGGCGGCCGAAAAACAGGGCGATCTTTTCGGCTTGATTACCTTCAGCGATCGCGTTCACAATTTTGTTCGCGCCAGAAACGGGAAAGTTCATTACGGAGCCTGCCGCGATGCGCTCTACACTCTGCAGCCGCGCGCCGTGACGCCGGATTTCGACGAGCTGTTCAGCCTGCTTCGTCTGCGGCTCAGGCGGCGCGCGTTGTTGATATTTCTCACCGAGCTGGACGATCCCATCGTCGCCGAAGCGTTCGTCCGCAATCTGAAACTGCTGCGGCAGCACCTGGTGCTGGTTGGTATGGCGAAGCCGGCAGGGACCAAGGTCTTGTTCGAAGACGATCGGGTCAACACCGTCGACGACGTCTACAAAAAGTTGGCCGGTCACATATCGTGGAACAAATTGCGCGAGCTTGGCCGGGTGCTGGCGAGCCAGGGTGTGCGCTTCTCTTTACTGGATGCCGAGACGTTGGGCCCGGAGCTGGCGTCCATCTATCTCGACCTGAAACAACGGCAGCTCCTATGATCGTCGACCTCAAGAGATTCCTGGCGGAGGAGCGCAAATACTGGACCGAACTGGAATCCGTGCTCAACCGGATCGAGCGAAACGCCGAGTATCGCATGGAGCTGCCGGAGGTGCTCAAGTTTCACGAATTGTACGAGCGCGCGTCAGCCGACCTGGCGAAGATCGAGACGTTCGCGGGCGAGCCGGAGATCCGGCGGTTCTTGGAAGGATTAGTCGCGCGCGCGTATAGCGAGATTCATGAGACTCGTGAGAAGCGGAACAAGCTCAACCTCTGGCGTTGGTTTGTCGTGACCTTTCCCCAAACCTTTCGACGGCGGATTAAACCTTTTTGGCTCTCGGTGGCGGTCACAATCGCCGGATGTGTTTTTGGCGGTGTGGCGATCCGGATAGATCCGGATGCCAAGCCAATCTTGATGCCATTTCCCGGGTTGAAAGAAGATCCGTCCGAGCGCGTTCGCAAGGAAGAGACCGCCAAGAACGATCGTCTCGTGGGTCACAAGGGCACTTTCGCGGCAGACCTGATGACCCACAACACGAAGGTGGCGATCATGACCATGGCGCTGGGCGTCACGTGGGGCGCGGGAACAACCATTTCGCTTTTTTATAACGGTGTGATTTTGGGCGCGGTAGGTGCGGACTATGTACATGCCGGCCAGACAGTTTTCCTGTTGGGATGGCTGCTTCCGCACGGCGCTGTGGAAATTCCATCGATTCTGCTTGGCGGGCAAGCTGGATTTCTGCTCGCCAGCGCTCTTATCGGCTGGGGCAGCCGGAAGACTCGAGGCGCGCGGCTGCGGGAGATATCCAGCGATCTGGTGACGATCATTTTCGGCGCGGGGATTTTATTGGTGTGGGCGGGAATCGTGGAATCTTTTCTATCGCAATATCACCAACCGGTGATTCCCTACGCGCTTAAGATCGCGTTCGGAGCAACGGAATTGGCGGCGCTCACGATCTTTCTGAGCCGCTCGGGCGCCACGGCCGCGAAAAAGGAAGCGGAGTGAGACGGGCCCGCACCAATACACTCCCACTGAGGACGCCCGAAGGAATCGTGTTCGCACTACCGCTGGCTGGTCCGGTGAGCCGGCTTCTGGCTTGGTCCGTCGATGTCGCCTGTATCGGTGCGGCATCCGAGGTTCTTGGCAAACTTCTGAATTCGATCGGAATGATCAATCGCGAACTTGCACAGGCGACCTACATCCTGGCATATTTCGTGATTTCCATTGGCTACGGAATAGCGTTTGAATGGTTTTCGCGCGGTCAGACGCTCGGCAAGCGAGTCCTGGGTCTCCGCGTGATGGATGAACAAGCCTTGCGTCTGGAATTCAGCCAGGTTGCCGTGCGGAATCTGCTGCGAGTGGTGGACGCGCTGCCAGTGCTATACATGGTGGGCGGCATCGCCTGCCTGGTAAGCCGCAGGTCGCAGCGTCTGGGCGACTTGGCGGCCAACACCATCGTCGTCAGAAACCCCGAAATATCCCAGCCCGATCTGGAACAGTTGCTGGGAGGAAAATTCAATTCCTTGCTGGAGCATCGTCATCTGGCGGCGCGCATTCGACAGCGCACTTCGCCGCGCGCTGCCGCGGTGGCGCTGGAAGCATTGCTGCGGCGCGACCAATTTGAACCGTTAGCCCGGCTGCAACTGTTTGAGGATCTGGCGGCCCACTTCCGTTCGCTGGTCGAATTTCCGCCCGAAGTCGCCGAGCAGTTGAGCGATGAGCAATATGTGCGGAACGTCGTCGAAATCCTCTACCGCAGCGCCGATGCCCTTACGAAGCGGTGAACAAAACGCTCCAAGCGATTTTTTCTCAGACCGTTCACCGCCCTGTCTGGTTCCGGCTATGCCGGGTTAAGGACCGGTCCCCGGAATTCAGCAGCCTGCTAGACTTTCGGCCGGACCATATCGAACCGGTCCGTCGTGCGCGCATAGCTGTTCCCGCCCATTCGGCCAATCGCTCGCAGCTTGTCCGGATCGATCTTGAAGTTGTCGACATACGTATCGTCGACGTGCAAGCGAATCACCTCGCCGATCACCAGGTTGCCGCCGCCCGGTAGATCGCTGATTTCCAGCGTCAGGTACAGCTTGCATTCCATGTGGACGTGCGACTCGGCGACGCGCGGCGGCTTCACCAAGTCGCTGGGAATCGGCGTCAGGCCGGCGGCTTCGAATTCATCCACGTCGGCTGCGAAATCGCCTGAGGTGATATTCATTTGCCCGGCGATCTCTTCGGATACGATATTCACCACGAACTCACGTGTCGCGGAAATATTGCGAAGCGTATCTTTACGCGGCTCGGGCCCGGATTTGCGGGTGGGACAAAAACAAATCACCGGCGGATTCGCGCTGATCGCAGTGAAGAAACTGAATGGCGCGAGATTACGAATGCCTTCCGGACTGATGGTCGACACCAATGCAATCGGCCGGGGGACGATGGCGCCAATGAGCACCTTATAAACGTCCTGGTAGTTGGATTCCCGGGGATCGACGACCAATTAGCGCGTCTCCACCGGCTTCTTCTCCATCCAGCTCATCCAGTATTCTTTCCACTCCACGGCTTCGCCCGGCGGCAGCACGTTTATGGGATTCAATCCGTCCAGCATCACCGCATACTCGTCGGTGTGAGTTTTTTTCTTCTGATTCGCCAGCGCCTTGGGATGCGGCCCATGATGGATGCCGCGCGGATGCAGCGTCGCCATGCCGGCCTTGATGTTGTCTTTGCTGAAAAAGTCGCCGTCGTGGTAGAAGATGAACTCGTCGTAGTCCGTGTTGCGATGAAAGAAGGGCACTCGCAGCGCATCTTCATCCTGTTCCAGCGGGCGCGGCAAAAAGCTGCAAACCACCGCGCCTTCGGTGACGAAAGTGGTGTGCGCGCTGGGCGGCAGATGCGCGCGATGGCTCATCACCGGCCGGATATCGCGCATGTTTATTTTCCAGACGGTAAGGTCGCCTTTCCAGCCCACCACATCCATCGGATTGAACGGATACACGACTTTCGAAATCTCGTCGTCTACTTTGATGCGAACTTCCCACTCGGCGTTGTCGTCCAGCAGCGGCGCAGGCTCGGGCGTGACAATCGTGCCCGGATCATAAAGCGCATGTTGCCCGAGCAAGCCCTTCTCCGGCTGCTCGAACTCGCTCTTCGATTGAATAATCAGGAAAAAGTTGTCTCGAGTTTCGGGAACAATGCGGTACGTCACGGCGCGAGGAATGTTGATGTAATCGCCGGCTTCGAATTGCAGCGGGCCAAAATCCGTCTCGATCGCGCCGCGCCCGCGATGTACGAAATAAAGCTCATCGCCATCCGCATTGCGGAAGTAAAACGGCATCGGTTCCGAGCGCCGCGAAACGCAGACGCGAACATCGTCATTACCTAGAAACGCGGCCGGCATACCTTCCGGATCGTTCAAGTCGGACGGCTTCATTTGGTTCAGGTCGAAGCAATGCGGCCGAAGTTTGCCTTCAAATCGAATCCAGCCGGTGGGCGGATGCGCGTGGTAAAGGTGTGCCGATTTGCCGTAGAATCCCTTGCGCCCATGCTCTTCCTCAAAAGTCCCCTCCGGAATGCCGACATGGGCCTGGCTGGTAGTCTTTCCCTTTTTCAGCGGATACATGGTGATGCTCCTAAGTTCAGTATAGGAGTTTAGACGACGGCTACTTTGCCCGACTTGCGGATGCGGTCGTCCGACGTAAGCAGCTTCAAGCCGTGGTGGCGTGCGGTGGCGGCTATGATCTGGCCGGCTGGATCGCGTGGGAATCCGTCGCCTAAGCGAACACTATCGGCAGCGATTTCCGGAGTCAAGGGAAATATGGTCAGTAGGGGATGGGAAGCGATGCTGTCGAGCCAGCTTTCTAAAGACATGTCAACTGTCAGTCTTCCACCTTCTATCATCTTGGCCAACTCTCGAAGCGAAATTGCGCTGAGACCCGCAGGCATACCTCGCTCCTCCAAATCATCGAGAACATGCGCCTGTGCCCGGCTGAGCTGCTTCGAATCAAGCCTCCACCAGACCAGAATGTGCGTGTCGAGAAGGAAAGAAATCAATCGGAATTGCTCTCCCAATCGTCATCGGAGAAATGAACGATGTCCCCTTTCACCTCTACCAAGCCTTTCCAAGTTCCTCTTAGACGGAGCTTCGGCGCATTGATCCGCTCAACCCGTGCTAGTGGCCGACCCCGCTTCGTGATTACAATGCGGTCCCCTTTGGTCTCCACGTCTTCCAGTAGCCGAAGGCATTTCGCCTTGAATTCGGACACCGGCATGGTGATTTCCTTCATGAACCTATAATACAACTGACCATTGTAAATAGTCAATCGGATCCTATAACCCACATGCAAGTGGTGTACAATCGAATCGGAGGCGCTTATGGATCGGTCTTCAGTGGCAGTGACGCCCGGTCTCACCACTACCGAGTCGCCGTTTATCGAGCAAGCCCAACGTGCCGGCCAGCTATACATCACGCAGCCCTACGATCTGTATTCGGAAGAAAATCATGCCGCCTGGCGGAAGCTCTTTGAGCGCATGTTGCCCCGTTGGGAGCGCTACGGTAATGAACATTTTCTGAAGGGTGTCCAGTCGCTTTGCCTCGATCCGAACCGCGTTCCCCGGCTGGAAGACGTAAACAAGTTTCTAAGTCCGCTGACTGGCTTTCAAGCCAAGGCCGTGAGCGGCTATCTTCCCTCTTTTCTTTTTTTCGATTGCCTCCGCAACCGCGCGTTCCCCACCACCATCACCATCCGCCGCTCCGATAAGCTCGACTACCTGCCTGAGCCGGATATTTTCCACGACATCGCCGGCCATGTTCCAATGCACACCGACCGGCACTTCGCCGAAACCTTGGTCCGATTCGGCGAATGCGCGCATACCGCCGCGGAACTGGTCTCTGGAATTCGCGACCGCGAAACGCAGGTCCATTGCCTCACCAGCATCATCAAAGCCATGGCGCGGTTCTTTTGGTTCAGCATCGAATTCGGATTGATGCGCGGCTCGGATGGACTCAAAGTGTACGGCAGCGGCTTGTTGAGTTCCTACGGCGAGATCTCGCACGCCATCGAATCGCCCGAAGTGCAGCGCTATCCGATCCAGCTCGAATGGGCGATCAATCAGGCTTTTGAGATCGATCATTTCCAGCCGCTGCTATTCGTGGTCGAGTCCTTCGATCACTTGTTCAGCCTGGTCGATGAACTGGAAG
>CATPCJ010000197.1 GCA_955652915.1 uncultured Bryobacteraceae bacterium
ACGTCGCGGGGCGGGACGGTGTGAAGATCAAAGACATCCGTGATGGGAATTCGGATCGGTTCTTCTTCCACGCTGCACTGCTGCTAGCCTAGCATTGGGAATCCTCTCGCTGAATACGAAGGGCGGCCGGCTCAACGGAGCAGAAGCGATCGAGAAAATCATCAAGGCGCTGCGGCGGATCGGAACTTCTTGGTGAGGTCAGCCCACAAATGACGGCGGCTGGGTGGTATGGGTTCGTGTTGGGCCGGTGGACTTAGATTTTCAAGGCACTACTGCTTTCGCCGAGACGTTTGCCGCGCTGGGACCGCGCGACAGCAAAGGGCGCTCGCTGCGGCAACTCGATCTCCAGCACCGGCTGCTGCGTTATCCGTGCAGCTACATGATCTACGTGCCGGCTTTTGATGCCCTGTCGCTTGAAGCAAGAAACGCGATCTACAGGCGCATGTGGCAAATCCTTTCCGGGCAAGAAAAGGGCAAGAAGTACGCCCGGCTATCCTTGGCCGATCGCCGGGACATTGTCGAGATCCGGCGGGAAACGAAGCCGGGGCTTCCGGACTACTTCGGGTCTGTAACCAGGTAATCACCGACACGAATTCGGGCGGCCGGCGTTCTCACCAGCAGCCCGATTCGGCTATGTTTCGACTCACATGCGCGCGCAAGACTTCGCCTGATGCTCGAGCCTATTGATGCGGCCGGCGTACTCGCTGAGTAAAGCCGGTAACCGGGGCATGCACCAGCAGCCGGGCCGGCAAGAACTACAGGAAGTGGTGCCACATTGGAACCAGATCTGGAATACCGCTCGGCCGGTTCTGCGGGTCTACCGGGAAGGCCGGCGGCTGCGGATCGTCGACACTCGTCCCTGCTCGGCAGAGAGACTCGACTGCGGGAAAATTGGAATCCGCTATTTATCGTCACTGCGGCTCCGCGCAAACGGTCCCATCGATCGTGAAGCAGCTATCCACGGCGCGAGGAACGGAGGTCTCGATGCAGGGCGTTGAACCGGCGATCAAGACCTTGGGCGACGCCAAGGTGCTGTTGCCACTAAGCGGCAAGCTGCTGGCTGTGGGGTTCAATGGTAATCACGCGGATTTTCAGCAGCCGTGAATGGGGGCAACCAGTGAAATAACCTTCCATGTTCGACGTAGCGCACGCACTCATCTGTGCCGCCGAGGCCGCGAACACGAGTGTCCGCGCCACGGTTCCTTACGGCCTTTGCGCCATCGCGGCCGTGGGGAAGGATATCAGCGAGAAATGGGAAACGATGCGGCCCAGGAAGCTGTCCCGCTCGGACAAGCTCACCCACTTCACCAGCGCCGATTCGCCGTCCTCGGAGAAGAAACCGACCCCGCCGCGGCTCAGCCGGTTATCCGTCCACGAGCTGACCAACTGGCCGTTGACGGAAGTCAGGAACCGGCTACCGTGCACGCTCACCTTCACTCTATAATCGACGCCGCGTTCGAGAGTGAGAGGCAGTGGCAATTCCACGCGCTCGCGCTCGCGCCCGTCCATCACGATGAAGCGTACCAGACCCGCGTTCGGTAGCGGTCCCGGCTTGGTGATGATCAACTTGGTGGCATAATAGTTATGCAGGTCCGAGGCGCGGAACGCCCAGTCGATGCTCTTGCGGTCGATCTGGCCCAGGAACTCCATCTCATAATTGGAGAGCGAGGTGGACGGCTTCCATAAGCGTAGAGAACTCGGCCGCACCTTGCCGCCTTCGCTGGACCAATCCGAGTTCAACGATTTGAACCCTTCCCAGTTTCCCAAACCCGACCGGAAATCTTCCCGCATCGCCCCCTTGCTGGAGAGCAAGTGGCTGAGCGTTTGCCCGATTCCGCCCTTGGCGCCTTTTGGATTGGACTCCGGGAGCGGCGAAACGCTCGCCCGCGGTCCGCCCATCGGTAAGTCGGACACCGCCAACATCACAAACACAACGGCCAAGCCTGCAAACACCGTGGTGGCCAGGCCGGTACGGCGTTCCGCCTTTTCCTCCGGCTTTATTTTGGTGATCTCACGCCAGGCCGTGGTCTCGTCGAGCCCGTACAGGTCCTCGGCTTCACGAATTGCCCGCGCGGATCTGCTCGCCAGTTTTTTGCGATGATCGGCGCAGCAAAATTCTCTGTCGCTCAACCTTCGCAACGCTCCGATTTTTTTACGGCAATACAGGCAATGCATTGTGTACGTAAACTTAAGATGCTCCAGTGTAACAGCAGGTTTTCGTGAAAGAACATACTAAGCGAAGAATGCCCGAATGGTCGGAGTTTAGGCCCTGCCGGACTAGGGCCAGGGCCTTAGAGGCTAGTATTTGGGGGAACGGAGTACCCCACGTCATTCGTATAGAAGCGTGTAGAGCGGAAAGGCGACATCAAATGTTCCTCATCCCCGGCCGGCTAATACTTCCGGCGACAGCGGTAACCCTCCTGATTTTAACGGGATGCGTCGTTAACTTGGATCATGAGTCGAGTGGTCCTGCCCGAACCGATACGAAATCGATCGATCTCGACAACTCCGAGTTAGTGCGGGTGGTAGTGAAAATGGGCGCCGGCGAGCTGAACGTTCGCGGAGGTTCTCCGAAATTGATGGACGCCGAGTTCAACTACAATAACCCGCGCCTGAAGCCCGAAGTTCGCTACGACGGCGGCGGCTTCCGCGGTCATCTTGAGGTGCAGGAGCCTTCCAACAGTTTTCATGGCGGCACTTCCAAATACCGCTGGGATCTCCACTTCAATGACGAAAAGCCTCTCGATATGGAAGTGCACGTCGGGGCGGGCGAGGGCCGGCTCGACCTGGGCAGTCTCTCCCTTCGCAGCCTGGAAGTTCACATGGGTGTCGGCGAGCTGCGAGTGGACTTGCGGGGGACGCCCAAGCATGACTACAACGTGAACATTCATGGTGGAGTCGGCGAGGCGACGATATATCTTCCTGAAAACGTCGGTATATCGGCGGACGCCAAAGGCGGGATCGGCGGGATCAGTGCCAGAGGCTTGCAGAACCGCGGCGGCCGGTATGTGAACGATGCTTATGGGCACGCCAAGACAAACATACATCTGGAAATCCGTGGCGGAATCGGCAGTATCAATCTGATAGGCGGGTAGAAGTTCCGGATTCCCGGCGCCTACATAAAATTAGCCATCTAAAGGATTTAACGGACTCCGCCGATAGCTTCCTGTCAGCAACCTTTGGAGGTTGCGGAAAAATACATTCGGACCCTTTTCTGAGCCATGACCGTAAGAAGCTGTGAAAAAATCGCGCAACTCAAATTGTGGCGCGGGCATTCCTGCCTGTGTGGATCTTAGAGCGATTTTTCAAACCTTTTAAGGGAGTGGTCATCAGAAGTTTTTCCGCAACCTCTTGAGGCCGATAGTCCGGAGGCTATCACGTTTGGCCGATTTTCAACCGCTGCTATGGCTGTTATGTTTCGTAGGCGTGGCGTTGGCCATCGGCTACCTGCGCCGGCCGAAGCCCTCTCCCGCGAATGTGAGCCCCCAGCGCGCCACCGATGACGTTCCCACCGACGAACTGTTTGACAAGGCCCCGATTGGCTATCTTGAAATCGATAAGAAGGGCGCGGTGCGCCGCGTCAACCGCCGGGAATGCGAGTTGCGCGGACTGGCGCCCCGGGAGATGCTCGGCAAGTACTGTTGGGATCTGACTCCTCCCGCGGATCGCGTGCGGCAGCGTGAGCAAACGGAGCGCAAATTGAACGCCCAGGTCGCCCTGGTCCCCTATCAACGCAAATATCTGCGGCCGGACGGCACCCAGGTGACGGTGGAGGTGCATGAGCAGCGTCTTCACAACCGCTTGGGCCAGGTGGTGGGCCTGCGATTGGCCGCCATCGATATGACCGACCGCAAGAAGAGCGAAGACGAAGCGTACGAAACTTCCACCGAGCTGCGGGCGCTCTTTCAGGCCTTTCCGGATCTGTTTCTTCGCCTGGATCGCAAGGGAGACATTCTGGATTGGAAAGGCGGACAAAGCTCGGATCCGTTCCTCTCTCCGGAGAAGTTTTCCAAAAACAACTTGCACGGCATCTTATCCGCGGAGGTCAAGGCGCAGTTCCGCGAGGCGCAGGAAAAGGTGCGAAAATCCGGCAAATTTCAGATTGTCGAGTTCACGGTGGAGGGCAAGCAGGGACCGCAGGTCTATGAAACCCGCATGTTGCCGCTCAACTGGGATCAATGGATCGCCGTGGTGCGAAACATCACCGATCGCAAGACCGCCGAGAAGAAGCTGAAGGAATACGCGCAGGAGCTGGAACGCAAGAACGAAGAACTTGAGTCGGCGCTGTTCATGGCCCGGGAAGCCACTCAGCTCAAGAGCCGTTTCCTGGCAAACATGAGCCACGAAATTCGTACGCCGATGAACGGCGTCCTGGGCATGACCGATTTTCTGCTGGCCACGCAGCTCAACTCCGAGCAGCAGGAGTACGCCGAATCCATTCAGCGTTCGGCCGGCGCGCTGCTTACCTTGATCAACGACATTCTGGATCTATCGAAGATTGAAGCGGGCAAGCTGCGGGTGGACTGTGCTCCGTTCAACGTGGCGGCCGCCGTGGAAGAAACGGCGTCGATGTTCGCGCTGCAAGCCCGCGGGAAGGGGATCGAATTTGTTTCCTCGATCCCGGGCGCTCTCAAAGGCGTGGCCCTGGGCGATGCCGGGCGCCTTCGTCAAGTGCTTACCAACCTGCTGGGAAACGCGATCAAGTTTACCGATGGCGGCCGAATCGGTGTCACCGCGGAAGTCATTCATGATACGGCGGCTTTGCTGAAGGTCCGTTTCACGGTGCACGATACCGGGATCGGCATTCCCCGCGATCAGCAGAGCCGCCTTTTTCAAAGCTTCATCCAAGGGGATGGATCCAGCACGCGGAAATACGGCGGGACCGGTTTGGGATTGGCGATATCGAAACAACTGGTGGAGTTGCTGGGGGGTGAAATCGGCGTGGCGAGCGAGCCTGGACGCGGCAGCAGTTTCTGGTTCACGGCCGAATTCAAAAAACCGGTGCCGCAGGAATCGCCTCTACCGCCGGCGCCGAAGCCGGCATCGAAGCCGTTCCCCGCCGTGCCCGTGGCGCGGCCTCCAGCCCCGAAGGCTCAGCCCGCGCTCCAGCCATCGCCGCCCGCGGTGGACGCCAAGCTCAGGGTCCTGCTGGCGGAAGACAACGAAATCAACCAGCGCATCACCATGCGCTTGCTTCAAAAGCTGGGCTTGACCGCCGACACCGTCGTAAATGGCCGGGAAGCCGTGGAAGCTCTGGAAAAAAAGAACTACGACCTGGTTCTCATGGACTGCCAGATGCCCGGCATGGATGGCTTCGAGGCGACCGCCATGGTTCGAAGCCGCGAAGGCGCCAAGCACCACACGCCTATCTGCGCCCTGACCGCGAACGCGATGGAAGGCGATCGCGAAAGGTGTCTGGCGGCCGGCATGGACGACTACATCAGCAAACCCGTCGGCCTCGACAAGCTGCAGAAGGCAGTGAACCGCTGGGTACACCGGACCGAAGAGTCGGTACAAGTGACGTAGCGCGGACTTTAGTCTGCCGCATCGAGATTCGTCTCGATGCTCGGGCAAAGAGCCTCGATATGAGTCTCGAGGCCGCGGACAAGTGTCCGCGCCACGCTAGCAGTCGATTTACACCTCCAAACCCACGGACCGCATCAGATCCAGCGCATTGCTGCGCTCCACCACGCCTTCCCGCAACTTGAAATCGAAGTGCAGGCGGCCATCTTCGAGCGTATCGGCCAAGTGCACGTTCACGGCGCGGCCGGGCAGATCTTCGGCGATATGCGCCAGCGCCAAATCGTGCGTGGTGATCATGCCGATGGCGCCGCGATCGATCAGCTTGCGCACAATCGCCGCCGCTCCGATTTTCCGGTCGTGGGAGTTGGTGCCGCTCAGCAGCTCGTCCATCAGAAACAGGACCGTGCGGCCACCACCCAGCAAGTTGACGATCTCGCGCAGCCGGGTGATCTCGGCATAAAAGCGCGAGCGGCCGTCCTGCAATGAATCGACTACGCGAATTGACGCTCCCACCACCAGCGGCGATAAGCTGAGCCGGTTCGCGCGCACTGGCGCTCCGGCCCACGCCAACACAACGTTGAGTCCGACGGATCGAAGCAGCGTGCTCTTGCCGGACATGTTCGAGCCGCTTATGATCAGCAGTCGAACATCCCGCCCCAGCCGCACATCGTTTCGGACAAATTGCTCTTCCGGCATCAGCGGGTGGCCCAGGCCAATCGCTTCGAACCATCCCCCCTCGACGTCGATGAGCTCGGGAAATGTATCCAGAGGATGCTCGAAAGCGTAGCCGGCCAACGCGAATAGCGCCTCGAATTCTCCGACGCCGCCGATCCATCCCCGGACATGGTTGCCTGAAACGGCGCGCCAACGCTCGATTGCCATTGCAATTTGCGCGCTCCAAAGGATTGCCATCGCGATGGGCGCGAATAAAATATTGCGCTGCCAATCCAACAGCGACACCAAACGCCGCAAGCGGCCGATCTGAGCGGAGGCAACCAATCCGCTCTCGGCCAATCCATTTCGCAAACGCATTAGTAGCGGGGCGTCGAACGACTCGCTCTCCAGGCGCGCCAGCAGCTTCGCGAGCAAACCCAGATCCCGAGCCGGAGAGTTCACCGCGCCAGTCACATGCAGAGTCTTGGAGCCCAGCAAGAAGGCGCAAGTCAGCTCGACTAATAACGCCGTGAGGAACGGAGTCCGGGTGGCGAATCGCGCCATGTAAAGCCCGAAAGTTACCACCACCGCGGCGGCCAGCAGCGCCTCCAGTATATTGGCTCCACGAAAGAAGGTAACGGGCGGCGCCTCCGCCCAGGCAGCGACGGCGTCCGGATCGGTGTTGCTCCGGAGGGCATCGCCCAGGACTGCAAGATCCTCGCGGAGATCGACACGTTCGCGCAATTCCTGGATGGCTTGTTGGCGCTCGGTTGCTTCCGCGCTGGAAGCGGGCGCCAGCAACCACTTGGCCAGCTTGTCCTCACCCGAGCGGGTCCGGACGGTGCACAGCAACTCGAACAACGATCCCTTGCCAAAGATGTCCAGGTCCTCTTCGTAGACATGCCCGGGATTGCGGAACCGCTCGCCCTGTTCGCCCTTCCCCATCCACTTGTTCTCCAGGCGCTCGACGCCGCGTTCGTAGAAAACCACGGCGCGATTCGCACCTTCCAGCCTTTCCACGACCCGCGCATGCAGCACCACCAAAACCCAAAACAAGAGCACCGGAATAACCAGAGCCCATGCCGGGATCACGGTTTCGCCAAACACGAAAAAAGCCATGCCGGCGCCTGCAATACCGGTGGCCAGGCGGGCGTTGCCGATGAGTCGAAATCGCTTCCGCTCGCGCTCGGACACAGCGCGCCGTTGAGCCAGCCGCCCTTCGTATTCAGCGAGAGGATTCACACTGCTAGGCTAGCAGCAGTGCAGCGTGGAAGAAGAACCGATTCGACTTCGCATCGGGATGTCTTCGATCTTCACACTGTCCCGCCGCGCGATGTGCAGCCGATTCGCGTGCTGGACAGCGAACTGCTCTGGCAGGATACGAAAATCCCGCGGACTCTCAGAGAAGAAGACCGCAAAAGCAGCAGCTACGAGAAAACCAGGAAAGCATGGCCAGCGGATGGGTGTGACGCCTCGCGCCTTGTCCTGCAGAGAACTCCCTAATTGCGACGTGCGTCCCCAGCGGCAGGATCGCGATGGGGCTAGATTTCGAACAAGTTGATTACGCAGTCCACTCAACAACTTGCACATCCCGTTCGGCTTCAACTCGTCCCGATCTTGGCGCTGTGAACGGCGTCGTTCGCCCCGGAGGTTGCCGTTAATGCGAGTGACTCAACTCACTTAACTAAATCTCCCTGATTTCACAACACTATCCAAAAACCTGCGCTCTTCTGCCTACACGCCCCGCTGTACCATCAGGCAGAACACAAGGAGCACTATGTCTTCTGGACGCAAAATCGATTCCGCCCGCGCCAACCGCAAAAAATCCTACGGACCTGTCACCGAAGAGGGCCGTGAGCGCTCCTCCATGAACGTCCCGAAATATGGACTCACCGCCACACTGTAGTGCTACCCGATGAAAATGGCGACGAGTACCCCTCCTTGCTCGACTCGTATGTTGAGGGCCTCCAGCCAACAGGTCCCGTCGAAATGGAATTGGTGCTCGAAATGGTCAACCCCAAATGGCGCCAACGTCACTTCAATAACATCGAGACCGGCCTGTTCGATCAGGGTCGAACACTCCTTCGCCTTCCGGGCGCTGGCAGAACCCGGATGTCTGGCGATGTTGAGCCGCATGGAGTCGTGCCTTGAGCGCACTTACTACCGTGCACTCAACACGTTGCTTCGTCTCCAGCGGCTCGGCGAAGCCGCATCTCGACGCCGGAAACAAAGACGGTGAAAAACGAACGGCAATAATATAGTTGACAACTCACCGATTCCAGAGTAGTATTAAGCATGGGACCGGACACACTTCAAGAAGCAGTTCTATACTTCGCAAGCCCCGACAATTGCCGTGAGTACCTCGTGGCGCACCGTTGGCCTAACGGAGTCACCTGTCCCCGTTGCGGTAGTGATAAGGTCCTGTTCCAAGCCAAGTATAACCGCTGGCAGTGTGGCAGCAAGCATCCTCTGAGGCAGTTCACTTCCAAGACCGGGACGATTTTTGAAGATTCTCCGCTGGGCCTGGACAAATGGCTTGTCGCCATGTGGCAGGTTGTGAATTGCAAAAACGGTGTGAGTTCCTACGAAGTTCACCGCGCTATCAAGGTCACGCAAAAAACCGCGTGGTTCATGGATCATCGGATTCGCCTTGCGCTCGGCATGGCGGTGCCCGAGAAACTTTCCGGCACGGTCGAAGCGGACGAAACGTTCGTTGGCGGCAAAGTTGCAAACATGCACTTCGACAAACAGACTCGTATGCGAATGGGCAAGAAGCGCACGGGCGGATTCGAAGGTAAGGCGGTTGTCATGGGACTGCTGGAACGGAATACGAAAAAGGCTCGCGTGAAAGTGCTACCGAACACCCGCGCCTTCCACGTTCGCATGAACGTCATTGATAACGTCCAAAGGGGATCGATGGTCTATAGCGACTCACTGCGGTCCTATCGCAATCTTCCGGTTGATGGATTCGTACACGAATTCGTCGATCATACCGAAGAATATGTTCGCGGTGCTGTCCACACGAACGGTCCGGAGAACTTCTGGAGTTTGCTCAAACGGGCCATCAAGGGGACCTATGTTTCGGTCGAGCCATTCCATCTTCAACGCTATTGCGATGAGCAGGCGTGGCG
>CATPCJ010000198.1 GCA_955652915.1 uncultured Bryobacteraceae bacterium
AAGACTCTACGCCGCGAAGCGCGAGCCTGGAATCGGCGGATGAATCGCGATCGCGTCCAGATCAACTGGAAGTTCGACCGCAAAGCGGCCCCGGCGGAAGTTCGATTACAAAAGGAATCCTTTCAAACGGTCGGAGACCTAGCTTGGTTACCCACACTAACCGCTCGATAGCTATCGAATCTAACCATCAACTATTCGAGGGGGTCCTTCCCCCACTGGCAATCTGCCCCTTTGGGGCACACAGACGAGTCTCGATGCGGCGGACGCGAGTGACCGCGCCACGGGGTGCGGCACCTGCTCTCTTATGGCCAATTGGTGAAGTTGGAGGCGCGCTCGATCCCTACCGGATCACCACTTTCGCCAAACCCGCATTGTTGGCCGTGTCATACGCCCGGACCACAAGCAAATGCTCGCCCGCGCGCAGTTTGTCGATCGAGATGTGGAATTGTTCGTGGGGTGAATCGGTTACGCCATCCGCGGCCTCTACCGGAACCCACGGACCGGCGTCCAGCGAATATTCAAACCGGCGCAGCGGTGAAGTTTGGTCCACCACGTCCGCATCCAGTTCCAGGTGAGCGCCGGTACGCCGGGGAGCGCTCAGCGTAACCACCGGCGGCGTGTTGTCGATCAGCACCGGCGAACTTACCTGTTCATCTTCGCGTGCGACGTTGGCGGCGTTCGACAGCCGGTCTGACGCTACCACGCGGAAATAATAGCGTCCGTCGGCCAGAATATCGCCGTCCAACAGCAGCGAGTTTTCGGACATATTCATCCGCAGTAGCTTCCATTGGGTTTCGTCCTCACCCCGGAAATACAGGGCGTACGTCAGACGGTCGCCATCCGGATCGTCCGCCTGCCAGGTGATTTGGATTTGCGAATTCGGACCCCGCGAAAGAGCCTGCGTGGGAGTGCCGGCAGCGGTCGCGGACTCGCCCGAATCAGTCACGGTAATGCTGTAGGCCGCGCTGGTGGACGCCGTGGCCGCTTGCTTCTGAGACGATGCGCCGGCCGCCTGCGTGCTCACGGTGATGCTTCGGACCACCGGCGGATTGTTTTGCGGCAGATAAGCGATGCTCACGTTCTCAATGGTTGCGCCGGCGCCGCTCAGCTCGGCGCGCCACTGAATATAGCGCGCGTTCGGACTCTTGATCACTGAGTTCTTCGGCTCGGAAAGGGGCTCCGACCAATCGCTCCAGGTCTTGTCGGGCCGCACCGAATTTCCCGTGCGCGTGGAGAAGTTGGCCTTGCCCGCTGGTCCACGCCAAGATATGCGTCCCCATCGTGCGGCGGTGCCTGAGTCATGCACGGGCGATTCGTAAGACCCGGTTGTTCCCTCGGTCGTAGCTAATCGAAAGAGTTTCCCCATGTCGCCCGTGGCGGCCAGCAAACCGGTCTGGGATTGGAGCAGACGGGTTGCCTCGCCTTCGCTGGTCTCAACCAACAACGATGCCTTGCGGTCGGCGTTCAGCCGGTAGACTCGTCCCTGCGCGTCGGTGGAGAAAACGATTGCGCCGCTCGGTTCCACCAGCATGCTGTACACATTTTCTTCCTTGGAGCTCCACAGCGTTTCCACCGATGAGTCCGGATTGATCTTGTACAGAGCGGATTTCTCCACACCCGGTATTTCCACAATTGGTGACGGCACCTGCGCCGTTCCCAGCGCGGTCTGCGCCGCCGGTTTAGACGTATCCTTCGGTTTGATTTCCGGTCCGCTCTGCACCGCCTGGTCGGACACCGTAATCGAAGTCGCCGGCGCTGTGACGGTGACGCTGATCGGAGCAGCCACTCCTGCGATTTGCGATCCGCCTCGATTGGCAATGGAGCCGCCCAGCGCGGAGGCGTAAACCGTGCCGTCGGGCATCGCCACGATGGATCGAATTTCCGGCAGGTTCGCATCGTACAGCACGAACGCTTTTTCGCGCGCGCTGATGCGATACAGGATGCCGTTGGGTTCTGTCCCGGCCAGCGCATTGCCGTTAGCGTCCAGGGCCAGCGCCGTCACGTGCGACTGGCCGGTCTCATAGTACAGTTCCGATTTGCCGGATTTGTCCACGCGGTAAACGTTGCCGGGAGCTCCGGTGCCGACATACAAGCTGCCGTCCTTGGCGAAGGCCAGCGCCCAGATGTATTTCGATTTGGGCGCGAAGAATTCGACGGCTTTCCCTTTTTCGATCCGGTATACTTTTCCGTCCGGCGAAGTGGCTGCGTAAACAACGCCGCCGGAATCCACCGCTACCGCGAATACTTCCGGCTCGTCCGCGGTCCAAATCAAATTATTCGCGCCGGACGAAGTGATCCGGTATACGCGCCCGCGATGTCCCGTGCCCGCGTATAAGGACCCATCCAGCGCCTGCGCCACGCTCCAGATCACCGGCTGTCCCGATGAGAAAACAGTTTCCAGTTTCGGCGCCAGGGTCAACCGGCCGTCGCGGTCGAGCGACACGCCGGTGAATCGGCCCTTCAGAAAATCCTGATAGCTATTCATTTCCCAGGTGGCCGTCGTGGCCGCCTGAACCGACGCCAAGCTCAAGACAAACAGCACCACCCGCAGCATCATTCTTTTACTTCCACCGCAACTGTCTTGGAGCCCGTAACCACCACGTCGCCGGTTGCAATCCGAAGCTCATCGATTTTCGAGCCGCGCGCGAGCCACGTACCCTGCGCCACTTGAGCCTTGGCAAGAATCAGACCGAGGGATGGCGGTGGATCGGGCAGGTCTTCCCCTTGCACCAAAAACGCCGGGTCGGTGCGCCATACGCGAACGTACGCATTCGTGTTGGGCCTGAGATTGTTCAAGAATGAAATCGCTTGCGTCGGCGATTTGGGTAGAGCGGACACCACTTGTTGGTAATCCAGCGTGTTCGAATAGGATCCGTCGACCGCCGTGAAATTCAAGATTCCGGCCGGCGCGCCGATGGGAACCGTGTAGCGAACGCTTCTTTGCGATTCCAGCCCGTTTTCGCCCGAGAAAGAAACCGTCAACTCCAAAGCGTCGCCCGGGTGTACTTCCTTGCGCGACGCGGTAATTTGATCGATTTGCAGCAGACGCTTGCGTTCGGACGCCTCGATTTCAACGCTGATGTTCTTGATCTTGAGCGCATCGAAGCCGGCGCCGAGCAGGTAGGCCAGCGGAGACGCGACGCCGCCCGATACCTGTAGCGGCACATTGAAATCTCCGGCATACGTATTGTCCAGTCTCAGGGGTGGTATGCCGTTCTGAAATTCCACCAGCCCGTGCAGCGAATAGCTGGCCAGGCCGAGGGTCCGCTCCGTGGCGTCGATCGACGAATAGATCGCCATTTGCACGATGAACGGCGAGAGCGCGCGATCGTTCACCATCTGCATGCGATACGACAATGGAGCGCGATGCCCGTCCTTCATCGCGATGGACAACGGCACGGTGTCGGCCTTGCGCCCCAGCTCGCCATAGATGCTGGTGCTGCGATCCTGCGTGATGGTTCCCATCCATTGTGTCGGGGAGGAAATCTTGAAAGAGGCCGACAGATTCGGCAGCAGCGTCAGGACTTCGGCGCGCGCGAAGGGAAGTTCCGTGTTTCCCACTGAGAGGAAACGGTGCCCAAAGGCATAGACGTGGCTTCCATCCACGTGCGTGACGGTCCCTTCAGCGCCCATCGTCAAATCTCCGGAGAGCAGCTCCACGGCGATCATGTCGCCCGCACGCAATAGCGCCGGATTCCCCATTTTCGAAGGCAGCCGGCCGCCGCTCGAGACTCCTTGCCGCGGATCCAGCCCCAGTTTCTTCAGCTCGGGCGCAAAATGCTCCAATGTCGCTGACGTGAATCCACTAAACGAAATTGGAGTAGCGATCTCGATCAAGCTGGTGGACTGCAATCCGGACCCCGCCGCAACGGGCGCCAAGGGGACATCTTTCCTGGCAACTTGCAGTCTGGCCTTGCCTGTCAGAGATGCGGTATTGCTGGGGGACTGGCCTGTTATCGCCAGCATTTCTTCAATGGGCCGGATGCCCGCGATAGGCTCTTTGGCGAAATTAAACGCCAGCGCTACTGCCCCCACCAGACGGCCGTTGATATAGACGGGACTGCCGCTCATCCCTTGCATCACGCCGGTCTTTTCGAGCGGTCCACCCGATAACCTCGCCAGGATTACCGATTGCCGCGGGCCTACATTCTCCAGGACCCCCAGGATTTCCACTTGGAATTCCTCGATGGTGCTGCCGGAAAACACCGTCTTTCCAATGCCCCGTTGCCCGGCGCGCACTTCCCGCAGGGGAAATATCGCCATTTGGGGGAAAAGATTCGATGCTACAATCAGACAGACGACGAAACGAAAGACGGCCACAAGCCTATTCTAGTCCCCTTCGGTCAACCGGATGGGAAGTTATTGGTCGAGCGCGGTCACAAGCAGGAATTGAAGAGATGGCATCGTACGCCAAGACTCTACCGGAGCACAACGCCGCGGTAGAAGAAAGATCACAACTACCCTGGACAGCGATGCTATGGTTCGCTGCTCTTCTGATAGCCTGCTACGCGCCCGTGTTGTTCGGCTTGGTGCGCCAATGGGCCAACGATGAAGACATGGGCCACGGCTTCTTCGTGCCGCTGGTGGCGGGCTATATCGCGTGGCAGCGGCGTTCGGAGCTTACGGCGGTGAAGGCTGTTCCCAACTATTGGGGCTTGGTTCTGGTGGTGTTGGGCGCGATACAAATGATGCTCGGCACCCTGGGAGCGCAGATCTTTATCGCGCGGACCGCATTTCTCGTTTCACTCATCGGAGCGGTGCTGTTCCTGGGCGGCACGCGAACCCTGAAGATCCTGGCTTTCCCACTGTTCCTGCTGTGCTTCATGTTCCCCATCCCGGCCATTATTTATGCGCGCATCACCTTGCCGCTGCAACTGTTTGCATCGAGAGTAGCGGAGACAGTTTTGAATTTGTTCGGGATCCCGGTATTGCGCGATGGAAACGTGCTGGAGCTTGCCAGCCAGAAGCTTTCCGTGGTGGAGGCTTGCAGCGGCATCCGGTCCTTGATTTCGCTTTCGTTCCTCGCGTTAGTTTACGCCTACTTTTTCGACAGCAAAGTCTGGATGCGATGGGTGCTGCTGGCCGCGACGATTCCGATCGCCATTACCGCCAACGCCACCCGGGTGACATTAACCGGCCTGATCAGCGAATATCGCGCGGATCTGGCGCACGGATTCTTTCATACCTTGGAAGGCTGGGTGTTGTTCCTGGTGGCCCTGGTGCTGCTGGTGGGCGTCCATCAATTGATCGATCGAATCTATCGCGCCACGCATCGCTCCAAGGGGGCTACCGCCGATGCAGTTTAGCTTTTTGAAATCGCGCGCGGCGATGGTCCTCAGCGCGTTCCTGATCATTCAAGGTTCTCTGTTTTATGGATTTTCGCGCGGAGAAACGCCTCCCGCCACCAAGCCTTTGGATACATTTCCGGCACAGGTGGGGAATTGGCAAATGATCCAGCAAGGCGTGATGGAGCAGGAGATCAAGGACGTGCTGCGCGCCGACGATTACGTCACCAGGGATTACGCGGCATCGCCCACCCAGGTGGCGAATCTGTTCGTGGCGTTCTTCAAGACGCAGCGGGCCGGGCAAGCGCCTCATTCTCCAAAGAACTGCTTGCCGGGATCCGGTTGGGTCTGGACGGTGTCGGATACTATCCCGGTGACGGTGAGTGGACGCGATACTCCGATGGAAATCAACCGCTACGTGATTTCCAAGGGCGAAGACAAGGCCGTGGTTTTGTATTGGTACCAATCGCGCGATCGCATTGTGGCGCAAGAGTACAAGGCCGCCGCATACGTGGCCTGGGATGCCCTGCGTTACAACCGCACCGACACCTCGATCGTGAAAGTGACGGTTCGCATCGTCAATAATCAGGAAGAAGCCGCCACGCAAACGGCCATTGATTTCATCCAGAGCTTCTACGCCACCTTGCGGCAGTATTTTCCGGCCTGATCACTCCGATAGTCTGCGCTCCACCGTGTCTTGGAACGTAAAGAGGAACCACCGTGACTCCGCAAATGTTCGCAGCCACTTGGGCATTTCTGAGCAAATTGCTTGATAGCCGCTCTCCCTCGCCCGGGCTTTTTCATTGGGAGACGCTACCCTGGCTGCATCGTCCGGGCAGGCGGACTGCGAAATTATTTCTGGCAGTGGTCGCGGGAGTTTTGCTGCAAGTCCCGTCCGCATTTGCCGACGACTGGACGCAAAACTTTCCGGCGAACAGTCCTCCAGCGGGCGATGCGGTTTGAGCGCCCGGATGGAACCGGGATCCCGGTACGGATGAAGATCCTTCCGAAGGAATACCGCTAGAGGGATCAAATCGGCTAGACGGTGCCTACTTCCAGTGATATCATGTAGGCATGAAAAAGCAGGCGCGTTCAGTGCAGTATACCATCCGCGGCGTCCCGCATGAGGTGGATCGTGCCCTTCGCCAGCGCGCAGCGCAGCGAAAACAAAGCCTGAATCAACTGATTCTCGATGAATTAACGATCGCAACCACGGGGCGTACCAAACGAGCCGATTTCTCCGACTTGGCAGGCAAATGGACGCCGGACCCCGCCTTCAACGAGATCCTAGCCTCCCAACGCCAGATCAATTGGGCGGGGTGGAGGTGAGGGTCGCTCTCGATACCAACCGGCTCACCGATCTTTTTCAAGGCGACATGGCACTCGCCGATCTGCTGGGGACCTGTGAAGAAGTCTGGGTTCCTTTGATCGTTTTAGGGGAGATGAAGGCGGGATTTTATGGTGGCTCGCAGCAACACCGCAACGAAGCCCTGCTGCAAGCGTTCCTCGCCAAGCCGACAGTAGGAATTCTGTTCCCCGGGCGCGAGACCGCCGAGTCTTACGCGCGCCTATTCGTCCAACTCAAACGTGCCGGTACGCCCATCCCCGATAACGATCTCTGGATCGCCGCACAGGTGCTCGAGCACGATCTCCAACTCATCACCCGGGACCCCCACTTCGAACACCTCCCCCAATTGGTGCGTGGCTAGGGTGAAAGAGGTGACAGCCACCTCAATCACCGTCATCCAAATCACATGATTGATCCAATGGAGATCGGTGATTGAGGCGTCACCCCATTGTTTCTTCCGCACTACAATAGAAAAACATCCGATGAAGACTCTCACTGCTTTTTTCTGCATTCTCTCGCCGCTGCTCTGCCAGGAAGCCCCCCCGCCTGCCGTTGCCGCTCCCGCACAGCGCGCGACTTCCGCACCTGCGGTTCCACCAGCTCCGGAAGGCCGCTGGGATGAAGTGCTCAAGCATGTTGACGACTTGATGTGGAACCTGAAGCTTTCCGACATCGCCGATGTCGACAAAGTGGAGTACACCAGTCTGCCCCCGCGGCGCGCGCAAAATCCCAATGCTCCCGGCGCTGTGAATCCACTGATCATCCACGCCTATACGTTCATTCCCAAGAAGCTGGACCGCTCGAAAAAGCAGCCGCTGGTTGTCATGATCCACGGCGGCGTACACGCCAACTTCGACACCAGCGAGGCGCATATTGTCCGCGAGTTGGTGGAGCAGGGCTATTCGGTCATCTCCACCGATTATCGCGGCAGCACCGGATACGGCCGCGGATTTTACGAACAGATCGACTATGGCGGCCGCGAAGTGGACGACGTTTTTGCGGGTTGTCAATGGATGCTCGGCGAATACGATTTTCTCGACTCTAAACGCGTGGGCATCATCGGCTGGAGCCACGGCGGCCTGATCACGTTGATGAATATCTTCCAGCATCCGCAAACCTACGCGGTGGCCTACGCCGGTGTGCCGGTCAGCGATTTGGTGGCTCGGATGGGATATGAAAATGAAAGCTATCGTCAGTTGTATTCCGCGCCATATCACATTGGAAAAACGGTCCGCGAGGACATCAAGGAATATCTACGCCGGTCGCCCTATTCGCATGCCGCCGAATTGCAAACGCCGCTGCTGATCCACACCAATACCAACGACGAAGATGTCAACGTCCTGGAAGTGCAGCACCTGATCGATTCGTTGAAAGCGGCCGGTAAGAAGTTCGAGTACAAAATTTACGAGAACGCCCCGGGCGGCCACCACTTCAATCGCACCGACACCAGGATGGCGAAAGAATCGCGGCGCGAAGTGTACCGCTTCCTGGACGGCTACCTGCATCCGGCCAGTCCGCTTAAGTAAGTACATTCTGACTCCTTGCTTGGCCAGAATTAACTTGATGAATTCGTAGACTTGGACGTAGCATGTACTATCAGGCCTTACACGCCGACAGAGTGGAATAACGGTAAAGCTGAAGTAGTCGAAATTCTCAAGCGACGCGCTGCCGAACGCGAATGATCGCATATAGCGAGCTGTCAAGCCGACTGCGGACGATCGTGCTGCCCCATGACGACCCCGCTATGGCCGCGATGCTTGATGAGATTTCAACAGAAGAAAATCAGAATGGACGCGGAATGCTTTCCGTTCTGGTCGTTCACAAAGTAGGCGATATGGACCCTGGCAATGGCTTTTACACGCTTGCTGAAAGGCTAGGGCGACCGTTCTCCGATCGCCAAGTATTCTGGGTTAACGAACTACACAAAGTCCACGACTATTGGGCCAATCGCGGGAAGCAATAGTTCCGTTGCTGTTTGCACATTTCATTTGACTTTTTTATCGATATATTTCTTCGCAGCCACAACTTAATGCCCGCAAGACGCCTCTTTCGCGAGTGGCCCTGTTTCCCGGTGCGGCGCTTGCCAACGTCGGGTGTCCCGAAAGGCACCTCTGCGCTGAAGTAAATTTCCCTACTTCCCCTCAACCGTCAACGCCAAAAGAACATTGCCGGCCATGCCGGTCAACTGGCTGTAGCCGGAGTTCACGAACATCATTCCACCGGCAATGGTGGGCCCCGTCGCGTTCAGCGATCCGCCGTGCGCCTTCACGCCGTTCACGGTATCGAAGTCGCGCAAGGTGTCCAGGTCCCAGATCGCTTTACCGTCGGCCGTGGAGTACGCGCGCAGATGACCGTCCAGCGATCCGGAAAACACCACTCCCGCCAGCAGCGTTGCCGGAGCCATTTGCGCGGGACTGCATCCAGGCTTGCCTTTGCACGCCGGAGGTGGCGGCGGAACGGTCCAAGCTTTTTCGCCCGTCGCAATCTTCAGCGCGAACAGGCCGCCCGCCGGTCCCGGGAAGATGTCGGAGAGCGGCACATAGACGTTGGTGTTGTCCGCCGCCATGCCCCACATCACGCCACCCAGCGCCCCGCCCTTTCCGATTTGAACTTCCCACAAAATCTCTCCGCGTTTGTCCGGATCGATGCCGTACACCATGCCGGATTTCTGGCCGATGAGCAGAATGTCCCTGCCGTCCGGAAGCGATCGCAAAATCGGCGAGGCGCCGATGTCCGTATCGCGATCGGGATTCTCGGGACAATTCGGTTTGCCGGGTTGCGAACAACTGAAGTTCCAGACATCGGGATTCATCTGCTTCGACCAGCGCTTCGAACCTGTATCGAGATCGAACGCAAGCACCGCATCGGAATCTCGCGTGGGCGGATCGGAATAGTTGTTCCCGGTGCCAACATAAACCGCTTTTCGCTTTACATCTATGGTGGGTGACGACCAGATGGCCGCCCCGGAGGGACCGTATAGCTCGGTGCCCTGGGCATTCTTCCTGGTCGTCCCCGGCGGATCGGGAATCGTGTAGGTTTTCCAAATCAAGTGCCCCGTCGTGGCGTCGAGCGATGCCAGGCTGCCGCGAAATGTGCAGCAGGCGTATTTCGGATTCGCCGCCATCATTTCTTCTCCACCGGAACGCACGCCCACGTACAGGCGCCCGTTGTAGAATTTCGCGGCGCCGGTGATGCCGGCCATCTTGTGTTCCTCGATCTTGGTCTTCCACAATAGCTCGCCGGTTTGCGCGTTCAGCGCATACATGTTGGCTTGGCCGTCGCCAAAAAAAGCCGCGTATCGATCTTTGCCGATGGCCGTAATAGTAACGGGCGAGCGCACCTGGCTTGGCGCCTTGAAGGTCCAATAGAGGCAGCCCGTATTTGCATCCAGGGAGTATACGGTGCCGTTGCCGCTTCCGAAGAAAAGCCTGCCATTCACCACCGTCGGCTGGCTAAAAACGGTGGCGGCGTCCTGAAATCCAAAGGCCCACTTCACCTTGAGCTTTGGAACATCGCTGGCGCTGATCCCGGCTTCTTTCGCGGTTTGCATCCGGCTATTAATCAGGTCGGCGCTCCATCCGTTCCAGCCGTTCAGATTGGCGAGAGCAGGCGGAGGTCCAGGACATGCGTTCAGTTTCAAAGGCTGAATCGAAGTGTCGGTCGGCGGCGAAAGAAAATCGGCGATGGCCTGTCGCTCGGCGATGCTCAGCTTCGACCCTTGCACTTTCATCGATCCGGATTCCAAGGCGGTCACGATGGTGCGATTGGGCAATCGCTTAAGAGCTTCCGGCAGGGGAGTTCGGTTGTCGGTGCCTGCTTTGTGACAGAGCGCGCAGTTGTTTTCAAACAGCGCTGAACCGTCCGGCGGCGCGCCGGGCAGCCATGCGGCGGACAAAAATAAGGTCAGGGAAAGAAATCCGATGGAACGAGGCATGTGGCAATATTATAATCCGCGTGGGGCAGGATGGTTTCCTGCCGGCCGATTGGCAATCGGCCCGTTAGCGATAGGTCGATACAATCAGCGGCAGGTTATCAACTTGCCCTACATAGGCCTGCTGTGCCATCGCCCCTTTCCTTTACCATCCTGGCCTGCAACCAGGCGTGATATTTCCGTGGCCTGCGGCGCGACCGGCCAAGGCAGGCGACAAAATACGATTCGCCTGCCCCACGTGTTAGTGTTTGTGGGGCTTGCTGGAAGTTCTCAGTGCGAAATCCATGTGAAGCCGGACTGAAGGAATCCACACAGGCCCGCGATCCCGGTTGTAAGCGGGATTGGAAACGTGCTGGAGATCGAAGCTGGCGAAGAATCCAGGGAACAGCCGTGCGCTGTAATAGGTCTCCGATATACGCTCGGTCCCATAGCGCAGGCGCCCATCGCCGATCAGAAAATCGTAGCCGCCGCGCGCCAGATAAATCCTATGGACGCCGGAAATCCCGCTGACAGTAAATTCAGTCGCGGCCGTATCGAACTGGCGGCGCCAGCGCTGTCCGGTGGTTGAGATACCAATAGTCGCCAGCCGGTCGATGGCCGTGAACGCGAAGCTCTCCGTCTTCCCATCGTTCCAGCCCAGCCGGCCGAAGATGCCGATGTCTTTGGTCAACTCTTGGTCCGCACTCAAACCGAATCCATATTTGAGCGTGCCGTTCCGGCGTGTATCGGTGACAACTGGGGGGCCACCGTTCAGTTCAGCCTGCCGGATCGCCTCCGCGTAGTTTCCCGCTTTAGCGCGATTGAAGTACTGCAGCACTCGGACCGCCCCGGGGTGCGTATTCACGGTGTAGCGGTATTCGCCTTCCAGCACATCGCCGCGGTTCCGGAATAATCTGCGATCCAATCGAAGTCCGTTCGCAACGCGGGGCATGGCGGCGCTCGAATACCGGAGCGACCAATTCCGCAGGTGCAGCTCGTGTACCCATCCCCAGGTGTAGCCGCGAACGTCCGCGGGATAGTCCCAAGCGCCGTTGTACATCACGCCCCAGCCCAGAAATTGCATCCGAGGATCGTGCGTGTAGCGGTTGTTATCGAAGAAGTCGGTCAGTGTGAAGCGCCCGGCAGTGATCGTGTACCGCTTCATCGGGCGCTGCCCCGCCAATTGATTCTCTTCGCTCTCCACCTGCTCCATTTCGCCGCCGAATCCGAAATCATGCGAGATGTAGAGGCGAGCCAGGTAAGGCTTCGGCGTGGCTGAGGCAACCCGCGGCAACTCGCCATTCGAGAAATTCGCCAAGCCGTTCACATTGCTGAAGCCTCGGCCGCCGGCGATCTCCGGATCGAAGTACAGCACCGTGTTTTTCTCCAGCCGAAGGCCTAAAAACAATGTTGTAGTAAGCGAAACATCGCGCTCCGGATAATTCCGCAGGCTGAATAAGCCCGAGTAGGGAGAACGAAACGTGCCGTGATACTGTCCCACCGCCGTCGCCTGGTAGAACAGATTCCAGCGCTCATTCTCCGGCGCGTCTGCCTGCGAGGGCTCTTGGGCCCGGCCGTTTAGTCCCACAAATAAGAATGCTATTCGCAGCGCGAGAATACAGGGGCGGTTCATCATGTGTCTCTTCATACCTTACCGAACATTCCTGCCAACCCTGGCGCGCGATAGCCGGGCTGCCGGCGGCATGCGCGGGGGGCAAGGTGCTTTGTCTCGGCCTTTTTTTCCTGGACGTCATCCAGCGGGTGGACTACCAGGAATTCGAGTTCATCGGTTACGTTTTCGAAAATCATTGCTAAATCCTTTCTTCAACTCACTTGGGCGGCCGGACGATGATGATTCAATTCACGGCGTTGTTCCCAGGTTCATTGACGAATCGCTCACCCAGCAATTCTTTGTCGTTCAACAAGAGCTGGAGAAAG
>CATPCJ010000199.1 GCA_955652915.1 uncultured Bryobacteraceae bacterium
CCACTGAACCGAGGCTGGACAACGAAATTCGGGACAGCGTCGAAAAGGGAATAGAAGCTTACGAAAGCGTGGGGGCAAGATCCACGCGATTGTCCGTTGAACGAGCGGCTACGGGGCCCAGATCCTTTGGAGCTTGCCGGCCGCTCTCTTCTGATACCATCGCCTAATAGGAAAGAACGTTCCATGAAGAAAAAGAACCCGTCCATCACACTTGTACTGCTTATCGCGCTTGCGTTCGCGTGGGCCGCACCGGCCCAGAATGCGGACGTCGCCAAGAGCCTGGAGGGCTTCGACGAATATATGGCCAAAGTTCTGAAGGATTGGAATGGGCCCGGGATCGGAGTCGGCATTGTGGCCGGCGACAAGCTCGTTTTCGCGAAGGGTTATGGGTATCGCGATTATCAGAAGAAGCTTCCATTCACGCCCGGGACGGTGTGTCCGATCGCCTCCAACACCAAACTGTTCACGGCGGTCGCGGCGGGCATGCTGGTGGAAGAGGGCAAGCTGACCTGGGACAAGCCCATTCGCGAGTCCGTGCCAACCGTCCGCTTCTACAATGAACAACTCAACAACAGCGTGACGCTACGCGATATGTTGTCGCACCGCACGGGGATCACGCGGCACGATTCTATCTGGTTCAAGTCCGACTTTACGCGCAAGGAGCTGTTCGACCGATTAAAATATCTCGAGCCGCAAGAACCCATGCGGCAGACCTTCCTCTACAACAACCTCATGTATACGGGCGTCGGCTACATGATCGAGCTGCAGTCCGGAAAGCCGTGGGAGCAGTTCGTGCGCGAACGAATTCTGCAGCCGCTTGAAATGCAGTCGACCGGTTACACGATCGCGGAAATGGTGAAGCAACCGGAGCACGGCGTTGGGTTCACGGAGAAGCGCGATTCGTTCGATCTCCACCAAATTCCTTATTACGAAGACATCGAGGGCGTAGCTCCGGCCGGAGCGATCGCGTCGAATATCCAAGACCTGTCGCACTGGCTGATCGCGCTGATGAACGATGGCAAGTACCATGGCAAGCAAGTGCTGCCGGCCGATGTGCTGAAACAAACGCTGCAGCCGGCCATCGCGCTTCCCAATACCCAAACGGAGCAGCGCGGATACTGGGAGCTGCTGAACGCGACCTATGGAATGGGCCGCCAGACCGCCGATTATCGCGGGCACCTGATGACGTTTCACGGCGGCGACCTGCCCGGCTTCCACTCGCAGATTTCGTTTCTGCCGAAGGAACATCTGGGCGTGCTGGTCTTTGTGATCGGGAATCACACCGCGCCGCTCTACAATTTGATCACCTACAACGTTTACGAGCGGCTATTGGGCATGGACCAGACGCCCTGGATTCAACGGATGTTGGATATCCGGCTGAAGGGCAAGGAGGCGGGCAAGCTGGCGCGGAGCAAGGCGGGACAAGATCGAGTGGCTAACACAAAACCGTCGCACGCGCTCAGCGACTATGTTGGCGATTACGAAAATCCGGCATACGGCGTGATGAAGATCGGGCTGGCCGACAATCAGCTCCGGTTCGACTTTCACAAGGTCCGGATGCCAATGACGCACTTTCACTACGATCGTTTCGACACCGTGGACGATGAGGAGAACGGAATGTGGTCGGTGAATTTCCGCACCAATCCACAAGGCGATATCGATCAGGCGGCGATGTCGCTGGACGAAGCGGAAACGCTGTTCACGCGCAGGCCGGAGAAGCTCGATCCGAAACTGCTGGGCCAGTTAGCCGGCACTTATGAGACGCCGACCGGGGTGAAGATCCAGGTCACTTATCAAGAGAACCGGGGACTGGCGCTGGTGGGTCCCGGCGCGCCGCCGCAGCCGCTCAACCAAGTGAAGGGTCTGCGATTCCGCATGCCGCAATTCTCGGACGTGATCTTCGAGTTCGTGGTGGAGAATGGGCAGGTGAAAGCGCTGCTGCAGAAGGCCCCGAATGGGGAGTTTTCGCTCTCCCGGAAGTAGCGGGCATCCGAAGCGCATCGATGCCGGCCGATTCGCTTCGTCACAGCGCGATATGCGCGGATCTGGTTTCGCAAGCGAGCGCGAAGAATCGGAGCAAGGAACAATCCCGGCGGAGGTTTCATCCGAGCGTATTCCAACCTAACTTTTCAACTCGGTTCACGTCAAAGTGAAAGCCGGCAGCGGCCAGAGGGAGGCCTATGTTTCGAGACCTGCGCTTCGGCGTGCGAATGCTCTTCAAGCAGCCGGGGTTTACGGTGATTGCCGTACTGACGCTCGCGCTGGGCATCGGGGCGACCTCGGCGATTTTCAGTTTGATCCAGGGCGTTCTGTTGACTCCGCCGCCTTACCGGCAACCGCAAAAACTGGTGCTGATTTCTACCGCCCGCAACGATGGACAGCAGACCGGCGGTGCGAGGGGGTGGCCTGCGATGCAGTGGCTGGATTGGCAGCGGCAGGCCAAATCGTTCGAGGCGATCGGCGCCTATGGTTGGACATTCAATTTCCTGGTGCGCGACGAGGGCAGCGAGTCCATGGAAGGCATGTGGGTGACGGCGGATTATTTCCGTGCGGTCGGGCTGCAGCCGATCCTGGGCCGAACTTTTGTGGAGTCCGAAGCGAAGCCCGGGGCGGCCGCCGTGATTATACTCGGGTACAATCTCTGGCAGCGAAAGTTCAATGGCGATCCGCATATTGCCGGGACGGCCATCCGAATGAGCCGGCGCGGAACTCCGGTCACCGTCATCGGTGTAATGCCTCCGGGCGTGCGATTTCTGCCGTCGCCCGGAGTGGCGAAGGAGCCCAACTACGATCCCAATGCGATGGTCGATTTCTGGGTTCCGGCCGCTCCCGATCCAAAGCAGCTCAAAGCTCCCAATTGGGAGGTGGTGGCGCGTCTGCGCGGCGGGACGCCCATCCGGCAGGCGCAGCAAGAGCTGCGGCTCATCGTCGCGCGGGAGGCGCAGGCCGAACACGACTTCGAAGGAATCACGCCTCAGGTGCAATCGCTCAGCGGCGAATTGAATCGCGACGGCAGCCGCATTCTGTTTCCGTTGTTGGGCGCGGCGGCGCTGGTGCTTCTGATCGCTTGCGGCAATGTCTCGGCATTACTGCTGGTGCGCGGCCTGCAACGACAGCAGGAGTATGCGGTGCGAAGCGCTCTTGGCGTGGGCCGCATAGCGCTCTTCCGGCAGGTATCGATCGAGAGTCTGCTGCTCGCCTTAGCAGGCGGAGCGTTCGGCGCCGGGCTCGCGTTGGGGATTGTGAAAGTGTTCAAGCTGATCGGCGGGCATGCGATTCCCCGGCTGGATGCGGTGACCGCCGGTTGGCCGGTGATCGCTGGGGGCCTTGGCGCAGCAGTATTCTCCGCGCTTCTGGCCGGTATGTTTCCCGCGCTACGCGCCTCGCGATTCGATCCGATTCAAGTGCTCAAGAGCGCCGGACCAAACAGCAGCTCCGGGCGAGGCGAACGGAGGATTCTGCGCGGTGTGACGACGATCCAGACGGCGCTTACCCTGGCGCTCCTGGTGGGCGCGGGTCTCTTGATTCGAACGATGAGCAATATCGCGGAGGTGCAATCCGGATACGACATCCAGCACATCCTGACAATGAGCGTGACGGCGGTGCAAGGGAACTGGGCCGATTTTCATCATCGAGCTTTGGAGCGCGTGTCGGCGCTACCCGGCGTGAAGTCAGTGGCGTTCGCATGGGGAGTGCCGCTGACCGGCAATAACTGGCCGGACGCCGTGGAAGTGGAAGGACAACCGCCTGCCGCCAACGAGAGCGGCCGCATTCAGATTCCCTTGAGAGCCGTGACCACTGGATATTTCGATCTTATGGGTCTCGCAATTCGCGACGGGCGCGACTTCCGTTCCACCGATGCGCAAGACGCGCCGAGAGTGGCGATCGCCAATCAGGCGCTCGCCGATCGTTACTTCGCCAGGCAGAACCCCATTGGGAAGAAGCTGTGGCTGAGCGGACGGCAACGTCCGCCGACGGAAATTATCGGAGTGGTCTCGAATGGCCGCACGGACGATCTGACGCAGCCGGCCGAGCCCGAGATTTATCTCTCACTCTGGCAGGCCACGGCGTTTTCGAAACACCTGGTTGTCCGGACGGCGGCAGATCCGCGCGCGGTTGTGGCCGCGGTTCAGCGCGAGCTGCGCTCCGTGGATCCGACGGCCGCGGTGGAGAACGTCAAAACGCTGGAACAGGTTCGAAGCGATTCATTGGCGTCGCGCACGTTCGCGATGGAGTTGCTGGTGGGATTCTCGATCGCCGGCAGTGTGTTGACGCTAGTGGGTATTTATGGCGTGCTTTCGCTGTCGGTCGCTTCGCGGAGGCGCGAGCTGGCAATTCGTGCGGCAGTGGGAGCAGAGCAGCGCGATATTCAGAAGCTGGTATTCGGCGAGGGATTCCGGCTGATTGCGGGCGGCGTTATTGCCGGGATTGCGGCGGCGGTTCTGCTGTCGCGAGTATTGAAGACGTTCCTCTTCGATGTGGAGCCGACAGATCCAGTCACGCTGATCGCGGTGGGCCTGATGTTCGCGATCGTCGCGTCGATCGCCTGCTGGGCGCCGACACGGCGAGCCGGCCGCGTGAATCCGCTGGAGGCCCTGAGGTACGAGTGAAGGGTGCTCTCGGATGGTGGTGCCAGGAAGCTCCGCTAGGCGTGTGAGATGCTGGCGGAAATCCGGGAGGAACGATGCTCGATCCCGGACTAGAATCGACTTCTGAGCGGTCCACCTCGAACCGGGGGCGCATCCACGCAGACTACACCGCTTTGGTGGTTTCTTCGTCCGGCTTCCGGTCCGGCAGCTTAAAGCTCGCGTATCCCCTTCTGGGCGGTGTGTCCTCTTGCTCGACCACCCATCATGTGTCAAGATGCTTGCATCGTGACTGAAGAGATTCGAGAATTGAGCCGGAGACTAATCGACGACTTCATAAGTGGAGATCGAAGATTAGCAGAACAACCGAATTTCCAGGTATTCCTAGATTGCGACGACACGTTTGTTGCAGATCTTCGCAATCGTTATAGCGCTGCTCGAATGCGGGAAGTCGCATCTTTAGAGACGTCACTCGTGATTGTCTTACCCGATACTCTCAACCTCGCAGATCAGGCGAGGTTGTCATTTCTTAGAAGTCTCCTTTTGTGCGTAAATGAAGAATCCTTCGTTGCGGCGTATCGCTTTTCAAGGCTCACCGAAGAGTATTTGCGTCAGTATTTTTCAAAAGGCGAACTTGCGCTTATAGGCACGGTACCGGGGGGAGCAATCCTTGTCGATTTACGCGAAGGTGTACCCTTCGTCCGTGAGAATGTCTACAAATGGTGCCTTGCCAATAACCTCGTCTGCCCGCCACGGACCGCACTTGTCCATTCCGTCGACTTCTCGCCGGCCCTCCTTCGATTTCTCCAACAGGATCCGAACCGGCTCAGAAGCCTAACGCCCGAAGAATTTGAGCGATTCGTGGCGGATCGTTTGGACCGCATGGGAATGAACGTGAAGCTAACAGGTCACGCTAACCGATCCGACGGTGGAATCGATCTGATTGCCACGCCGAAAACTGGCCCACCATACGTCGTTGCGGCTCAGATGAAGCATCATGAGGATCGAAAGACCGGGCGAGAGGCTGTGGACCGGCTTCTTTCCTGGAAAAACTCGCACATTCGGATTGGCTTGTTAGTCACTAACACTGCCTTTACCAGTCATGCGGTTTGGGCAGCGCAAATGGCGGGGAATCAGGAGTTCATTCGATTGAGAGACTTCGAGGATCTGAAGCGCTGGTTGGCGGATCAGTACGGATCGGAGGAGGATTGGAGGGAGATCCCGGATCGAATCGAACTCGCACCCGGATTAGTGGTTGACGTCCCAAAGCCGAAACTGACGAACATGGCTCTCCCTGATGGAAACTATCTACAAATTTGAATAAGAAGGATTGGGACCGGATGCGAGAGGGCTCACACCCGGTTGAAAGGGTTGGTCGGGCTGCCGGGATTTGAACCCGGGACCTCTTGCACCCCAAGCAAGCGCGCTAGCCAGGCTGCGCCACAGCCCGAAGTATTCATTCTAGCGCACTGACGATCATTCGCTTCGCAACGCCACTACGGGATCTACCCGCGTGGACCGCATCGCGGGCAACAAACATGCCGCTAGCGCGATCAGCAGCACCGATACACTGACACCCACAAATGGTTGCGGATCGTGCGACGACACGCCGTACAGCATGCCGCGGATCAGGCGCGCCAACGCCAATGCGCCGCCCAGGCCCAGCAGCAATCCGCCCGCCACCATGAACATTCCTTGCCGGATCACCAGTTGCAGCACGTTCCATTGCCGCGCTCCCAGCGCCATGCGAAGTCCGATCTCGGACGTTCGTTGCGCCACTGAATACGAAAGCACTCCGTAGATGCCGATGCACGCCAGCAACAATGCCAAACCCGCGAAGATCGATAGCAGAAAGGTATACGCGCGGGGCTCTGCTGCGTTCGCGGCGACCCACTGCTCCATTGACCGCACGTTGAAGATCGGCTGATTTGCATCCAGCTCTTTCATCTTCCGCCGAAGCAATTCCGCCGCTTTCAGCTCATCGCCATCGGTCTTGATCGCCACCGTCATTGTGCTCCACGTCATCGCCGATGCGGGGAAATACATGGCTGCCGACGGCTCATCTGAAACAGCGTTGTTGCGCGCGTCGCCCACCACCCCCAGTACCGTCAACCGCTCTCTCGCGTCCCCTACCTCGAGCTCTTTACCCACTGCTTCCTGATTGCCCCACAATCGACGGGCGAGGCCGGCGCTCACGATCACGATGGGCCGGCCCGCTGCGTCCTGGCGAGTCATGAAGCGGCCGCGAAGTAGCGGGATTCCCAGAACTTTGAAATAGTCGTCGCTGACGATTCGCCAGTCGGCTTGAGTCTGCTCGGCGGAGGAGCGTCCGTCATCGCCAGCCGCGCGCGCCGGCATGTCCGTGTAGTCACCGGCGCCGAAAGGAACGCCACTGGAGATGGCCGCGCCGGTCACCCCGGAAGCGCTCTTCAAGCGATCGAGTAGATCCTGATAGAAGGCTATTGCCGCAGCCTGTGGATATTTGCGGCGCGGCAGCGAGATCTGTGCCGTCAGCAGCCGGTCGGGATTGAAGCCGAGCTGGACATTGTGCAGATTGACAAAACTCCGAATCATCAGACTCGCGCCGATCACCAGCACCGTGCCCACGGCCACTTCAAGAATCACCAGTGTGTTTCGCAAAATCGGCCTGCTTGAAATCGAGCCGCGCCCGCCTTCCTTCAACGATCCCGCGAGATCCCGGCGTGTAGCCTGCAAGATGGGAACGATGCCGAAGAGCACTCCCGTGAAAATGGAAACGAGCAGCGCGAAGGCCAGCACCATGCCGTCGACACCGATTTCAGACACGCGCGGCACGCTGGGAGGCAGGATGCGCTTCAGCCCCGCAACCGCCCAAAAAGCCAAAAGAATTCCGGCTATTCCGCCCGCGAGTCCGAGCGTGAGATTCTCCGTCAGCAGTTGCCGGATCAAGCGGCTGCGTCCGGCGCCGAGAGTAATGCGCATGGCGATTTCGCGGCTTCGGCCGGCTGCCCGCGCCAGCATCAGATTCGCAACGTTAGCGCAGGCGATCAGCAGCACCAGCCCCACCGCTCCCAATAAAATCGTGAGCGCGGTCCGGATCTCCTCGGGCACGATCCAGTCGTAGAACGTGGCCATTCGGACGCTCCATCCCTCATTACTTTGCGGAAAGGTGTTTCCTAGACCGGCCGCGATGGTTTTCATCTCGGACTCCGCTTGCGCCAATGTCACTCCGGGCCTCAGTCTGCCGACTGTGGTGACGACATGATTTCCCCGATTCTCGTGCGCTGCATCGATGGGCATCGGCGCCCATATTTCCGCCGTGGGCGGAAAGCGAAATGAATCCGGCAGTATTCCCACCACCTCAGACGCCGCGCCATTCAGCTCGATAGACCGTCCCACGATATGCGGATCGCCCGCGAAGCGCCGCCTCCAGAGTTTTTCGCTCAGAATCGCGACACGTCCGCGTCCGGGTGTTTCTTCTTCCGGGCGAAAGCACCGGCCGGAAATAGGATGTATCTTCACCACGTCGAACAAGGATGAGGTGAGTGTGCCGCCCGCCAGCCGCTCCGGTTCGCCCGCCCCGGTGATGTTCACGTTCGCGCCTCCGTACGCGCCGATTGCCTCGAAGCTCTTGGCCTGCTCCCTAAATGACAAATAGTTCAAGACCGATGTCGAGAAAAACGGAATGTTGAGTTTTTGGTTCATCTCCCAAATCCGCGCCAAACGTTCTGGTTGCGGAAACGGAAGCGGGCGCAAGACAACCGCATTCACCACGCTGAAAATCGCGGTGTTCACTCCCGTTCCCAAAGCCAGCGTAAGCAGAGCCGTGAGCGCGAACACCGGCGTTCTCGCGAATGTTCGAAATGTATAGCGAAGGTCTTGGAGTAACACGTCCAAATGCTCCTTTGGCGCCGTGTAGGCGATGTCCGCCAGAAGTTCCATCCACAGCAGTGCCGCGTTTTCCTTCTGTGCGCGAAATCTGAACAACTCCAGCATTTCCGGACCGTACTCGTTTCGGAATTCCGCCGGATAGCACGCCAGCAGCGCGCGGTACAGCCGTGTTGGAAAGCCGGTTGGGGTCATCGATCAAGTGCGCTTCGGAACCAATCCGGTGGCGCGGGCGTGCGACAGCATTGCGGATAGCCGCTCTGCTTCGGCGGCGGCCACTTGCCGTCCAAACCTGGTGAGCCGGTAATATCGCCGGCGTTCGTCATCGCTCGAAGCCCCGAGCCTTGTTTCGATCTCCTGAATCATCCCGTCCTCCAGCATCTTCTTGATGGATCCGTACAGAGTGCCGGGGCTGAGCTTCAGTTTGCCGCCAGTGCGCGCTGCCACGTCCTGCATGATTGCGTAGCCGTGCTGGTCCTTTTCCGCCAAGGCCACCAGGATGTGGAACATAGCCTGCGGCAGCGGAAGAAACTGTGCGGCGATCAAATCCGATTCCTTCTTCATCACGGGAACTATAACATACTTCGATATACCCGACCTCGTTATATCGACGAAGCTCGCCACGGATTGGTTAGCAGGAATTTTCCCGGTGGCCGATTGTTATATTCTCAAGTCATGAACGAAGATCTTTCCCGACGCGGCTTCATGAAAACCTCCGCCGGCGCCGTGACGCTGGCGGCCCCCGGCATCCTGCGCGCCCAAAGCCCGAACAGCACAGTCCACATTGGTTGGATCGGCGTGGGGTCGCGAGGCTACTACTTGATGGATCGCCTGTACACCGGCAGCGCCGCCAATATTCAGGTCACGGCGGTCTGCGACACCTATACCGGCAACCTGGCGCGAGCCAAGGACCGCGTGCAAACCATGGGGCACAATACGCCCAAGACTTACGCCGACTATCTCGAATTGTTGCAAGATCCGGAAATTGACGCCGTGGTTATTTCCACCCCCGAACATTTGCACTATCCAATGTTCATGGCTGCGCTGAAAGCCAACAAGAATATCTACGTTGAAAAGCCGCTCGCGCACACCATCGAGCAAGGCGAGGAGATGCTGAAAGCCGCCGAGAAATCCGGCAAGGTGATTCAGGTGGGCACGCAGAACCGCAGCAATTCGCTGTATCAGCAGGCCAGGGAAATGGTGGAGCAAGGCATGATCGGCGAGGTCCACTACGTCCGCGCCTTCTGGTATCGCAATTCGTTGGACGATAATCCCGCTTGGCGCTACAAGATTCCCGACGATGCAAGTCCTCGGAATACCGATTGGTCCAAGTTCCTGGGGCCCGCGCCGAAAATGGAATTCGACCCGCATCGTTATTATCAGTGGCGTCTCTATTGGGACTATTCGGGCGGGATCTCAACCGACCTGCTGGTCCACCAGACCGACATCAGCAACTTCGTTTGCGGCAAGGTGGTTCCAACTTCGTGCATGGCGTCCGGCGGCATCTACCGCTGGACCGGCTCCGCCGACGACCGCGATGTGCCCGATACGCTCAGCGCAATCTACGAATATCCAGACAAGTTCCACATCAACTATAGCTGCTACTTTGGCAACGACCATTACGGTTACGGCGAGAACTTCATGGGCAATGAGGGCACCATCGAAGTGCTGAACCGGCAGATCCTGAATTACTATCCGGAGAAGTTCGGCAATAAACCTCCTGCGAAGGTGGCCGCCCGCAAGGAGCTGCACGTGGAGCTGCCGGGCAATGACAACAAGGCCGTGGAAGCGCATATGAAAAACTGGGTGGATGCCATGCAGGGAAAAGCGAAAGTGATCGCGCCACCCAGTGTGGGCCAGCAAGCGGCCATCTCCGGGCACATGGCGACGTTATCGCTACGCAATAACAAGAAAGTCATCTGGGATGACAAAGCGCGGGAGTACCACTTCGTTTAGTTTGTAGGGCTGACGCCCTCGTCCGCGGGCGACCCCTGGCCGCTCCTGGAGTTTGGACATTCTACGCTTTTCAAGTTGCGCCGCGACCATTTTGTAATTTTGTTTAACTTGGCACATAGTAATTGTGGGGCAGGTTGGTAACCTGCGGCCGATTGGCAATCGGCCCGTAAGTAATTCCGATCCAAGACCAGTCGGATTACCAATCCGCCGCAGGATGCCATCCTGCCCCACATAAGAATGTCCAAGCTCAAGGGGCGACCCAGGCTCAACCAAAATCACCGAGCCGGACGAGGGCGTCCGCCCCACTTATGTCTCGGCTACCCATTTACCTTCGGGCATCTCAATTTGATATACCTGAGTGCTTATGCTGATACTCGCGGCCATCCTGGCCATCTTCGTTTACGGCATGATCGCCGCCATGCTCGGCACTATCCTGCCCGATCTTTCCGCGCGCTTTCATCTCACTCCCAAGCAGAACGGAGCCATCGCATTCTGTCAGGCGCTGGGTCTGATTATTGCCTCGCTCGCGGTGGGACCACTCATCGATAACGAAGGGAAAAAGGTCGGCATGCTGCTGGGCCTTGGTCTTATTACACTGGCTCTCGTCCTGCTGCCGAAGTCGACCGGGTACACCAGCATTGCCGCCTATTTATTTCTGCTGGGAATCGGCGGCGGGATTATTGTCACGGCGGCGAACGCTCTGGCGAGCGATGTATCCCCGGACCATCGCGGCTCAACGTTGAACCTGCTCAATCTGTTCTTCGGACTCGGAGGCTTGGCGACGCCGTTCATATCGGCGAACCTGCTCTCGAGAAACGCCGTGCGATTGTGCTACCTCGTCGCCGGGCTGACCTTTGTGACGTTGTGCGTCAATATCGCCACCGCGATGCCGCAGCCCACGGGCGAGCGAAGCTTCGTCTTTTCCGAAGTAGGCGACGTGCTGGGAAGGCCCACTCTGTGGCTGCTGGCTCTCTTCTTGTTCCTTTATGTCGCTTCCGAGGTGGGCATCTGGAATTGGCTGGTGCAGCATCTCATTGCGCAAGGAATACCAGAATCGCGGTCGCTCAATATTCTGTCACTCGGATTCGCGTTGGGATTGTTGATCGGACGGGTGGGCGTCTCGCAAGTGTTGAAGTCGGTCTCGTCGCTCACAGTCACGCTGGCGGCTTCTATCCTGATGGTCGTCACTACCTACTTAATGTTGCGGACGAAAGACGCAACCGTTGCGGGCGTTCTAGTGTTCCTGGCCGGCGTCGCCATGGCGCCAGTGTTTCCAACCACTCTGGCGATCGTCGGTGACGTGTTTCCGAAGATGACCGGCACGGCCATGGGAATCGTGATTACTTCCGGATGGATCGGCCTCGCGGTAAGCTCCCGGATTATCGGATCGATTGCCGGCGGCGATCCAAAGAGATTGAAAAAAGCGCTTCTTGTACTGCCCATGATGGCGATGCTGATGATCGCGGTGAATATCGCTTTGCAAATGGCCGGGACGGCCGCTCCAAAATAGAAAAGGACGCCCGAAATCGGACGCCCTCTCCATCCTCCGCTACCGAATTGTGCTTCTCAGCGCACTTAATGATTGTGCGTCAGGCGGTCGTAAATAAAGCCTCCGCCTCCGCCCGCCAACGCACCTATTCCAGCTCCTTTGCCACCACCGGCCAGCGCTCCGATCGCTGCGCCGACGCCCGCGCTCCCCGCCACAATGGCGACCGACTTCTTCACCGATCTTCCATGGCGATCCCGAACATAAACTTCACGAGCCTCCGAGGGATTGCCGCGCTGCGGTTCGACATATTGCCGCACCACAACCGGCCGATGAATGCTCTGCACGTAACGGTCTTGCGGATAGTACTCCGTGGTTTGATACCGTGCGCCGTTTTCTTCAGTGCAAGGAACCGGATTCGCATTCGCATACGAAGCCGGCTGTCCGTAGCTTGCAGGCTGACCGTAATTCAAGGCCTGCGCCGCAGGGTTTGAATTTCGCTCCGCCTTTGTCCATCCCAATGCGGCGACCACCGCCAGAATGGCAAATCCTCCTGCCAGTAACGCATTTTTAAGGTTCATAGCTCAGCCTCTAACCCCTGAGTTGTTCCTCCACCACCACGGGGGCTCGCTATGCTCTCAGCGATTTTAGTGCCAAATGGCAATCCCGAATGGCAATCGATGTGCCTTGATGAACTTACGACGGCTGAGTTGGAGGGAAACACTATGGTTTCGGATGTTGAGTCTGTAAGAGTTACACACGACGACTATGCAACGCGCAAAAAGCACATGCTGATTGGTGTCGGGCTGGTCCTTTTGCTGCTATTGATCGGGCTTGCCTTGTGGTTGACATCTCGTAGTACCGGATTGTTCCCCGTCAAGGTGAACGGAAAATACGGATACATTAACAAGTCCGGCGAGATGGCGATTCAGCCACAATTCGATCGCGCGGAGCCTTTCAACGAAGGCTATGCCCCCGTCCGCATTGACTCCAAATGGGGATACATTGACAAGACCGGCAAACTTTCCATCGCGCCGCAGTATGACCTGGCGGATCCCTTCTCCGACGGCGTGGCTCTGGTGGGCATGGGATCGCATCTGGGATACATCGACAAGAATGCCAAGTATGTAATCAATCCGCAGTTCGACGGAGCGGGGCAGTTCGGCGGCGGCCGCGCGCCGGTGCTGGTAAATGGACGCTGGGGTTATATCGACAAGGACGCCAAGATGGTGATCGCTCCGCAATTTGACGAAGCCGGAAATATTTCGGACAGCATGGCGGTGGTTCGTGTGGGCGGTAAATTCGGATACATCGATCGATCCGGCAAGATGGTGATCAATCCGCAGTACGATTCCGCGGGCGATTTCCACGATGGACGCGCGGTAGCGAAGCTAGGCAACAAATTCGGGTACATCGACAAATCCGGCAAGGTGAAGATAGCCCCGCAGTTTGACTCCGCGGGAGATTTCTCCGACGGTTTGGCGTTGGTATCCATGGGCGGACGCTACGGCTACATCAACGAATCCGGCACTTTCGCCATCAATCCGCAGTTCGATGAAGGCGGAAACTTCCGCTCGGGCTTTGCTCCGGTCTGGATCGGCAACCGCGAGGGATATATCGATAAGCACGGGAAGTACGTCTGGAATCCGGTGAGCTAACCGCGGCACGCTTACGAACGGGACCGCAACAACTTAATCGGCGCGAATAAGGTGAAAACCAACGCGGCTATCTCCAGTACCGCGAGCACATAAAAAACGTGTCTCACCTTGGGCCACAGGAACGTTGGAAGTCGGTCGGCCAGCTTGTCACCAATCGTTTCGCTGAGCCTCATTGGAATGATGGTCGGCTGCAAGTCCTTCTCCCAACGCGCCGAGACCCAGCTTCCTCGGATATTCGCGAATAATAGAGCAAGAAAGATGAGGGGGACGATTCCGAAACCAGCGCCGGTTAATCTTTGCGCCACAAGCACGCTGAGGAAGTACGCGGAGAAGGCTACAATTGCCGCGACTCCGCTGCGCTCCCGGACGCCGAGAGCGGCAAGGAAGAAAAACAAGCCCTGGAACACTCCCGCAACGAGAGATCCTGTAAATGCGCTGAGGACCAATGTTGCCGCTGCAACCAGAGAACAAACCCAGAAGCCTTGACGAGTGATGTAATCGAAGTCACCTTCATTGCGGATCGTTGGCCACAGCAATGCGCGCCATCGACTCTCCGTTCGCGGTGTGGAGTCGGACAAGCCCAGCGTCTGCATATTAGCGCGATTATAACTCGAAATTAGCCTGTCGCGGCCAATCCATTACACTGACAGTTTGGCCACCTACTACAAGACCCAGATGAGTGCGGAAGTCTTCGCCTCGCTGGATTCGATGGAAGGCATCGAGCTTCCTCCATCCGCGTTGCGGACTCCGCCG
>CATPCJ010000200.1 GCA_955652915.1 uncultured Bryobacteraceae bacterium
TTAGAGCGATTCTTTCTCAGCCTCGTGAGCAAGCGTTCATAGTGTCTTCATTTGCGTCCGGAACTCAGCAGCAGCGAATTGAAAAACAGCTTGAACGATTGATAACTCTGCGCGCGGAACTGCGGCCGCATTCCAAACAGAACGATATGCCCTTCGCCGGACTGCACGTCCACCAGCGCGGCGCGGCCCTCCAGATATTTCGCGCCCAGCAGCCAGCCGGAGGCCAGCACATGATCCTTGGTATACCGCGCCACCACGCGATCGCGTCCGCCGGCCGGCAGGTCCCAGGCCGGGCTCCCTTCACTCCAGATCGCTATGTCCTCCGGCAGACCGTAGGCTAACGGATCGTGCGTGTCGAGAGTGACGTTGAGAAGCGATCCGGGCGAATAGAAATTTTGTGCGGAAACCCCGTGCACGACATTCTTGGCGTTGATGCCCAGAGCCTCCAGCGCATATTCGGTGGAGTGATTCAGGAACACCAGCGTTCCGCCCTCTTCGGCGAACTTCTTAAGGTTGGCGGCCGCCTTCTCGTCCAGGCCGCCAACGTACTCGTCGGGCATCGTGCCGGGCGCATATCCTTCCGTAATCTGCGTCGCGGGTTGGTCGGGAAACACGATCGCGTCAAGCTGCCGCCTCAGTCCGCCGGCCTCGATCTGCGTGTTGACGATGCTCTGATAACTGAAGCCAAAGTTCTCCAGCAGCCAGCGCGTCCAACCTTCATCCATCGCCGCCAGATAACTTTTGTACAGTCCGATACGCGGGCGCGCAATCTCGATCGCGCTACCGGAAACCGGCCGCGTAGAAAGGAAGTTTCCATTGGAAGTATCACGCCAAACGCGCGCGCCCGTTGCCCACATACGATTCACAGCGCGCCAGGACTCGGTGTCGGAGGCCGCCAAAGTCCCGTTCGGCGACCCTGCGGCGTTCAGGTCGAAGTCGAACTTCGCCGCCATCAGAGTGGGCACGGTGAACGGTTTTTCGACCGTGTCCGTCTCCACGCCCATCAGCAGCGGCAAGGTCTGAGCCGTCACGTCGTAGGGACGCTGCGGAGGACCGCCCGGATACAGCCGCAGATCGGGATAATGCTGCCGCTCCAGAAGGGTTTTCGCATATCCGCTGTATGGCTGTTGCATGCGCACGATGTAACTTCCCTCGCCGTAGCGCTTCCCTCCGGAATCGAAGGGCGCCGTGGCGCGTTCGATTTCAACCTGGCCGAAACTAAGCAGCTCCAACATTTTTCGCGCCGCTCCTGGATCAGCCTGCGCGCGCGGAATGACGAACGCATATGGCGACGGCCGCGCAATGGACCGGCGTCCCACTTCATAGAAATTCCGGAGCAGATCGGTGCGCCGCGTAGCCGCCTGATACAAACAGCTCTCGAGCGCTATCAACTGATAGTCGATGATGTCGCGTAGACGCCAGGCGCCGCCTTCCCAGGGCTCAAGATAGTTCCAACTTCGCTCCCGCGGATTGTATCCCAGTCCGTTCGCCTGAATTTGCTCCGGCCGCACGACGATGGGGCTGGCCAATCTCGCGCTGGCCGACTCGCTCAAAATTCGCATCCCAGCGTGATAAGCCTGATAGTGCCGCGACGGCGTCCAGAAATCGTAGAGCGCGTTGATGACCACGCCTTTCTTGCCGGCGGCCACCAGGTCCATCGCCATTCCCGTGCCAATAAAATTGCATTCTTCGGTGATGATGGCGTCGATGTTGGGGTCCACTGGATTCATCCAGGGAGGCACAAACATGCGCGATGCGAACGGACCCTGCTGATGGACGTCGTAGACGATCTGCGGATGCCAAACGTTCTGGAGCTGCGCGATCGTGTAGCGCGTCTCGGGCTGGGAAAAAATGTACCAATCGCGATTATTATCGTGCCCCACGTATTTGTGATAAAGCTCCGGCGGCTGGGTGCCTTCGTACTTCGTTCCGAGCGTCTTGCGGTACCAGCGCGTTACGATATCCACGCCATCGGGATTTTGCGATGGAACCAGTATGAAAATCACATTGTCCAAAATCGCGTGGAACTTAGGCTTGTCCTGCGTAATGAGGTTATAGACAAACTGAATCGCGCTGTGCGTGGAAGCGACCTCGGTGGAGTGTATGGAACAGGTGATGAGAACCACAATTTTGCCTTCACCGATGAGCTTCTCCGCTTCTTCCGATGACGTCTTGCGCGGGTCTGCCAGTTTGGCCTGGATGGCCTGGTAGCGATCCAGGTTCCGCAGCGTGGCGGCGGAGCTGATGGTGGCGGCGATGAAGGGACGTCCCTCCACGGTCTTGCCCAATTCCTTGACACGAACCTTGTCGCTGGTCTTGGCGAGCGCTTGAAAATAAGAAACCACCTTGTCCCAATCCAGCAGCTCGCGGTCGACGCCGATGGGATGGCCAAAGTGGCTTTCGGGCTTGGGGATCTGAGCGAAAAGGCTGCAGGCCGCAAGAAAGAGAACAGGAATGCGGAGATTCATGGCGTAAGTATTGTAGCTGAGCGCACCATGAAAAAGGCCGAAACCCGAAGGCTCCGGCCGATGATGATGTGAATTGAACTACAGGCTCTAGACTAGTGACCCGTAGACTTGATGTAATGCACGTCGACGGTTGCGGTGGACTTGTTCCCCTTGCTGTCCGTGACCATTACGTCAAAGAAATAGTCCCCGAACAGCTCCGAGAGCTGGACGGTTAACTTCGGCGAAGTTGGATTGAGCACCACCGCCGACGTGTTGCGCGAAGTGGTGAGGAAGCTGAGCGGTTGGTTCGGGCTGGTACTGGCGCTCAGATCGATATCGAGTAAGCGCACCAGCGTCTCACAAACCGTGACGCCGCCGGGTATCGCCGGGGCGGTGCAACCAGCCGCGTTGATAACGATGACTGGTCCGCCGCCACCGCCGCCACCGCCGGTAGTTACCGGCACCGTAAGGCTCTTCGAGACTTGTTTCCCAACCGTGTTCGTTGCGACACAA
>CATPCJ010000201.1 GCA_955652915.1 uncultured Bryobacteraceae bacterium
CAAAAACAACGGAACGCGCCGGTGGTTGTGAGTATGCGAGTCACCCATCGGGCTGCCGTACAGGATCAGCGAATGATCCAGAAGGCTGCCGTCGCCATCGGGAGTATTTTTTAGTTTCTCGAGGAAGTATGGAACCATCCCGACGTGATAGCGATTGAGTTTGGCAAATTCCGCAATTTCGGCCGGCTTCTCGAAATGATGCGACAACGTATGGAACGGAATTTTCACGCCGCTTTCCGGAAAAATCCGGTCGCTCACGTCCTGGCTCATCTTGAAGGCGGACACGCGCGTGATCTCCGCGGCGAAGGCCAGTACCTGCAAATCGAACATCAGCTTTACGTGTTCTGCCCACGAGACCGGCACGCCAATGGGAGCGGCAGACAGCTCTCTCTTCTCCCCGCTGGCGTTGTGTTTCTCAATTGCCTCGATTCGTCTCTCAATTTCGCGGATGTCTCCCAGATATTTGTTGAGTCGAAGGCGGTCGCTCGCGCCAAGATGGCTTTGAAGGCGGTTTACATCAGGTGTTATCCCGTCCAAAATACTCCGCTTGGCGCGGCGAGAGAGAGAGCGCGCGGCGCCGGCCGCCAATCCTTCGCCTCCAAACAGATTCTCAAACACTACGCGAGGGTTAATAGTCATCGGCAGCGGTGTGGTTGGTGAAGCCCAACTGATAGTGTTCGTGTAAACACAGTCATAGTCCCAACCACACGTGTTGCCATGGTCGATGTTTTCGATACAAAGCTGGATCGACGGCAAAGGTGTGTCCTGTCCGAAATGCAGTGCATATAGTTGATCGATCGAGATGCCGTTAAAGACGTCAGAGCCCGCGGTCTGTTTCGGATGCGTTGCGGTAAGAAACACCGCGCTCGAACGGAAATGGTCGGCGCCCACCTCGTTGGGCGCAAAGGCCTCCGCCTGGCGGGAATCCGTACCGCTGACAATCGTGATGTATTCTCGAAACGGAGCTAGCGGCTCAAGAGTATAGGAAAAGTCGAAATCGGATCCATCCCGATCGGGACTCCAGTAGTGTTTACTCGATCCTGCCTCCGAGCTACCGGCCGAGCCATGCACCATTTCAAGGCACGCCAAGCGACTGCGCGGAAATGCCGCCGTCCTGCGCAACGGCGTTTGTGCGGGTACCATGGAGTCCAAGAACGGCAGAGCCAGTGTTGCGCCCATCCCGCGAAGAACCGCGCGGCGCGAGAGATATTTTTTGGCAATAAACATTCCTTGCACTCTCCAGACGCCAAGTTGTACGTACGACTATACCACTCGCCGGACCTTCGGACTTTTTCAATAGGCACCCATGATGCATGGGAACCAAACGTCGATTTCAGTATCATTCTTCGATTGGGAAATGCTGGGGGGCTTCCGCGGCATCCGGCGCGGCGCGGCTGACCAGATACCGAAAGCCATCCCACTCTGGTCCGCCGGACTGGTCCGGAATAGAATCCAGTACCTTCCCGCCGTGCTTTGTCAGCCAGCGCACGACATTCTCCTTTCGAATGCCCCGCATGTCCATAAACGGGGCGCTGGGATATAGGACGTGGTGATAGAGTCTGCGTGGAAGTGAGCGGATGGAGGCGAATTTTCCCGATCGCCGGCTGGGCAACTGAAATAAAAGAACGCCGTCCGGACTCAATAAGCGGAGAAACTCCCGCAGGTAGCGCTTGCTGTAGCGCGGCGGCATATGTTGGAGCGTGATGTTCGAATAGATGAAGTCAAACCGGCTGCTGGGGAGTATGCTGAGATCGCTTCGTTCGTTATGCACATATTCGCAACGGCTGCCATGCTTGTTGTAAGAGCGCGCGTGTTCAATCATGACCGGCGATATGTCAACGCCCTGGACCTGTTCGAACCGCAGGGCCAGCGCCTGGGTAAGCCGGCCGACGCCGCATCCGAAATCAAGCGCGCGTTTTTTCGAAGGGAGCGGGTGGAAGGATTCGACGTAGTCGAGCGCTCCATCGACCTCGGCTATCCCGGTTTGAAAGAACTCCTCGGCGTCCCAGCCGGCGTTCCTTTTTTCCGGATGCGTAAGCACGGCCCAAAGTGGATCGCTCTGGCCGAAGAAATTCCAGTGCTTCTGAAGCTGTCGAAGATTCAACCTTAATTATGAAACAGGAAGACCAGTGCGCGTGTTTTGCGCGCCCATGGGATAATAAAAATCGTGTCCAAGGCGAAGGAATTTGAACAACGGCTGGAGCGGACCGAGCATCAACTTGGGCTGTTGCAGAAAATCAGCCGCTGCATGGTGCGCGATATGCGATTGCAGGACGCCCTCAACCGCGTGGTGACGCTGGTGGTGGAGTTCATGGATTGCGATTCCTGCCTGCTGTACGTGGTCGACGGCAATCAACTGGTATTGCGCGCCACCAACTCTTCGCATCCGGCCGCCGTGGGCGAAGTGAAACTGGCGCTTAGCGAGGGACTGACCGGTTGGGTGGCGCGGGAGAAGCGCTTGCTCTCCATTTCGCGGGAAGCTTATCGCGATCCCCGATTCAAATTTTTCAGCGATCTGCCCGAAGACACATATGAGGCGTTCCTCTCCGCGCCCGTGATTTCGCGGCGTGGCGTGGAAGGCGTCATCAACGTGCAGCACCGCAATCCGCACGCGCACACCGGCATGGAAATGGAACTGCTCACCACCGTGGGCGAGCAGATCGGCTGCCTGCTGATGTTGTCCAGAGCCGAGGCGAAGAGCACCAGTGAGATGCCGGACCTGGTGCTTTCCTCCGGCGTTCCTCGCGCGCCTGGCAGCTAGTGTGGGGACTCCGGCTCTAAGATCCACACGGGCAAGAATGCCTGTGCCCCAATTCTGTTTGCCTGTGCTTTTGATACTGCTTGTTCTTTCGCCATTGTACGCGGCGGAACGTTGGAAGATGCAGTTTTATTACAACAAGGACCAATCCAACCTCGACATTCGCGATCTCAAGTGCCCCTCCGCGCAGCGTTGTATTGCCGCCGGTGTACTGATCGAAAGGAACGACCATGAGCGGGGATCGGTGCTGGTCACCAGCGATGGCGGCAAGCAATGGTCGTTTATCGATTTCAAAGACCGGCCGCTTTCGATGTTTTTCCTGAACGAATCGGTGGGCTGGATCGCGGCCGAACACGGGGTTTGGGAAACGGAAGAGAGCGGACGGGCTTGGAAAAAAGTGGAGGGCCTCAAGAAAGGCATCCTACGGGTCTATTTCATCAATCGATCGCACGGATATGCGATCGGCTTCCCGAATGCACTCTACGAAACCACCGACGGCGGGAAGACCTGGCCAAGACTTCGAGCCGCCTCTGACGTTACGCTGGCGAAGTCCGAGGGGATCTCTTATGACTGTATTGATTTCTTGGGTAATCACGGACTCATTCTGGGCAGGGTGATTGGGCCCGGATCCGAGCGGATTCCGGTGTGGATGGATCCTCAACAGGGGGCGCGGCGGCGCGCGCCCAAATCGATGGTCGTGGGTTTGGAAACATTCGATGGCGGCAAGACCTGGAAGCCGGCTACGGGTTCCGCCTACGGTATTCTCGCGGAAATGAAGCTTGCCGGCGATGGATTAGCAGTCCTGCTGTTCCAATACAAAGATAATTTCAGCGTCCCGTCCGACGTGGTGAAGGTGAAGTTTGGGTCGAAGCCTCCGGAAAGCGTGTTCAGCGAGCAAGACCGGGCGGTGACGGATTTTCTGATGCTGCCTGGCGAGACTTTTGTCGCGGCGGTTGCAACGCCAGGAAATTCAAACCAGGTACCGATTCCAGGGAAACTGAAAATACTGCGAAGCACGAACTTGAAGGTCTTCGCGGAGATGGAGACCGACTACCGCGCAGTGGCGCAACGGGCCGTTTTGGCGGCGGCGGACGCTCATCATATCTGGGTGGCTACGGATACGGGGATGATCTTGAACCTGGTTGAAACCCAAAATTGATCCGGCCGTTTCTAATTCGAAACATCCCGGTGAATTGCTGTTTTATCCACACCTTGTCCACAACCAAGAGGGCGTAAGTTGTTCACCACACTGGTGATAAAAGCTATGGAAAAGGCTTTGGTTCTTCCATTTTCTAATTGACTGGAAATGAATTTCGGGTCATTATGGACACGGTTCCAAGAGGTTCAGAGAGCAGTAAGCTTGGTGAACGGTAGCGAGTCTGGAACGATGATCCGAGAGCGCGTAGTTATCAAAAATAGTTAACGCTTTCGGGGAGCGAAGGGAAATCGGGCCGGGCACTAAGGTAAGCTTTGCAGACTGTGCCGCTGACTGAGCGCTACGATCCGGAAGGATGAAAATCCTGAAGGGGAGCGAAGGTTGGATGGACGTCTGGAAGTTTTGAGCTTGAAAGACGGCAACGGGTTTTCAGCGGCGATCATGCCCCGAATGTGTGAAGAGCGCAAACGAGGATGGGAGTTGAAGACCGAACGGGCCGGACGGAAAGCTCAGAATTGCGTCGAAGAGATAGGCCAGGAGCGTTGACCTCGCTGTGGTGGTCCTTGAAAGAGGGCAGTCGCCGCGGGCGAGCAAAAGGCCGTTTCGAGACGCAGGCTTCTAGCAGCTAGAAACGCAGACGGGTTCCGGAGCTTTGATCCGCAGCCAACCAAAGGCGGTCGCGGGGAGCAAAAGAGCAACGTTTCGACTACGCTGCATGCCGAGTTGAGGCCGGGCATGTCGGCCGGATAACGGACTGTTTAATGGGTCACTTGGAACCGTCCTTCTTTGGGCAGTCACCGCAAGTTAGCCGCTCTTCCTCCGAGGGTGTGCGAGCGAGTTCGGTGACTGCCCCAATTGTTTTAGATAACGCATTGCCGCCGGCAACGCGAAACAATAGGGTGACAGGCACCTCAATCACCGACCGCGAGTCGCTCAACCACGTGAAGATCGGTGATAGAGGTGCCTGTCACCCATTGTTTTCTATCCGTGCGATAATATCCGTAGCACCTAAATGCGCGTTTGGGAGGGGCGACCACGACGTCTACCCGTAACCCGCACCCGCGATCTGTTGTTATTCAGTTGTCAAACCGATAGGAGAGATGGACCGCTTGAGCGTGGTTTCCGATCTCAAACAGACTTTCAACATTTGCAAACTACTTACTGTAATTGTGTGCTGTCTTCCGGTAAGTCACGCGCAAGGACAAGTAAGTGTCCTCACGTCGAACTATGGCAATGACCGCACTAATGCGAACTTACAGGAAAGAATTCTTACTCCTTCCAACGTAAACACCGACAGCTTCGGCAAGATTGGCACGTTCCCCGTTGACGGGGCCATCTACGCTCAACCTCTGTATGCCGGCGGCGTGCAGATTGCCGGCAAAGGCATCCGCAACGTTGTCTTCGCGGTCACGATGCACAATAGCGTCTATGCGATCGACGCCGATGCGCCGCAGTCCACCATTCCATTGTGGCAAATGAATTTCGGCCCCGCAGTCCCCACTTCCGTGCTCAACTTCCCCGACATTCTTCCGGAAATTGGAATCTTGAGTACGCCGGTCATCGATCCCAATCTGCAGACCATCTATGTGGTGTCGGACACGCTGGAAGACGGCGTGCCGGTTTTTCGGATTCACGCTCTTGCACTTGCCGACGGACATGAAACGATGAATGGTCCTGCCGTGGTTGCGGCAACGGTGACCGGAGGCGCCTCGGCCCTGTCTGATGGCATGCTGTCGTTCGATGCGTCCTTGGAGCTGCAGAGGCCCGGTCTGGTGTTGCTCAATAGAACCGTTTATCTTTCCTTTGGGTCGCACGGCGATGGGGGCGATTTCCACGGCTGGTTGATCGGTTACGAAGCCACGGATCTAAGCCATCAAGTCGCGGCGTTGAGCACGTCACCCGATGGCTACGGGGCTTCCATCTGGCAAAGCGGACGCGCGCCGGCAGTCGATGCCGCTGGAAATTTGTACGCGGCCACCGGCAACGGCGATTATGATGGCTTGACTAACTTCGGCGAATCGGTTCTCAAACTATCCGGCCAGGACCTGTCGATCTTGGACTGGTATACGCCCGATCAGTGGAGAACCTGGAATGAAAACGATTTGGATTTGGGCTCCGCCGGCATGATCCTGATTCCGAACACCAATCTAATGGTCACCGGCGGGAAATCCGGTCATCTGTTCTTGATCAATAGCAACTCGATGGGTCATCTTGGACCGCTCAACACCAGCGCCGTGGAAAGCATTCAAGTGAACCAATCCGGCATCTTCGATGTCGCGCTTTGGAATAGCGAGCGCGGCCCGATCGTGTATGTGCAAGAACCGTTTAGTTCCTTGCAGGCTTATCAGATCGCCGGTGGACACTGGAACGCAACCCGGCTATCCCAAACTGCTTCGACGTTAACGCAGTACGCGGGCATCGCGGTTTCGGCGGATGGCGGCATGGCAGGCACCGGAATTGTCTGGCAAACCACCGCCGACTACGGTGGCTATCAGCAGCCCGGCACCCTCCACGCCTTTGATGCGTTCGATCTGTCCCGCGAACTGTGGAACAGCGATAAGCTTCCCAGCGACGCGCTGGGCCGGTTCGTGAAATTTGTTCCCCCCACAGTGGTGAATGGGCGCGTGTACGTGCCGACTCAGTCGAACCAATTGGTCACTTACGGATTGCGGAGCGAGATCCCGCCCGACGCCGGTCCTCCGCAAATCACGACGCTCGTCAACGGCGCTAGTTTCCTGGGCGGCTCCGTGGCGCCCGGCGAAGTGGTTGTCGTCTTCGGCGCCCATCTGGGGCCCCACGATCTGACCAACATGCAACTGGACGAAGCGGGCCGTGTGTCGACGTCGCTATCGGGCACGCAGATTTTCTTCGACGGAGTGGCCGCGCCGATAATGTATACGGCCTCCAATCAGGTGAGTGCGATTGTGCCCTTCAAGACGGCAAGAGGCAACATCCGGGTACGAGCGATGTATCAGGGGCAGATGTCCGACCCATTTTCTTTGACGGTCAGGGCGGCCGCGCCAGCCATTTTTTCCTTTGATGGTACGGGCGGGGGCACAGGCGCAATCTTGAACGAGGACGGCAATCGGAATTCGTGGGATAGTCCCGCCGATCCCGGTTCCGTGGTCGCGATGTCCGCCACGGGCGCCGGAGAAACCGATCCGGCGGGTGAAGACGGCAAGATCACTTCGGACTTGCCTTATCCGAAACCTATTCTTCCGGTACAGGTTTTCATCGATGGCCAGCCCGCCGACGTAGTCTATGCTGGAGGCGCGGCCGGATTGGTACACGGAGTTATGCAAATCAACGCCCGCGTACCCACGAGCAGCTCCGAAGGTGAGGTCACGGTCATCGTTCAAGTTGGCAATACGCTAAGCCCGAATACAATCAAGCTGATCGTCCGGTAGCCGGTTCGACCGCGCTCCGCCTGAAGCACCTGATAAGAGGGCGCGCGACACAGAGGTGGAGAGGTACGGATAGCGCCGATTCCGTGCCGTGACCGATAAGGAAGTGGTATCGCACGTATGTGCATCCGCTCCCTAACCCGGCATAGCCGGAACTAAACAGGACGCCCACTTTTGACAGTGGCGCGGCCTCTCAGGCTGCTCCATCGAGATTTCTCTCGATGCTCGGCGAGGGAAGAGCCTCGAGACGGGTCTCGAGGCTGCAGACGAGTGTCCGCGCCACGTTCCATGACAAAATGGGTGGCGTGACCTCATTCACGTGCAACATTTGCGGCGTCGGCAACACCGTGGAATCGTTCGCCACCGAACCGGCAAGTTGCTCCTGTGGGTCGAATGTCCGCATGCGAGCGATGATCCATCTGTTGTCGCTCGAGCTTTTTGGTCAAAGCCTCATCTTGGCGGATTTCCCAAAACTGAAAGCCATTCGCGGCCTGGGCATGAGCGACCAACAGTGTTACGCCGGGATTCTCGCCGAGAAGTTCGACTACACGAACACCTACTATGATCGCGAACCCCGGTTCGATTTCACGGAGCCGCACCCACACCTTTCCGGAACTTATGATTTCATCCTTTCCGCCGACGTGTTCGAGCATATCGCGCCGCCGGTGGAACGCGCGTGCGAAGAGGTATGCCGCTTACTCAAGCCCGGTGGCTTTCTGGGACTGACCGTCTATTGCAACTCGAGCGACCGGATGCGGGAGCATTTTCCAGAGCTGAATGAATACCGGATAGTTCCCTTGGGCAGCTCGTCCGTGCTGATCAATCGGAAGCGTGACGGAACCCTTGAACTCCGCGACGATCTTGTATTCCACGGCGGAACGGGCGCGACGCTTGAAATGCGCGAGTTTGGCATTACGGAACTGCGGAGGAAATTGTTGGCTGGCGGCTTCCGCGAAGTCGGTTTTCTAACGGATAACATCCCGGAAATTGGGATTCTCTTCGATCGCGACGTTTCACAGCCGCTGGTCGCAAGGAAAGAACCCTTTGTCATGGACAGGTGCGTTATAAGTCAGATGATCCAGGAATGGCGTAGCGCACAGGACCGGATCTGGCAAGAACAGGAACGTGCGAATGCTCTGGCGGCTCAGATCCGTTTGGCGGCCGGATCAAGATGGCTGCGATTGGGGAGAAGATTCCGCCTTGGGTCGAACTTCAGTGTGCCTATGTAGAACCGGCAACTCCCAATGAAATCCGCGTCTCGCCTGAGTACGGTGCTCTACCATGGTTTCCCGATGCTGGTTTGTCTCGGGATTCATTGGCTGGCACTCAGAATGTGGTTCTACGGAGATGACTTCGCATGGCTGGGGCTGCGCCTGGAGTTGCACAGTCCGCGCGATCTTATCCATGTGTTATTCGGAGCCGAGGCGCAAGGGACGGTTCGCACCATCAGCGAACGGATGTTTTTCTTAGTCTTCTCGTCGATCTTTGGCATGGAGTCCCCGCCGTTCCGGATATGGGTTTTTCTGACGCAGTTTGGGAACGTGGTGCTGCTGATGAAAATCACGCGGCGTTTGACGCTGGCTTACGCGCGCGGTTCTGAAGCGGCGACCCTGAACCGTGACCATGAGGGAGCGGTTAGTCAGCCGGTGGCCGCTGGGCTGATCGCTGCGATACTGTGGTCGGCGAATGCCGGATTGGCTACTGCAATCGGCTGGAGCGCCGCTTACAACGAGATCGCTCTGGCATTCTTCGTCTTGCTGGCCTTTCATTTGTTCCTGCGGCACATCGATACCGGCGAAAGGAAATACTTGATTTGGCAGTGGATCGTATTCCTGCTCGGGTTTGGCGCCCTGGAGTTGAACGTGATGTACCCCGCACTTGTCGCCGGCTACTCGCTTTGTTGCGCCCGCCCTTATCTTCGTAAGGCACTATTCCTGTTCATTCCTTCCATTCTCTTCACCGCACTCCATTTCATATTCGTTCCTTCGCCGGCCGATCCGTATTACCAGATGCGCTTCGGCTCTAACCTGGCCGCAATGTTCGGGAGTTACTGGGCGTGGGCTGTCGGCGCATTCCGGAAGACCTCAGTGGATTGGCGGCCGGTATGGCTAGGGTTCTTCGCCGCAGTCTCGATCACACTAGCGCTGGCACTGTTCGTCTGGCGGAAGGTTCGCGGCGGCGATTGGCGTCCCGTATTCATGCTGGGTTGGTTCGTTGCCATGATACTGCCGGTGCTGCCGCTGCAGAACCATTTCACCGAATATTATGTGACCGTTCCCAGCATTGGGCTGGCGATGCTCGGCGCGTGGGCACTCACGGAAGGTCGCGGCGTCACTCTACTGCTTGCGGCCTCGCTGACAGCCCTGTATCTTACCGTCTCAATCACCGATATCCACACGGTGGATACATATAACTACGACCGGGCACGCACGGTGAAGTATCTGGTGAAGGGACTCGAGTCCTTGCCTAAGGCGGAGACCACGAAGACGATCTTGCTGGCGGGAGTGGATAACGATTTTTTCTGGAGAGCTTTATATCCCGATCCGTTCCGTCTCATCGGTCTCAAGCAAATCTTCCTGGTCCCGGGATCGGAGAGAGATATCGATCCACACCCGGAGTTGGGCGGCATTTCGCGATTCGTCATTGCCCCCGGCCAAGCTGCTCTTGCCTTAAAGAGCCGGCAGGCGGTTGTCTTCCGTCTGGAAGGACGGCAACTTCGCGATGTCTCGGATGTCTATCTAAAGCAGATGGGCCGGGAGCCGGATCGAACTGCGGTCGATTGGGTGAATGTGGCCGATCCGGAATATGCGGACCGCCTTGGACCGGTCTGGTATCCGGCGGAGAAAGGGTTTCGCTGGATGGCCCAGAAGGCGAGCGTAAAGATGGAACGCCCCAAGAAACCTGGACAGATACTGAAGATCACCGGGTACTGTCCGGCCGCGTTGGTCGAAAAGGGTCCGGTGGAAGTGTCGTTCCGCGCGAGTGGCGTTGCGATTGGCACTGCGACTTTGAAAAAACCTGACGAGCATTTTGAGCTGCAGTTCGCTGTGCCATCGGACCTGGTGGGCGGTTCTACCATGGATGTCGAAATTGAGGTGAGCCGGACGATACAAGTTGCGGGCGATACAAGGTTGCTGGGGTTGACTTTTGGCACGTTTACGCTTCAATAAACGATGAAAAGACTGTCAAGGAAAAGACTTGAAGTTTACGCCAAGACATGATACAAGTATTCGCTACCTGGAATGTCTATGTTCATTGTGCCCCCTATCTGGGTTCAAAATTCGCTTTGGCTCAGTTTTATTGTTTGCTTGTTTCCTCTTTTCTTCTGCATCGCGTATTGGAGCGTGTTGCGGTTCAAGAAAAGATACATAGAACATATTCTTCATGGTGGCGAGGCATTCGAGTTCTACAAAAGAGCTCATGGATTTCCGGCTGATGCCGACGTTGAGCCGGTGATTAAGAGTTTATTCGGACATCAATATCGTATTCTTAGTTACGCTATACCCATCATCGTGGGCGCCATGGCTTATGCTGGGTGCCTGATGCTATTTCTCCTCAAAGTGGCTCCGCAACACTTTGGTGGACCGGTGGCTAAAATCGAAGTCATCCCGGATGCCTTTTTCTATGGTGTCGCAGGGGCATTCTTGTGGGGTCTCTACGATCTGATCCGCAGATTCCAAGAGGCTGACCTTTCTCCGGTATGCTTATGTTACATCACCCTGCGGGTCTTCATTGTTGGTGTCTTAAGTTGGGTATTGCCGGTTGTTTTTAGGAAAGAGCTGACCCCGCTAATCGCCTTCGCCCTCGGGGTGTTTCCTGTCCAAGAACTCAAGAGTTTTTTGACGTGGCTAGTGAAAATCTTTCTTTCGGCGCGCCTGGGGAAAATGTTCCCTCCGATCGAAAATGACGCCAAGGTCGTCGACCACGTCTCCCTGCTTCAGGGTGCGACCAAGCGGACGATCGAACAACTCGATCGACTCTGCATTGAGAGCGCCGCGCAATTGGCCCAAACGGATCCAGTTAAGTTGCTCGTGGAAACAAACATCGATTGGGATCTAATCCTTGATTTGGTGGATCAAGCTGTTTTGTTCATGTACATCGGGGCCGGGATGGACAAGCTTCGTTCGATGGGAATCCGGTGTGCGACGGAGTTGGCTTCATTGTACGACTGCGATACTCGTAATCGTACCGAAGCCATCAGGAAGGCTGTATTGCTTCTGGAGGAATTGGATCCCCATTTGTCTGCGGCGAGCCTCGAATCTGTTGGGCAAACTGTCTTCTCGTCTCCCCAGGTGTGTTTTATACGTTGTCTCAGAGGTGAGATGAATCGTGGGACCAGGTGCAAGTGCCTGGATAGGCGCAGTCCAAGGTGGCCGCTTCGTATTCGGTGGGTGGTGGCCGGCAAGCGAAAGTGATCGCGGATCGAAGGTTCATCAGATTTCTGATTCCGATACCGGCGCTCACCTTCGCCGTCAAATGAATGGTCGAAACATGACTTGCTCTCGGATGTAGGATCCCCTGATCAGTTAACTAAACTAATTTGGGGTATGCTGTCAAGATACAAACATGGCTACCAATCCTCCAGTACCTCCGATGCCCGGTGCAGGCGCTCCAATGGGCGTGCCACCCAAGAAGTCGAACACGATGGTTTGGGTCCTTGGCGGACTCGGTGGCTGCCTCACGCTGATTATCATCTGCGTGCTGGGAGCTTATTTCTTCATCGCGCACAAGGCGAAGCAGGCCGGGATCGATACTGACCTGCTCAAGAGGAATCCGGCCCTGGCAGCCGCAAAAATAATGGTGGCGGCTAATCCAAACGTGGAGATGGTGTCGGCTGATGAAGGGCGCCAGGAAATTACCGTTCGCGACAAGCAAAGCGGCAAGACCTACACGCTGAGCTTTGAGGACGCGAAGAACGGGAAGTTCACGATGAAAGAGGACGGCAAGACTACACTGACGGTGGGCGGAAAGGCCAAAGTGCCTTCGTGGGTGCCGGACTATCCCGGCTCCGATCCACAAGGTGCGTTTAGCGCGGCGGGCGCCGACGGCGAAAGTGGAACCTTCACGTTCAAGACCCGCGACGGGTCGGACAAGGTGGTCCAGTATTATCAGGATCAATTCAAGTCGGCGGGGATGAAAGTCACCAGCAACATTACCAGCCAGGACGGCAAATCTTCGGCCGGCATGCTCTCGGCTCAGGACGAAGCGAACAAACATAGCGTGACCATAGTGCTCGGCGTCGAAAGCGGCGAGACTACGGTTGCCGTGACGTACGCGACGAACAAATAGCCAGCCACTCTTCGGCGCGCGAGCGGAGCGCGGCTTTGGTGCATGGTTCGGGGAATAGATCGCCGATAATCGCGACGGAGTCGGCGCCCGCTTGCAAAACAGAGACGGCGGTTGCGCGAGTGATGCCGCCGATAGCAACCAGTGGCTTTTTCGTGATCGCCCGCAGACTGCGTAGCCGCTCGACGCCCACGATGGGGTCGGGATTTTCTTTCGATGCGGTCTGGAAAATAGGCCCGATTGCGAGGTAATCGACTGGTTCCAGGCCGGCGTCTCGCAATTGCGGCTCGTTGTGCGTGGAGAAGCCGATGATGGATGGAGGCGGCAGGAGCTTGCGGGCATCCCGTGGAGCCAGATCGTCCTGGCCGAGATGTAGGCCGGCGTTGAGAAGCGCGGCGATATCCGCGCGGTCGTTCACTACAAAGAGCGCGCCTGCGTTGCGGCAAAGCTCGGCTATCATCCGCGCGTCTTCGAATGCCTCGCGTGAAAAGAAGCCCTTGTGGCGGAACTGCAGAATGCGTACGCCGGCTTCCAGCAAAGCCTCCGCGGCGTCCAGCGCCGATATTCCATGGCCCGCCAGCAAACCGGCATCCAGCACCGGATAAAATGCGGTGATTGAGGTGACAGAGGTGACAGTCACCTCAATCACTCATTCTTTCCCGGGCTAGGGCTAAGGCGCCGTAGAGGACGCTGTCGTCGCCCAAGGCCGCAGGCGCCACGTCGATGCGCGCGCGCGACCAGCTCGTGATTTGGCGGCGGAGTTCAGCGCGCAACGGCACAAATAACGCATCGCCGGCCTTGCTGATTCCGCCTCCGATCACGATCCTCGCTGGGTTGATTAACATG
>CATPCJ010000202.1 GCA_955652915.1 uncultured Bryobacteraceae bacterium
ATATCTTGCGGCCGCGCGCCGAAGCTGGCCTTTCATAGACAGGCCGGCCACGCCGAGCCGGTCGGCCGCATCGCTTCCGAAAACCAGATCGGCGAGGTCATCGGCATCCGAATCGGGTGGAACATCGGGGTGAATGCGCCGCCATTCGAGGGCGCGCTGGTGGCCCATTCTTCGGGCAGCCTGGCGCAGCTCCGGGTCTTTGGCGGTGGCTGAGATGGTGTAGAAACACCACAAGAGATCGTGCCCGTACTCAGTAAAATTTTTCGGATCGGAGGCGACTTGAAAGATGTATTCGAGTCCGCGCCGGGTGGCGATTTCGCGATCGGACGGTTGCGCCCACAGTATTGTGGGGATCGACAAAATCAAGCAGAGTTTCTGATGCACCTATGATCGAACGTAGCACGAAGTGTTGTTCACGTAAAAACGTGCTACACTCATAAGCGTGAAGACACGAAATGTAACCCTGGCAATTCCGGAAGATCTCTTGCGGCAAGTCAAGATTATCGCCGCCAAAAGAGACACGTCCATCTCGGCGATGGCCACCCAGGCATTGCGGCAAATCGCCGATCAGGAAAGTGGTTACGCGGAAGCGCAACGAGGAATGTTGGAAGCCTTGCGAAAAGGATACAACCTGGGAACGCGGGGAAAAATTAGCTGGACCAGAGACGACTTGCATGAACGGTAGGGAGTTCGTCGACACGAATATCCTGATTTACGCCTTCGACCGGACTGCCGGGAAGAAGCGCGAAACCGCCGTGGCATTGCTGACGAGGCTTTGGTTGGATCAAACCGGATGCCTGAGCTTGCAGGTGCTCCAAGAGTTCTATGTAACCGCAACGAAGGCGCTAAGCATGCCGGCGGCGGAGGCGTTCGCTCAGGTCGATAGGTTCGGTAAATGGACAGTTCACCGGCCGGAGATTGACGATGTTCTGGTTGCGATTCAATTGCACCGTGAGAAGAAGGTTTCATTCTGGGATGCGATGATTCTGCGCAGTGCAATTAGTTCCGGCTGTGACCTGGTTTGGTCGGAGGATCTGCCGGACGGGCAGCGGTGGGATGGAGTGGTCGTTCGAAACCCATTTTGATTACTTTTTTCCCAACTCCCCTGCCAGATACGCAAAAACACGCCTCTCACGCCCAACCCAGGTACGTAAAAGGTAAGTGAGAATAGAGAAGGCCCTGAAGGGCCTCATCTGTTTTTTTTGTGGGGATTACTAACAACAGAACTTGGTGGAGGCGGCGGGAGTTGAACCCGCGTCCGAAAAAGCCCGCCGTGAAAAGAACTACGTGCGTTTCCGATTCGTGATTGTCGGCCGCCGCCTGAGAACCGGCAAGAAAACGGCGGCTTAGCCCGATTGTCGTCAGCCTACGGCTCCGGACAGAAGCCTTCAGCCCAATCCTGCAAAATGACGCTCCTTGAATGCCGTGCAGGCCCGACATCCGGAGCGGCTACTTAATTAATTAAGCAGCGTATGCAAACTGCGTGTTGGCAGTTCAGTTTTTCCGATCGTTTAACGGGAGCTCGGAACCCGGCACGCCTTCCCACAACGATTCAATCCCGTCGAATCCGTTGCGCCCCCCTTTCAACCCATTATACTACCACTACCGTCCAAACGGCGCGAATATGGTCCGAAAACAAACGAATAACTCCTTTGTTATCTCAGGTGTGCATTGAATTTTCTAAGGTTTTAAATCGTGCGTGTTCGGTCGTGAACTAGTGTACACTTCCAGGTAACGGGCCAACCAGCCCAAACCGGCCGCCAGCAGGGCCAAAGTTGACGGTTCGGGAGTGTCGGCAGGAGCCTGAGAGAACACGCCGCCAACCCCCGCGCACCAGCTCCCACTCCTCGAAGATTGAAATATCAGAGTGCCTAAGCCGGCTCCGGGTTGGGGTGCCACCGGTGGTCATCGAGACATCCGCGGGTCCGGGCAGCATGGAGGGTAGAGGCCCCGAACAAGCTATCGACTTGCCCCGCTCCCGATCCTATGCCATTCAAGGTGAAAGAGGTCAGGTTTGACTGGTAGGAAAAGCTGACGAAATTGTCATTCGTGACTGGTTTCCAAGAGTGTAATTCTTCAAAACCAGGGTACCGATACCATTACCCGTGCAGTCGAGGCACATTCCCGTGAAGTTATACGTTTGGGGAAGTTGAACGATGGTGGCCCGGAGGTCCATCGCGCCACATGCGGTCAGGAATGCCCCGGCCAAAAAGAAACCTCTGAATGTTGCGGCGGCGCGTCAACAAGTTTTCTCTTCGCTTTTCTTACGACGGAAACGGGCTAATCCTAATCCGGCCAGCGTGCTTCCTAATAGCAACCAAGTTCCCGGTTCCGGCACCACGTCCACCTCGGCGTTCGGCGCAAAGAAGTTGGCTGTAGAAATCAGATCCGTGGTCGGATCGAAGTTTATATTATTCGGGCTGCGGCTGTACAGGTCATAAGTGATTACCAACTGACCAATCGTCATGAGTCCCGATAGGGCGTTCATTTTGATGGTGAAACTCCCTGTGCCAGTCATCATCCCATTGTTAAACGACTCTGTAAGCATGGTCATGTCCATCGGGCCCCCATTGGGGTTATTGTCCGGAGGACCGGAGGAAGGCCCCACCACCGGGGACTGGGGGCCGACAAAGTCCAAATAGGAGCCCACCGGATTAGGCCCCGTCGGCGAACAATTCGACGAGCTCAAACTGCCCGCGGTGTTGCCGGTACCCTGGCAAAAGCCCGACGCGGTCACCAGCACCCAGGTGTTCGCGGTGGTGTTCGTTAGGGTAAACCCCCAACCGATCGTCTGGCCTGCATTACCCTGAATGATTCCGTTCACAGGATTCAACGTCAGGTTGATGGTCGCCTGAGCCGCCGTCCCCATCGCGAATGTCACCAGGATGATCAGAAGTATTCGCTTCATAATCTCCTCCTCCGAAGCTCCAAATCGTTATGTTGATGCGCCCTCATAGTTTACTGGAATTGTCCGTTGGTTACAAGGGCTCCGGTTGTGGCCCCTGCGTTTCCGGTGTACGGCATCGTGAGCGTAAACTTTGAGGTGTTCACGCAACCCGTGAAATTGATCGAAACCGCCACTGAAACCACGGCCCCCGGCGCCAGATTCCCCACCAGCACGGGGAAGGGTTGGTTGATGCCTCCATTCACGCTGGCCCCGGTGGCAACAGGCGAACAGGTCGTGCCGGCCGCGGGCGCCAACGTGAAGCTGGTGTAGGTCAGCGCATTCACCGGCCCATTCCCGTTAGTGTTGTTCAGCGTCCAAACGCGGACGCCGTTCCGCGTGCCGCTCTTGCCGGCGATGAAAATTAATTCCGACGTCGCTGGGGCCGTCATGTTGGCCGTTACCGTCTGCGGCGCGCTCATCGTAACGGTGGTCGGATTGGCGCTCGCATCCGCCACGTTCCCAGTCCAGCTCGAAAACGTGTAGCCGGAACTCGGAAACGCCTGGACGGTCACCATCGTGCCGGAGTCGAAGAAACTACCCGTAGGCGGCGTCACCGTCCCACTCCCGCCCGGCGCTACCCCGGTGGTCAACTGGAACTGCGTTTTGAAAGTAGCGGTGTAGGTAGTGGGCACGGCCGGGGTGGTGATGGTGTGCGTCTGCGCCATCCCGTCACTCCAACTTAGGAACACGAACTGCGTGCCGGAGCCGCCCGGCTGGGGCGACGCGGTGGCAATGGTGTGCGTGCTATTGGGTGCGAACTGGTAGGTGTGCGGCGCGGTGAACTGCTGGCCGCCGTCCGAGGAAACCATCAGGCCCGTGGGTAACGTATCCAAGATGATGTTCACCACCTGAATCACCGTCACCATGTCGGTGTTCGAATTGTTGTTGGTGGTGCTCTCCGTACACGTACACGCCACTGAAACGTTGTTGGTCAGCGTCGGATTCGTGCTCGAGGCCACGTTCACCTTCAGCACCAACGTCGTATTCCCGCCGCCCGAGGCGATGGTATTGGTGGTGCTGCAAATCACCGGATTCGAACCGTTTGCATTGCACATCCAGCCCGCTGTCGACGTGCCATTGAACGTCAGCCCCGCCGGCAGCATGTCGGTCACCGTTACGGTCCCGGTGGTCGCGGCGAATCCTTGGTTGGTCACGAGAACGCTGAACGTATCGTTCTGATCGTTCACCGTAAAGCTCGAAGGACTGTGGGTCTTGGACACGATCAGGTCCGCCAACTGCGTGACGGTCACCATGTCGGTATTGGAAGTATTGTTGTTCGGGCTGCTCTGCGTACAGGTACACGACACCGTTGCCGCGTTACTCAACGGCGTGCCCGCGGTCGTGGCCACGTTCACGTTCAGCGTCAACGTCGCGGTTCCGCCGGCCGGAATCGACGGCGTGTAGCTGCACGAAGCGGTGGTAGTGCCCGTACAGCTCCAGCCCGCCGAGCTAGTACCCGCTACGGTCAAACCAGTTGGCAACGTGTCCATTACCGTAACGGCCGAAGCGCCCGTCGCCCCGCCGCCTCCGTTGCTCACCACGATGGTGTACTGCGCACCCTGCTGTCCCTGGCTGAAGTTTGTTCCCACGTGGGCCTTAGTGATACTCAGGTTGGCCAGCAAGATCACCGGAACATTGTTGTCCGATCCGCTCGCGGCCGTGCCTGAGCTGACGTGATTCAGATCGCCGCCACCCCACGTCTTGGCCGTGTTCGACACCGGGGTCCCGGCGTTGATCGGTATACTCACAAACATCTGAATAACCGGGAAGGAAGAGCCGCCCGAGATTACCGCCGTCGAGGTGCAGCTCAGAGTGCCTGTCCCCACGCTGCCGCCGCAGGACCAACCGCTGGCGGTGATGCTGCTGATGGTGTAACCGGCCGGCAGTGTATCCGACACATTCGTGGTGCCCGAGGTGATGCTGCCCACGGGCGTGTTATTCACCGTGATGTCCCATTCCGCGTTGGTCTGCCCATCGCTGAACGTTCCGTTATGGGTTTTCATCAACGAAAGGACCGGGGCCGGATCGATGATTACCGTGTCGGATCCGCTAGGGCCGTCGCTGATGGCAATGCCGCTCGCCGAGGCCGTGTTCATGGCACTCGCTCCCGCCGTATTCGACACGTTTACTGGAATGATCAATTGTGGATAATCGCCGCCCTGCGCGATGGTGCCGTGCTCTTTGCAAGTCACCACCTGGAGCGCGGCCGTGCAATCCCAGGGCGAACCGGTGGGAAGCGTGCCGGGAGTGAAGTCCGACGCCAGCGTATCGGTGACAGTCAGCGGATGCAGTCCGTCGGGATCCGCGGTCGGTCCCGGTCCCTGGTTGTGGATGTCGACTGTAAATTTCGCGCCCTGCTCTCCCTGGATGAAGTGGTTCATGGCCTGGTTGCCGATGTGGCCCTTGGTGACCGTGACCACCACCGGATTCTCGACGAAGTCCACACACCACCCGCTATTCACACCGCTGCCGGTGGAATGCGTGAGCTGGTCGAAGTACAGGCTCCAGGTGCCGTTCGGTAGCGTGTTCTTGTAGACGGCCGGGTTCCCCGCGTTACCGGTATCGAATGTGAAACCGCCGTTGGTCGTGGGGTACTGGAAGGTGCCCGGCAGCGTAAAGAACGGACTCGCTGTATACGACGATGCGCCAACCCTGCTGGTGGGGGCGTTGTTCCCGGATGGTGGACTGTTCGCCGGCACAACCGAGCCGCTGTCGGAGAACTTGGTGGTCGCCGGACCGTAAGTATTGATGCCGCCGGTTTGGGAGAAGAAGTCCAGAGTTTGCGACGTGGTGGGAGCGGACAGCCCGTTGGGCCCCACCAACAGCGATTCCAAATCGGACGGGCGGAAAACCGTGAACTGCTTCAATGTCAGGCCCACGGTGTTAATGGTGCCGAACAGGTTGGTGACAAAAACATTCGACGGGTTCGGAGTCCCGGCGCCGGTGTCGTTTACGAACAAAACTCCTCGAGGAATCGTGATCGCGCCCGGATTGCAGTAACTCCACGTATTTCCAAGCAATGTGGGCGTGTTGGTGGCATGGTCCACGCGCATCTGGACGGTGTTGAAGTTGTCGTTATACGTACCCATGCTGTCGTGGTATTCGGCCGAAATGGTGTGGTCGCCTTCCGGCAGTCCGGTGGTCGAAATCATCGCCACCCCGTTCACCACGTTCGCCACGCCGCCGTTCGGAGCGCCGGCCAGAGGCGAGCCGTTCTCCGTGAACGTCACGGTGCCCTGGTTGGGAGTCGGGTGGCCGGAGCTGGCAACATTGGCGGTGAACGTCACGCTGGAGCCCTGCGTGGCCAGCACCGGATTTGACATCACCGTAACAGTGGTTGGGAATCCGGCCGCCGGTGAGATAGTGAGACACCAGCCGCCGGCAGCCTGGGTGGTGGCGGTGGAGCCGGCGTCGTTGAAGAGAAACAGCGACCACGCTCCATGCGCGGCCGCTCCGACGAACGCAGTCTGGAATGTCTTCGAATTCGGATCGCCCTCGGGCGTGGCGTAAAAGAAGCTGCCCGGAAGCTGCGGCGCGGGCGCCGGCGGTCCGGGAGTAAAGATATCCGGGGGTGCGCCATCCGCGGTAGGTGCGTAGGTGCCGGGCGGAATGGTGCTGACGTTGGGTATCTGGGGCGAGCCGTCAACGATATTGAAGTCGCCGGCGCTGGCCCCGCCCCCCACATGGGACCAGAAATCGTAGGCGTGGGCGCCGTCCGGCGCTACCAGCAGCATTCGCGTCGATATGGTGGTCACCGACGAGAAATTCTTCAGCGTCACCGAGACGGTATTGACCGAATTCGCAATATCCGCGTTGACTCCGTCGCCAATGAAAATCACGGAAGGGTAGGGACTGGTGTTGGTGTAGCCCAGGTCCGATTTACCGTTATTCGTGATCGCGCCCGTGTTGCAGTAGGTGGTGCCCGAATTTCCGGCGTGGTTCTGGATGAAGACGTTCGCCGAACCCGAGCTCGGCTGGAAACTGCCGTCACCGGAATAGTTGGCGGAAAGCACGTGAACGCCTTCGGTTGAGAACGAGGTGCTACAGACTGCCTGATTGCTGCTGACATTGGCCGGGTTGCCTCCCGCGCATGTCAAGTTGGAGCCGCCGTCCTTGAAGGTCACGGTCCCCGTCGCGCCGGACGTCATCGCGGCCGTCAGCAGGATAGTATTGCCCGGGGCGGTCTTATATGCCGTGGGTGGGTTCGGCGTCAGAGTGGTAGTGCTCGGGTTGGACGCCACCGAATAGCTGATCGTGATGTCCCAGGACGTGAACTGGACATCCGCCGACGGGTCGTTATCCACGAGGTAGAGATTCCAGTTTCCCAGGACCGTGTCACCCATGAAAACGTTGGCCAAGGTTCCTGTCCCGTCCGTTGGCGCCGAGTGCTGGAGCGCGGGCGCGCCGGCCGCGGCATAGTTTGCTGCCGCGTTGGAAAAAGAGCAGTTATGATATGCGCTGGGCTTGAACGGTCCGCTCCCCATGGAGCCCGAGGCGGCGCATCCAGAGTCTGGGAAGGCCGATCCGGCGGCGTCGGAGATGCTAAACGCAAGGTTGCTTTCGGCGGTGGCAGGATCGCCTACCGAGCGCATAATCTCGAGATTGTGGTTGCTAGGCGATGAAAGCAGAAGCCCCATACCCCTGCTGGACTTAGGATTGGTCGTGGAGGAGCCGCTGTGCTGTGCGGCGGTGTATCCGTGTACCGTCAGGCTAATGCCCGTGACCGTGGATCCGCCGGGCGCGCCGGTAACCGTAAGCGCTGCGGGGAAGTGGTCGGCGGCCATCGTGGTAAAGGCGCCGTTGTTCGTGTACGGCCCGACGTGCGCGCTGTTACCGCCCGTACAGGTGACCGAGTTCCCTACAGGAGCGTTGCACGCCGCGTGGGCCATGCCCATCGATGCGGCAAGCGCCAATCCGATTCCAAAATAAATGCGAACAGCCTTATTACAGACCATGTTACGAATCTCCTCCTGTTTTGCAGGCACAAACCCTCCGGTTGCGCTGCCATGGCACACCGCTCGTGCTCTCTGTCGCTAAACGATTGCTTGTGTATTCTATCATAAAATGTCCCTTCTGAAAACAGCCTAAAAGTACCCTGGGGAGGTATTCGTGGCGATTGGCGGTGGCTGGTTCCCAAACATTTCGACAATTTATGTTCACGCGCTGTTGTGGCTTGGGAACCAACAAAGTCGTGGGGCCGACCTCCTGGTTCCGCGCGGCCAGCGGGTCCGCCCCACACCAAGGATTGCTCATATGTCAAAGCAGCGCGTGGCAGCCAAAATCTATCAGAAATTTATCTTGCCAACCACGCCAAACTCTGATAACTTGGTCAAGCTACTCCATCACAATTCATGATCAGGACGGAATCCAAAAGGGAGGACTGAGGATGTCTCAACCTTACGTAGGAGAAGTTAGACCCGGCGGCTGGAACTTCGCGCCGGCCGGCTGGATGCTGTGCCAGGGCCAGCTTTTACCGATCTCCGAGAACGAGACGCTGTTTCAACTGATAGGCACGACGTACGGCGGCGACGGCCAATCGACGTTTGCCTTGCCCGACCTCCGAGGCCGCGTCCCCGTCCATCAGGGAGCCGGACCCGGGGGTGTTAATTTCACGGTCGCTGAAAGTAGCGGGCAGGAGTCAGTCACGCTAACCATCGCACAGCTCCCCCTACACGGCCACCCGATGCTAGCGTCCAGCGTGAACGGCAACTCCAATTTCACACAGAACAACGTGCTGGCCGCCAGTGCCACAAAAGTCTTCGTGCCCAATGCCGTCCCTGACACCGGAATGAATCCGGGGTGCCTTCAGCCGTCAGGCGGCAGCCAGCCGCATGAGAATCTGCAACCGTACCTGACGCTCACCTGGATCATCTCGTTGTTTGGTGTCTTCCCGAGCCAAACCTAGCGCTGTCAAGGAGAATCAATCATGTCCGAACCATTCCTCTCTGAAGTCAAGCTGGTGTCCTTTAACTTTGCTCCGAAGGGCTGGGCGATGTGCAACGGCCAGCTCATGCCGATCAATGCGAACCAGGCCCTCTTCTCACTGTTGGGTACGACGTACGGCGGCGACGGCAGAGTGAACTTTGGCTTGCCCGACCTGCGGGGGCGCACCCCGATGCACATGGGCAACGGGCACACCTTGGGTGAACGTGGCGGAGAATACACCCACACGTTGAACCAGCAAGAAATGCCGGCGCATACTCATCCGCTGCAGGGGAACAACGCGGCGACGAATGCCACGGACCCGACCAACGGTTTTCTTGCCAACACCGCCGCCGCGCTGGCCATTTACGGGCCTGCGGGGAACCTGGCCGCCATGTCCACGGGAACCGTCACGAACGTAGGCGGCAGCCAGCCGCATCCGAACCAATCGCCGTTTCTGGTAATGACCTGGATCATCGCGCTCCAGGGAATCTTCCCCTCGCAGAACTAACAGGAGAATCAACCATGGCAAACCCATTTGTCGCTGAGATTCGAGTTTTCCCGTTCAACTTCCCCCCCAAAGGCTGGGCGTTCTGCGATGGCCAGCTCTTGTCGATTTCGCAGAACACAGCCCTATTCTCGCTGCTGGGCACCACCTTCGGCGGCGACGGAAAATCCAACTTCGCGCTGCCCAACATGCAAGGGAATATTTCCAACATGTGGGGGCAGGGCCCGGGGCTTAGCCTGTACGATCTCGGGCAAGCAAGCGGTTCGGAGACGGTAACGGTGCTCACCTCGGAAATGCCGACACATAACCATCTCGTGCAGTGGGACAGCAACCATCTCCCCTCCGTCGGGTCGCCGGCGAACGCCGGGCTCGGCAGCAGCGGCGTCACGGCGATGTACGGAACCCCCGCGGCGAACCTTCAGCCGATGAGTCCCTCCGCGATCCCGATCGCCGGCGGCAGTCTCCCGCACAACAACATGATGCCGTACCTCACGCTCAACTGGTGCATCGCGTTGCAAGGGGTTTACCCGCCGCGCACGTAGTAATCTGTACTACTGGGGACTGGCCGGGCGGCTGGTCCCTTCCCGGTTATGTCCGCTCTCGCCGTACGTCCCGCGTTACCCCAGGATGAAATCTTTCTCTATGAGCTGTACGTGGCGATCCGCGGTCCGTTGTTTGCGCTGACGCCCCTCACGGCGGTGCAGAGGGAGCACCTGCTGCGCATCCAGTTTCAAGCACAGCTCTCCAGCTACACGCAGCAATACCCGAACTCCTGTTATCACGTGGTGCTGCTGGACGGCAAGCCGGTTGGGCGGCTGTGGGTGGCGCCAGTCGATAGTGGATTTCACCTGGTGGACATTGCCGTTCATCCCAACGTGCAGAGCAAGGGCCTGGGGACGGTTTTGGTCCAACGTCTGCAGCAGGAAGCGCAGAAGGCGAAGCTGCCGATTCTGTCGACCGTGGACCGGTTCAACCCCGGCTCCCTGCGCTTTCACCAGCGCCTCGGCTTCACCATCGTCCGCGAGGACCTGATGCAGTTCTACATGGAATGGCGGCCGGCGCCGTTGGTGTAGAGCGTTGCCTGAGAGACTCCTTTGAACCGGCATTTCTCAAATCTTACTTAGGCGCCGATTCACGCTGATCGATGGGGCCGCGGGTTTCTTAGGATGAAGGCGCGGCCACGATGGATCGCACCCAACCGGTACAAGCCTCCAGTAGATGGTTCTTCAGGGCATCTGCGTTGTCGAATTTGAAAACCGTGACATCCTTCCGGTCCTCCAGTTCCTTGCGGAACGCCAGAATTTCCGGATCGGTCTCCCGAGGCGCGTCCTTCAGGCACACGATGACTTCCCGCATCGGAAAATTGCCATCGTCCCGGCACTCCGCCGCGAGATAAAACATTTTTTGGAACAGATTCCTGGGTCCCCAATCGTCTTCAAAAATCTGAATGAAGTAGGCACATTGCCGGATGTTGTCGGCGACCGCGGAGCGGAATCCCTCGATTTGACCGTCCTCGCGCAGTCCCACGGAAACCAGCAAAATCTTCTGGGGCATCGCCTCCTTAGAGTTGATCTCGCTGATCGCTCCCCGGCACGTCTCCTGCTCCCGCGCCAGATCCCCCGGCGTGGAGATAAACACCCGGTACATGTCAAACCCATGCGTCATCATAATTGAAACACAAGCTTACCCAATGTCAGGCTGGACTCACAAGCGAAGGAACCGCGAGGCAGGGGGCAGGGCGGTGAGACGCCGTTAAGCCAGGCAATCCTCGACTTGGCTTCTCGATCCCGAATGTTCCAACTTCACGCTGAAGGATATCTACCCGCACGGCGCCGAGCACGAGCTTAACCGGTGAATCGAAAAAATCCGCGTTGATCGGTGTTCATCGGCGGCCAATATTCAAATATTATCTAGCCGCCGATTAACGCCGATGAACACGGATCGGACGGGACCGCGGGTTTCGATTTGTCCATTTAGTTCTTGGACACTGGTTCAGGTTTGATTCTGACATGGCCCAATCTAACCGATCTCATGGCGTTACAAGATGCGGTAGCGCGCTATGTGGTGGCTGATTGACTTCGGGATCGAACGCCGTCCGGGAACGATTGCAGGGCTCGTTCCAGTTCATCCGCCCGGCCGTTGACAGTGGTCCACGATTGGGGATTTTCGATTCTCCCCGCAAGCTTTCCGATCACCTGAAGTCCCCTGCGGACTTTCTCTACTGCTGAGCGGGTGTGTTCGGGATCGGCGGCGACCTGAGCGGTCTTGAGCATTGTAAAGCAGAGATCCAGGCCGGCTTGCAGGAAATCAACGAGCGTTTTTTGGCTTAGAGCGTGTTGTTCGTTCAGCGTTTTTGACGTGGGAATCACGTGGTGAGTGGCCCATCACCTTCCAGACGTTCGCAACGCTCCCGAATATCGGCCGTGAACATCATGACCGTTTTGCCTTCCCAATCGACATTGACAAGCCGGTTGCCATACAAGGGGTCATCGATCACTCTGAGTACCGCGCCGGACGGGACTAGCTCAGTCGTTGATCCTAATAATCTGATTGTGTACTTTGTTGAGGGACGGTTCTGCTCGCCCTGGCCAGTGATCGCCAGCGTGGGAAGTGTAAGGCGATAGCGTTGTACGGACATTGCGGCCCTTGCCGGCTGGCACTCTTGGAATCGGATGGCTCCAGAATACATCGAATAATTCGCCGATTCCATCGGAAAATCACGGGTGATCAATCGGCTGTTGGGAACGCGCGCATTCACCAAATGCAGGCAAGGAGTTGGGCGATTGAGTATACTGTCCCCACGACCATGAAAGGACAAGCCGATGAGAAAAATGACACTTTGCACTTTGGCGCTGCTGGGGGGAGCGGTTTCAGCCGGGGCTCAGCACGTTCCGCGAGGCGCCGCCACCGATGTTCTAAACTCGGAAATTCAAGCCATGGTACAGAAGACTGCCTCAGCCGCGGTGAGCGATCAGGCCATTCGGGTGGTGAGCGTCAACGATGAGTACAACGTGGGAATCGGCGTGGTGCACCGGGCGAAAACGGCGGGGCGAAGCGCGGGCGGCGGCATCGAGCACAGCCAGATCACCGAGGTTTATCACGTGATCGAAGGCAACGCGACGCTGGTCACCGGCGGGACGATTGAGAATCCGCGGGAATCGCCGCCGGATAGCTCGGTTGTGAAGGTGCTCAACGGTCCCAGCACCGGCGGAGGCGTGGTGAAGGATGGCGCCAGCCGTAAGGTGGGGCCGGGCGATGTGGTGATCATTCCGCCGAACACGCCGCACTGGTTCAGCGAGATCACGTCCGATCAGATTGTCTACCTGGTCGTGCGGGTGGATCCTCATAAAGTTTTGCCGGCGGGATACGTGGCCAAATAGCCATTTCGCTTGACTTTG
>CATPCJ010000203.1 GCA_955652915.1 uncultured Bryobacteraceae bacterium
GCGTTTTCCCATGCAACTCGAGTGGGCCATCAATCAGTCTTTCGAGATAAATCACTACCAGCCGTTGCTTTTTGTGGTCGATTCGTTCGACCATTTGTTCTGCTTGGTGGACGAACTTGAAAAGTGGATGAAGGCCGGCAAACTGAACAATGTCGCGCCTGGCGAACCAGGCGTAAACGAACATGACCTCCAAAGCTTTCTCGGGGCTGCAATAATATAAGACGTGCGCATCTATACTGCTGTGTTTTGCCTTGCTGTGACGGCGGCTGCTTTACTCGCGCAGGCTCCGGCCGCCGCGAATGCTTGGCAAACCAGCGAAACGCTGGGGACGATCGATCTTTCAGGCCTATCTGCGGTCCAGAAGCGCGCCGTGCTCAAGCTCGTGCGCGAGCAGGACTGTTCCTGTCTGTGCGGCATGAAAGTGGCCGAGTGCATCGTCAAAGATCCGAACTGCTCCTACAGTAAACAGCTTGCCGCCATCGCCGTTCAAGGCGTGAAGGACGGCAAGTCGCCGGTCGAGATCAGCAAGTTGATGGATTCGTCTCCCAAGGCCCACCGTCCGAAGCTGCTCGAAGATCCAGTATCGGTTCCCGTCGATGGCTCGCCGGTAAAGGGACCGGCCGACGGACGAATCACCATCGTCGAATTCTCCGATTTTGAATGCCCGTATTGTTCGCTGGCCGTGAAAGAAGTATACACATTGATGGCCGCCTATCCCAAGGAAATCAAGCTGGTGTTCAAACAGTTCCCGCTATCCATGCATCCCAACGCGCCGCTGGCGGCTGCGGCGTCGCTCGCGGCCAAGGAACAGGGAAAGTTTTGGGAGCTTCACGATTTGATGTTCGCGAATTTCCGTAAGATTTCCCGCGACAATATCCTGGTCTGGGCCAAACAAATTGGTCTCGACGTGGAGCGTTTTAAGAACGACCTGGCTTCCGCCAAGTATCAGGCCGTTATTCAGAAGGATGTCGCCGATGGAGAAGCCGTCGGCGTGTACGGCACGCCCGCGTTCTTCATCAACGGCAAGCGCTACAACGGAGCCGTAAATATGGAATCGTTGAAGCCGATCCTCGACGCCGAACTAAAAGGCGGAAAAGGCCCCGTGGCGAAATCCGCGGCGCACAGCAACTAGCCGTGGCGCGGACTGAAGTCCGCCACGACTCCTAAAGATTTCCGCGAATCGCCTGCTCGCGTTCGATCGCCTCAAACAATGCCTTGAAGTTTCCCTTTCCGAAACTACGGCTGCCCTTGCGCTGGATCACCTCGAAAAACAAAGTCGGCCGATCCGAAACCGGCTTGGTGAAAATCTGCAGCATGTAGCCTTCATCGTCGCGATCCACCAGAACGCCGAGCTCCGCCAATTTATCGATCGGTTCATCGATTTTGCCGGCGCGCTGCTCCAAAGTTTCGTAGTAGGTCGTCGGAACGCGTAAGAAATCGATGCCTTGCGACCGCATTTTCGAAACCGTCGCGATGATGTCATCGGTGGCCATCGCAATGTGCTGCACACCCGGACCGTGATAGAACTCCAGGTATTCTTCGATCTGGGATTTGCGCCTGCCTACCGCCGGCTCATTGATAGGAAACTTCACGCGGCCGTTGCCGTTGGACATTACTTTCGACATCAACGCGGAATACTCGGTGCTGATGTCGTTGTCATCGAAGTGCTGATAGAGCTGGAAGCCCATGACGTCGCGATAAAAGTTCACCCAGGCGTCCATCTGGTTCCAACCCACGTTGCCGACCATGTGGTCGATGTATTTCAGGCCAACGGGCCTGGAAATGACATCTTCGCTTTCCACCGCCTCGAATCCGGGAAAAAACACGCCGTGATAATTTTTGCGCTCCACGAAGCTGTGGATCGTATCGCCATACGCGGCGATCGCCGAGATTCGGACCTCGCCCCGCTCATCCTTCAATACGGTGGGTTCCAGAATGCCCCGCGCGCCGCGTTTGGTGGTTTCGCTATACGCCGCTTCCGCGTCGTCCACCAACAAAGCGATTTCGCGAACGCCGTCGCCGTGCTTCTGGACGTGTTCGGCTATCGGACCTTCGGGCTGCAAGGGCGTGGTCAGCACAAACCGGATCTTGTCCTGCTGCAGCATGTAAGAAGCGCGATCCCGCGTGCCGGTCTCGGGCCCCCGATAGGCAACCAGCTTCATCCCAAACGCGGAGCGGTAGTAATGCGCCGATTGGCGGGCATTGCCGACATAGAATTCCACATAGTCGGTGCCGTTCAGCGGTAGAAAGTCCGTCTGATTGTTTTTGTTCGCCGATTGTTCCGCTAATTGCCGCATGACAATAGAACCTCCTTAACTTGATCCAACACAGGCGCGAATACCGGTGCTGCTCAGCGCCTCCACGCAACGCTGGTTCTCTTCTTCCGTTCCGGTAGAGATGCGGATCGCCTGGGGCAGGCCGAAGCTTGCCAGTGGACGGACGATGATGCCCTGCGTAAGCAGCTCGTGCGTAAGCTGCGCCGCCTGATCGCTGCTGGCCAGCACAACCATGATGAAGTTTGCTTCCGACGGCACCACGGTGAGTCCCATCTCGCGGAGCGCCCTGGTCAGGAACTGTATCCCGCGCGCATTCAGCTCCAAGGAGCGATGCAGGAATTCCTTGTCGGCCAGCGCGCCGATGCCCGCCGCTTGGGCCACGCTGCTGGGTTCAAAGGGAAGCTTCACCTTCAGCAAATTCGCAATCAGGTCTTCGTGCGCGAATCCGTAGCCAATGCGAACGCCCGCCAGTCCGTACACTTTCGAAAACGTTCGCAGCGTGATGACGTTGTCGTAGCGGTAGTGCATCGAATCCGGATAGCGCGGGTTGTCCTTGGCGTACTCGAAATAGGCTTCATCCAGAATGATCAGGCAACGCTCGGGGACATGCCGGTAGAACTCGTCGAACTCGTGCCTCGAAAAAATGGTGCCCGTTGGGTTATTCGGATTCGCCAAATAAACTATTTTCGTCCGTTGGTTGATCGCCGCGGCCAACGCCGGCAAATCGTAATGCCAATTTCTATAGGGCACGGTGCGGTACGCGACGCCGCGCGATTTCGCCAGAACTTGAAAACCGATGAACGCGGCTTCAGTAGTGAGCACCTCATCCTCATCGCACAAAAAAGTGCGAATGATGTTGGACATGATGCCCTCCGAACCGCTCCCGGCAATTACGTTTTCGATCTTCAAATCGAATTGTTCCGCGAGCACCCGCCGCAGGCCGAGTCCGCCATTCGGGTAGAGATGAATGCCTTCCAGCGACCGGGCCATGGCCTTAAGCGCCAGCGGGGAAGCGCCCAGCGGGTTCTCGTTTGAAGCCAGTTTGGTTACGCGGGAGATCCCAAATTCACGCTGAATTTCCTCGATACTACGGCCAGCTTCATAAGGCCGCAGCGATTCTATATAGGAAGGAACAAGCGACATCCTACTCTTAAGTCTGGCACAGATCGGCCAATTCGATTCGGAAAGTGGACGGCCTCTTAACCCGATTGCGTTTCGAAATGCCTTATACGAAGCTGAGCTTATGAGTAATTCCACGGCCGCGGACGCACTTTCTGAAGATCTGATCCGGCGCCACGAACGTGAATGGAATGAGGCGATCCTCCAACGTGACATCGCTGCAATGGGCCGGTTTCTGGGCGATTCCTTCACTCTGATGGTTGGGATCGAAGGGCAAGCCCTGCTGGTTGTGCCGAAAGCGCAATGGCTGGAAACTCTGCCAGTCTACGAACCTCGCAGCACATTGATTGAGATGCCGAGATGCCGATCGGCGTCCACAGTGACACGGCTATCGCCGCACTGGCCTATCGGCAATAGGGCCGCATGCCGCGCAAGCGGGACATCAGCGGGAGTTTTCTGTTGACCGATTTTTGGGTGAAGAATTTAACGGCTGGCGCGTCATGGAACGGTATTCTGGACGCCAGGAGAAGCTTCCCGATCCTTGACATTTTGACCCACACTCAATGCGGATGGGCCCTTCATATGGGCGGGCCGCCTATCCGCCCCCATCATTCGATTTCTTCTCGGCGACGGAAGAGAGCTTGGAGGTTTCGCGAACCCTGCACGACTCGCAGAATGTCAACTCCGTCTGGGAGCGGTCGGTAGAGGATGAGCATCGACTCGAAACCAGTGACGCGAAAGACTCGTAGCGACTTAAGCGTGACGTGTTTTAACCGCGATTGCCAACCCATGTTCGGCTGCGTGCAGAGGAGGGAGAATGTCTCGTGCGCCGCCGTGAGGAAACGCAGGTGCCACTTCGAGATTCGCCTCCTCCGCAAGATAATCGGCTTGGTCGTCCAGGTCACGGTCAGCCTTGGGCTTGACGACGTAATGGGTTCTCACCGAATGCGAGTCTTCTCGTGCCGCTCAATGAGCCGTCGTTGTTTCTCTTCCCAATACCTCTCGCCTGCCTCAATCGACTCGCCCGAGTTCAGCCCTTCGAGGGCCAGCGCTTCGAGTTCCTCCTCCGCCTGCTGGTCGTCACGGGCAATGCGCTCTACGTAGGCCTCAATGGTGAGCCCCTCTGCCTCTGCTCGGGCGCGCAGTCTGGATTCGAGCTCGGGATGGATGGTGATGCTCATTGGTCGTCCGCTCCGGATTCTACTAACTGTAATTCTACGCCCGGTGCAGGTTCCAGGTGGCGCGTCGTCGAACGGTATTCCGGACGCCAGGAGAAAGCTTCCCGACTCTTGACATTTGACAATCAGCGCTTGCGCCGCCGGCTCTTCGGCTCCTCGCCAAATGCTTCTTCAAGCAATTCCGCGGATTCCTGCTGATGCCGCTTCAACGACCCAGTCGACGGGCTCGCGCTCGCCGCCCTGCCGGCGTATCGAAGCGTGCGCTTTGTGCCTTCCAATACAGGCTGCATCAGCTCCTGCACGAAACGCCACGCGCCCATGTTGGCCGGCTCTTCTTGCGTCCATACAATTTCGCTCGCGCCCGGATAGCGATTCAACAGCGGCCGCACGCCACTGGCAGGGAACGGATAAATCTGCTCCATCCGCAAAATTGCGATGTGTTGCAGTTTGCGTTCTTCGCGCGCCGCCACCAAATCGTAGTAGATCTGGCCGGAGCACATCAGGATGCGTGTCACCCGAGCCGGTTCCAACCTGGCCGGATCGTCCAGCATTTCCTGGAACGTTCCGCTCATCAGCTCTTCGATCGTCGATACCGCTTTGGGATGGCGCAACATTCGCTTGGGAGTAAAAATAATAAGGGGCTTGCGCACGCCGCGCCGATCCGCGCCCCCGTGCATTTGCCGGCGCAGAACGTGAAAATACTGAGCCGGAGTGCTGGCATTCACCACCTGCAAATTATCTTCGGCGCAAAGCTGCAAAAAGCGTTCAATTCGCGCGCTGGAATGCTCGGGCCCCTGCCCTTCGTAGCCGTGCGGCAATAAGAGAACCAGTCCACTGGGCTGTCCCCACTTGGACTCTGCGCTCGAGATGAACTGATCGATCATGATCTGCGCGCCGTTCACGAAGTCGCCGAACTGCGCTTCCCACAGCACCAGGGTTAACGGATCGGCCACGCTGTAACCGAATTCGAAACCCATCACGGCATATTCGCTTAAAGAACTATCAAAAACATCAAATCGCGCCTGATCGGGCGAGACATGCCGCAGCGGAACGTACCGCTCGCCCGTTTCGCTGTCGTAAAGTTCCAGATGGCGTTGGCTGAATGTGCCGCGGCCGCTGTCCTGACCGCTCAGCCGGACCGGCGTGCCTTCCAACACCAGGCTCCCGTACGCAATAGTTTCCGCCGTGGCCCAATCCATCGGCGCGCCACGCAAAATTTCGCGGCGCTTGGACAAACTGACTTCCAGCTTCGGATGCACATGGAAATCCGCCGGGAACGTCGTGATGCGCTCCACCACGCGCTCGATGGTCGCACGGTCCACGGCCGTATGCGGACTCGGCCGGATCATTTCCACCGGATCCACCGCGCTGAGTTCCTGGACCTCGAAGCGCTCCTTGGACTGGTTCGCCGAATCGTACGCCTCGTTCAACCGCGCGGAAATGCTCTTGCGAATTTCGGCGGGTTGCTCCCCGCTAGCGACCTCTTCGCGAACCAACCGCTCTGCATATTGAACCGCAACCGACGGATGCTCGCGAATCTTTCGATAGAGCAGCGGCTGCGTGTAGCTTGGATCGTCGCCCTCGTTATGGCCATGGCGGCGATAGCAGAACATGTCGATGACCACGTCCTTCTTGAACCGCTGCCGGTAGTCGTAGGCCATCTGCGCCACCCGGATGCAAGCGTCCGGATCGTCGCCGTTGACGTGGAAGATGGGCGCCTGCACCATGCGCGCCACGTCCGTGGAATATGGCGTCGACCGCGCTTCGTTGGGGTTGGTGGTGAAGCCTATCTGATTGTTGATCACCAGGTGAATCGTCCCGCCGGTGGTGTAGCCTTCCAACTGCGAGAGATTCAGGGTCTCGGCGACCACGCCTTGACCCGCGAATGCCGCATCGCCGTGAACCAGAATCGGGATCACGCGTTCCCGCTTGGTATCGCCCAGCCGATCCTGCTTGGGACGCACCAAGCCTTCCGCCACCGGATCCACGGCTTCCAGGTGACTCGGATTGAAGGCGATCGAAACAATGATTTCGCGCCCTTCCGTGGACTTCCGGACGCCGCTCGCGCCCAAGTGATATTTCACGTCCCCCGAGCCTTGCGTGCTATGCGGATCGCTTCCTTCGAACTCGGAAAAAATCTGCACTACTGGCTTGCCGACGATGTTAGCCAGCATGTTGAGCCGGCCGCGATGAGACATCCCGAGGACGGCCTCATGCACGTTGGTGTTGGCCGCGCGGTTCAGAATTTCGTCCAGAATCACCATGGCGGATTCCGCGCCTTCGATGGAAAAGCGCTTGTGGCCGATGAAACGCGTGTGCAGGAAATGTTCGAATTCTTCGGCTTCAATCACGCGCTGCAACGCGCGCACGCGGGTCTCGTCATCCAACGGCCAGCGATTCCCGGTCGGCTCCATCTGCAGTTGCAGCCAGCGTTTCTGCTCGGGAATCTGGATGTTCATGTACTCACATCCGATTTTTCCGCAGTAAGTTTGACGCAGCGTTTCCAGGATCTCGCGCAGCGTGGCCACCTTTTGAGGATGGTCGTCATCGGACATCAAAGTCCCGGTTAAAAACTCCCGGTCCAAATCCCAAATCGTGAGGCCATAGGTGGCCGGATCGAGCTCCGCGTGATAGGTAGGCTCGGAGCCAAGCGGATCGAAATCGGCGATCAGATGGCCGCGCACGCGATAAGCGTTGATGAGCTGCAGTACGGCCGCTTCCTTCGCCACCTCGTCAAGCTGCGACCCTCGCACGCCTGGCACGGACACCGGCCGATCCGTCTCCCAGTGCACCGGCTTATGGGGAACCTTGAGATGGGCGAAAATCTCTTCGTAGAAATCTTCCTTGCCCTCCAGCAATTCCTGCAGCCGCCCCAGGAACATGCCGGATTCCGCGCCTTGAATCACGCGATGATCGTAGGTGCAGGTGACGCTCATCACCTTGCTGAGTCCCAGCACGGCGCGCAGTTGTTCCGTGACGCCGCGATATTCGGCCGGGTAGTCGATGGTGCCGGTGGCGATAATCGCGCCTTGTCCAGGCATCAGCCGCGGCACGGATGCGAGCGTGCCAACGGTGCCCGGATTCGTCAGCGAAATAGTGGTGCCCTCGAAATCCTGAACCGTGAGCTTGTTGCCGCGGGCTCGGGCGACAATGTCGTCGAAGGCCTGAACGTACCGCGCGAAGTCCAGTTCTCCGGCATTCTTGACGTTCGGCACCTTCAGCGACCGGCTGCCATCCTTACCGGCGACGTCCACCGCGATGCCGATATTGATCTGTCCGCGCACCACCCGGAACGGCTCGCCATTAACCTCCGCAAAAGCCTGGTTCAGCGCGGGACTGGTTTCAACCGTTTTGACGATGGCCCATCCAACAACGTGCGTGTAAGAGATTTTGCTTTTCCCAACCAGCGTCCGATGTTCATTGATGATCCGCCGGTTTTCATCGATGACCTTCACCGGGATCACGCGTTGCGAGGTTGCCAGAGGAATGCTGAGGCTGGCGTTCATGTTCTCGGCGATGCGCGCCGCTGCTCCCCGCAGTGGAACCAGTTGTTCACCGGCGGCGGGGTGATACGGCGAATCTAAGGGCTGTGATACGTGATCTGCAATCGCGGCATGAGAACCATTTCCCAACGCGGGCGCAACGGTTCCGTTCGATTCAAAAACCTTTTTCCAGCTTTCGTCTACGGTCTTGCGATCGTGCAGATACTGTTGGTAGAGCTCGTCCTCGAGCCAGCTATTGATTCCAAAATCCGGGGGGCTTGATTGAGACATGAGGGTTGCAGAATGCTTTCCAACCTTCATGATACCTCGTATTTGAAAGGACTTATAGGCGGTAAAGATCTGTAATAAACGGAACCTGCGGGGCCGGTAGGCGCATCTGTTAGATAGAGAGGAAAAACAAGATTATGAAGGTTATGAAGACCGCTTTTCAGAATGTTTCGTTGGCCGCGGCTTTGGCCATTTTGACCGTCCCGATGTTTGCGAAATCGAATAACGCCCCGCGCGATTTGCGGGACGCAGTCCGCCGCGAATTGGTGATGCTGCCGTATTACAGCGTGTTCGATAATTTCGAATACAAGGTCGACAACGGCACTGTCACGCTGTACGGCGAGGTGACCCGTCCGGTATTGAAGTCGGACGCCGAGCATGTTGTAAAGCACATCCCGGGCGTAACCAACGTCATTAGCAATATCAAGGTTCTCCCGCTTTCGCCGTTCGATAATCAGATCCGGGCGGCCACGTACCGGTCGATTTTCGGGTTTGGCAGCCTGTACCGCTACGCGATGGGCGCCAATCCTTCCATCCATATCATCGTGGAGAACGGTCACGTAACGCTCAAAGGCGTGGTGGCGAATGAAGGCGACAAGAATCTCGCTTACATTCGGGCAAACGGCGTCCCCGGAGTTTTCTCGGTGACGAACGATTTGCTGGTTGAAGAAAAGAGCTAAGTCGCGATTTGCGTTTTACCGGGTAGTAGTCGCTCTAAGATCCACACAGGCAAGATTGCCTGTGCCGCACGTGGCACAGGCATTCTTGCCTGTGTGGGTCTTAGAGCGCGCCCCGAAAACTCTATTTCCCCCTCGCCTTCTCCCCAATCTCCCGAAGCTGCGACTGCTGCGCCGCCGTCAAATTATTCTTGATATGGATCAGAAGCGTGAACTGAGCGCGCTTGATCTCCCGCTCCGCGCTTAGAACTTTGTCCAGTTGCGCCGCTGCCTCCTTCTCGTCCACCTTGCTTCGCTTGAGAATGGAAATCAGCCGGTCCATCTCGTCTTGCAACGTCCACTGCAGCTCCGTGAAACGAGGCTGCGCCTGCCGTAGTTCCGCTTTGAGATAGTTTCTCTGCTCCTCGCTTAGGCCCACCGCCTGCTGGTGATGCATCACTATTTCCGGCGGAAACATGACGTCTCGCATCGGATCTTCCGGTGGTTGCTGCCCAAGAAGTGGAACGGCCAGCAGCGCCATCCAAACCGCGGTTCTCATTTTCTTTCCTTTCTTGCGCCGGGCAGCCCGTAGATCTCTCGGTCTCCCAACCGCGGTGTCTCGCTCCAGAACTGCTTCCCAGGCGTCTCCAACAGAAAAGCGGTCGGCGACGACCAAGCGAAAAGTGACCCCGTCTCCCGAACAGTCGGTGCGGTTGACCCGTGCGGCCTGATGACTAACATCGTCCCCGCCGCAGCCGCGAATAAGAGCGCACCGGCGATGAAGATCCGATTCCGCGATCGCGGCGGCCCTGCCGCGACAGTCCTGCCTCTGGCGGCGGAAACGGTACTCAGGAAATCCGGAGCCGTACGCCGGTCGTTCTCACGCAAGTTCTCGAAATCTCGTTTCAAGCGTGCGTCTTCGGGCGTATTCATGCCTTTCCTCCCGAGTCCAGGTGCCTTCGCATCTGTGACTTTCCTCTTTCATAATGCGTGCGCGCCGAGCCTATCCCCACGCCCATTACCTTCGCCGCCTCCTGAACCGACAGGTCGTGGTAAAAGACCAGGTGTAGCACCTCGCGCTGCCTGAGTGGCAGCTTCAGCAGGACCATTTTCAGGTTCTCCTGGACCTCATTGGACGAAGCCAGGTCCTCCCCACTGGGAGGCGCGCCGCGCGGTGCGGACTGCCGCGTGAAGAACTCCTTCAAACGCAACCTGTGGAATAGCTCCGTCCTGCGCTCCCCGGCGGCGGTGTAGCGAATCACGGAAAACAGCCACGTCTTGAAGCTCGATCGCCCATCGAAAACCGCGCGCCGTCCCAGAACCTTTAGGTAGGCGATTTGCATCACGTTTTCGGCTTCCTCGCGGCGGTGCCCGCAACAGGATAACGCCCAGCCGTAGCTCTCCGCATGATGCGCTTCCAGCTCGGACCTCAACGCGATGTCATCGAGAGACATTGCATCGCCGATCCCACCAATGATTGACCGGGCGATCAGGTCCATTGCCAGTTCCATCATGCCTCAATTGGGGGGCGGGCTCAGCAGTCCCAGCTCCACGGCCTGGTGCGCCGCCAACTGGAGCCGCAGCACCTCCGCCAAAGACTGGACCTGATTCTTTTGATCGGGCCCCAAAACGTTCAAGGCCTGCTGCCGGAAGTTACTCAGCACTTGTTCCACTTGCTTGCTAATGGCGGTCATCTCGATGACCAGGCGCCCGACCGCGGCGGGATCCGGGTTCGCTCCGAGCAGTTGCTGGAGCTTCTGTTGGTCCTGTTGCATTTGCTGGACAAGAGGTTGCAGTACCGGCGGCTTTTGCTGCTGGAGCTGTACCAGACTCTGGACCTGGTTATCGGAAAGGTTCAGCACTCCCTTTAGATCGGGCATTTGTGCCGATAGAACCGCTCCCAAGGCGAGCGGAAGAAATAGTTTGAAGATCATAAGCCCTCTTTCGCCTATCAGTCGCTTGAGCAGGCCATTTTGTATGACACGATTTTTCGTCCGCTACTCTTAGAATGTGCGTACCATCATCGAGCCCTTCCGCATCAAGAGCGTTGAACCCCTCCGCCGCACCACCCCCCGGCAGCGCGAGCAGTTTCTGGAAGCGGCCGGCTACAACCTGTTCCAAATCCGCTCCAGCGACATCCTGATCGATCTCCTCACGGACTCCGGCACCAGCGCCATGTCCACCGGACAATGGGCGGCCATGATGCGTGGCGACGAATCCTATGCCGGCAGCGAAAGCTGGTACCGCTTCGAGCACGCCGTCCGCGCACTCACCGGGTTCCGGCACGTTATCCCCACTCATCAAGGCCGGGCAGCCGAGCGAATCTTGTTTTCCATCCTGTGCAAACCCGGCCACACCGTTCCAAGTAATACTCATTTCGACACCACGCGCGCGAATATCGAATCCAACGGCGCTCGTGCGCTGGATCTGCCCATCCCGGAGGCCGCCGATACTCAAGCGCGCATTTCGTTTAAAGGCAACCTGCACGTCGAAGCTCTCGAAAACCTGATCCAGGCCGAGGGCGTGTCCAAGATTCCACTGGTGATGATCACCGTCACCAACAATTCGGGCGGCGGTCAACCGGTGTCGATGGCGAATATCGAGGCGGTTCGCAAAGTGACCCGGCGTCATGGCATCCCGCTGTATCTCGACGCCTGCCGATTCGCCGAGAATGCCTGGTTCATCAAACGAGACGAATCCGGTTATTCAGAGCTCACGCCTCGCGAGATCGCCCAAAAGATGTTCTCGCTAGCCGACGGCTGCACTTTCTCCGCGAAAAAAGATGCCTTCGCCAACATCGGCGGATTTCTATGCACCAACGACAGCAAGCTGGCCGAGCAAGAGACCAATTTGCTGATCCTCACCGAGGGTTTCCCGACCTACGGCGGCCTGGCAGGTCGCGATTTGGAAGCGATCGCGGTGGGTCTCGAAGAAGTCCTGCAGCCGGAGTACCTGGAGTATCGCATCGCCTCCACCGCGTATCTGGGCCGCCACATCGCCGATCGCGGTGTGCCTATCGTCGAGCCCCCCGGCGGCCACGCCATCTATATTGATGCGGGGCGCATGTTGCCGCACATCCCTCGGGAGCAGTTTCCCGGTCAAGCGCTGGCAGTGGAGCTATACCGTCATGCCGGAGTACGGTCGGTCGAAATCGGCTCGGTGATGTTCGCGGATCAGGCGCGGCACGAATTGCTGCGGCTGGCGATTCCCCGCCGAGTCTACACGCAAAGCCACATCGATTATCTGGTGGAAGCGATCCTGGAAGTGAACGAGCGCAAGGATCGCATTCGCGGATTCGCGATCGTGAAACAGCCCCAATTCCTGCGCCACTTCACGGCGCGGTTCCGGCCGGTGATGTAGTCGATTGCAGGGCGAGGGCCATGTGGCCTAACGTGGCGCACGCATTCTTGCCTGTGTTCTTCCGAAAATACGCGCAAGAAACCACGTATTTTCATCGTCCGGGGTGGCCTCCAGCGGCCACACGCTTTGGTTTGCGATTTCACAGCTTCTGAGTTCAGCGGCCGGACGCACGTGAATGGCCTGGCGATTGCTAGTGATTTGTGGAAGACCACCGGAGCTAGCCCCGCGCTTGGTAGGGTATTCGGGCCGGAGGAAAGGGTAAGTAATACTTACGTGGGATGTCTTCGAGCGGGAATTTTCGGACGGCGCGGGCGAATGAACCGGGACGGCCGGTTTCAGAATCCGGATGTTTAGCGATGGTCGAGCTCGAGCGCACTTACACCTGCGCCGTCAGAGACTTGCCGCGTCTGCGCCCCCTGCAGGAATAGAAATCTCGACGCCGGAAACAAAGACAGTGAAGAACGAACCCAATCCCAAGATCGGACACCCACAGACGGAACCGCGCGCGTCAGCAAGCGATTCTTTCCACAGGGAACTCTTGCAAATCCAAGTCCACAGACCCAACACGAACGGAGAACGCCTGCGGCGGCTCCATCAGTGGGGTTAACCTCACCCAGGAAGTTCCGATCCCGCTCCGGAAAGCGATGACCCAGGCACTCAATTACTTCGATCGCGAAAACGACCTTTCGATATAATCGTCAAGGAATCATTCATGCGAACAATTCGTCGTGTCGCCGTACTCGGCGCAGGCACCATGGGCTCGCGGATCGCCGCGCATTTTGCAAATGCCGGCGTGCCCGTTCTTCTTCTGGACATCGTTTTACCCAATCAGCCGAATCGCAACGCGGCCGCCCTCAAAGGCATCGAAAACGCTATTAAGCAACGGCCTCCCGGTTTCTTCACGGATGAAAAACCGGCATTGGTCACGCCTGGCAACCTGGAAGACGATCTCCATAGACTCGGCGATTGCGATTGGGTTATCGAAGCCATCGTCGAAAATCTCGATGCCAAGCGCGATCTCTGGCGCCGCGTGGAAACCATCCGCAAGCCCGACTCCATTCTTTCCACCAACACCAGCGGCATTCCTCTGGCGAAGATCTCCGCCGGTTTTTCTCCCGCATTTCGGCGTCATTTTCTGGGTACTCATTTCTTCAATCCCCCGCGTTATCTACACCTCATGGAATTGATCCCAGGCGTGGATACCGATCTGGAAATCCTGGCTGCGGTCGAGGAATTCGCCGACCGCCGGCTCGGCAAAGGCGTAGTGCGAACGAAGGACACGCCTAACTTCATCGCCAACCGCATCGGCAGTTTCTTCGGCGGCACCATCGCGAAAACGATGGTGGAAGACGATCTCACCATCGAAGAAGTGGACGCGCTAACCGGTCCCTTGATTGGAGCGCCCAACACCGCAAGTTTCCGGCTGCTTGACCTGGTTGGTCTCGATGTGTGGGCGTTCGTGGGCAGCAATCTCCACGAGGCCGTGCCCCACGATCCGTGGCGCGATCGCTTTTTGCCGCTCGATTTTGAAAAAGAAATGATCGCGCGCAAGTGGCTTGGCGACAAAACCGGGCAAGGGTTCTACAAACGCACGCGCGGCGGCGACAGCAAGGAAATACTGGTCCTGGACTGGAAAACTCTTGAGTACCAGCCCTTGCAGAAGCCGCGCTTCCCCTCCGTCGAGGCCGCCAAGACCATCGAAGACATCGGTGAGCGGCTCCGCACCCTGCTTCGCTCCAACGATCGCGCGGGCAGTTTCCTATGGAAGCTTTTGAGCGACCTGTTTCTCTATTCGGCCGAGATGATTCCTGAAATCTCCGGCCGCGTTGTCGAGATCGATCGCGCCATGCGCTGGGGCTACGCCAATAAACTCGGCCCGTTCGAGTTGTGGGACGCAATAGGATTTCTCGATGTTGTCACCCGGCTCGAAACGGAACGCCGTCACCTGCCGCCCAGCGTCAGGGAAATGCTTTCCCGCGGAGTGCTCTCGCTGTATAAGCATGCCGCCGGCCGCAACGGCGATCCACAAACCGTTTACTTCGATTTTCACGTCAAAGATTATCTGCCCATCGAACGGCGTCCGGGTATCATCGCGCTCGCCGGCCTGAAGCGTTCACACGGAGTGGTCCACAAGAATTCCGGCGCGTCGCTGGTCGATCTTGGCGACGGCGTGCTGTGTGTGGAATTCCACAGCAAGATGAACGCGCTGGGCGAAGACAATATCGCCATGATGTATGCCGGTCTGGAGGAAACCGATCGCAACTTCGACGCCATGGTGATCGCCAACGAGGGCGAAAACTTCAGCGTCGGCGCCAACCTGATGATGGTTTTACTGGCCGCGCAGGAAGGCGAGTGGGACGAGTTGAACCTCGCCATCAATCGCTTCCAGCAGGTCAACATGGCGTTGAAGTATGCATCCAAGCCGGTGGTTTCAGCGCCCTTTTCCCGCACACTCGGCGGAGGTTGTGAGATCGTGCTGCACTCCGCGCGCGCCCAAGCCGCGGCCGAAACCTATATCGGGTTGGTGGAGGTGGGTGTCGGCCTGATTCCGGGTGGCGGCGGATGCAAGGAACTGCTGTTGCGCTTGAAAGATCCCAGAAAAGTTTTTGAGCTGATCGGTTACGCGAAGGTTTCCGCTAGCGCTGAAGACGCCAAAAAGCTGGGCCTCCTGAATCGCGCCGATTCCATCTCCATGAATCCGGAACGGCTCATGGGCGACGCCAAGGCTCTTGCTCTTTCCTTGGCGCCAAGCTACTCTCCCGGCGTGCCGCGCACCGATATTAAGGTAGCAGGCGAAGCGGGGTACGCATTGTTGAAACTGGGAGCCTGGTCCGCCCGTCAAGGCCACTACATCAGCGATCACGACGTTACCATCGCGGAAAAACTAGCGACAATTCTGACGGGCGGCCGGCTCACCGGCGAGCAAGTGGTCTCCGAGCAATACCTTCTGGATCTGGAGCGCGAAGCGTTTCTCAGCCTCTGCGGAAATCCGAAAACGCAGGAACGCATGGGGTATATGCTAAAGACAGGCAAGCCCCTTCGAAACTAAAATGGCCATTACTCCCATAAAGTCCTTGTGGCGCAGGTTGGCAACCTGCGGCCGATTTGTAATCGGCCCGTCCGCCTCCGCATCTTTACCAATCTCCCCCACACGAAGGATTTACTAATGCACGACGCCGTAATTATCGACTGTCTCAGAACCGCCATCGGGAAAGCTCCCAAGGGCGCCTTGCGCGCCACGCGGCCCGACGATTTGGCGGCTGCTGTCATCCGGCGGCTGCTCGAAAAATATCCTGCCGTGGTCCCCGACGAAATAGACGACGTGATTTTGGGCTGTGCTAATCCCGAAGGCGAATCCGGCATGAATATGGCGCGCGTGGCCGCTTTGCGTGCGGGTCTTCCGGACGCGGTTCCGGGCGTCACCATCAATCGTTTCTGTTCCTCCGGACTGCAAGCCATCGCCATGGCCGCGGATCGAATCCGTTCCGGCAGCGCGCAAATCATCATCGCCGGCGGCGCCGAATCCATGAGCATGATTCCCATGGCGGGCTATAAATTCGCGCCGAACCCCTGGATGGTGGATCACCTTCCGCAAATCTACATGGGCATGGGCCTCACCGCCGAAGAAGTTCAGCGCAAATACGGCGTAACCCGCGCCGACGCCGATCAATTCGCCTATCGCAGCCATCGGAATGCGTTGCGCGCCCAAGCTGAAGGCAAGTTCGACGAAGAGATTGTGCCCGTCGAAGTCGAAGCGAATATTCTTGAGAACGGCCATGCTGAGCATCATAGCCGGACGTTTCAGAAAGATGAAGGGCCTCGCGCCGACACTTCGTTTGAAGCGCTGTCGAAGCTAAAGCCGGTGTTCCAGGCCGACGGATCGGTGACGGCCGGAAACTCCTCGCAGATGAGCGATGGTGGAGCCGCCGCGTTGGTAATGTCGGCGCGCAAAGCCAGGGAGTTGGGCCTGAAACCAATGGCTCGCTTCGTGAGCTTTGCGGTCGCGGGAGTTCCACCGGAAATCATGGGGATCGGCCCCGTGGTCGCGATTCCGAAAGCACTGGCGCTGGCGGGACTCAATAAAGACGACATCGGCGTGGTCGAGTTAAACGAGGCCTTCGCTGTGCAGGCGCTGGCTGTAATCCGCAAGACCGGTATCGATCCGGATCGGGTAAATCCCCACGGCGGCGCGATCGCGCTGGGCCATCCCTTGGGCTGCACTGGCGCCAAACTTACGGCCACCATTCTCCGCGAGATGAAGCGGCATGACCTAAAATACGGAATGGTGACCATGTGCGTCGGCGGCGGACAAGGCGCAGCCGGAATATTCGAGCGTTTGAACTGAGGAACCACTATGGCGGCAACTACACTCACTCCAACCAAACATCTAGGCGGATCGTTTCTTCTGACCGGCTCATCGCCCGAAGAGATTTACTCGCCCGAAGATTTCACTCAGGAACATTACGCCATCGCGCGTACCACTGAAGAATTCTGGAACAAGGAAGTCGCGCCGAATGTCGACGCCATCCAGCATCAGGAGCCTGGACTGGCGATCTCCATCCTTCGGAAATCGGCGCAGCTCGGGCTGACTGGCGTGATCCTGCCGGAGAGATTCGGCGGCATGGAGATGGATCTGACGTCCATGATGATAGTGGCCGAGGGTGTCTCGAAGGACGGCTCGTATTCCGGCTGGCACGGCGCGCACACCGGTATCGGCACGCTGCCGCTGTTGATGTTCGGCAACGAAGAGCAGAAGCAGCGCTACTTGCCGAAGCTGGCGAGCGCGGAGATGGTGGCGGCGTATTGCCTGAGCGAGCCGCAAGCTGGATCGGACGCGCTGGCTGCGCGCACCCGCGCCGACTTGAGCCCGGATGGAAAGCATTACATCCTGAATGGCCAGAAAATGTTTATTAATTATTGGGGGTGCTCGGATATCTACAC
>CATPCJ010000204.1 GCA_955652915.1 uncultured Bryobacteraceae bacterium
CGCTGGAGCGAAGAAGAATTGAAACGAATTGAACTAGGCGTCGTCGGTTCATTTGCGCGTGGCTGCCACTACGCCGGAATCGCCCAGTTTTGCCTACTTTCTGCGGCAGGAAGCACAGCCCGCAGCCGGTTTCGATATGTCCGCGTAATGGGCATGAAGGAAGACACCGTGCGCAACATCGGTTTTACTCGCCTCGCCATATTTCGCCCCGGCATCATTGTAGGCAACGCTCATACCCCGGCCTGGGTCGGTTTGTTGGGAAGCCTCGTGCCTGGGCCGTTCGGCAATATCGATCAGCGAATTCTCGGTCGCTCAATCGCCGCAGAGATAGCTTTGCACAGTCGAGAGGCTGGTGAAGTTACCCGCGAAAATGCCGCAATGAAAAAACTCGCTGCGCAGTTCAAGCGCTAATGAATCCGTCGCCACGCCCGTGCGGTTATCTGTTGAGTGAGAACTGATGTAGAGAAGTTTTTCCTGGCGCGTTGCGCGTCACGGCGCGTCACAGCGCAAAGCCCGTAAGTCTATGAGGAATTGGTAGCGCTAACGGGAATCGAACCCGTATTAAAGCCTTGAGAGGGCTCCGTCCTAACCGTTAGACGATAGCGCCACTGCCATCCATTATAACCAATGCGGCCAGCTTCCAATACATGGCCCGCTCCGCCTGTTAAACTGGAGGTTCTAATGATTTCATCGACACAGCTACGTCCCGGCATGGTCATCAAGTTCAATAACGAACTTTATTCCATCTTCAAAATGGACCATCGCACTCCTGGCAATCTGCGCGGATTCGTTCAGGTCAAGATGCGCAGTTTGCGCAGCGGCTCCATGACCGAGCATCGTTTCTCTTCCGAAGATAAAGTGGAGCGAGCAATGCTTGAAGAAGTTGAAATGGAATACTTGTACGACGATGGCGAGTACTACTATTTCATGAACACTGAAAACTTCGAGCAGATGCACTTGACGCGCGATATCCTCGGCGATGGCGTCGAATACCTGGTGTCGCAGCTCAAGGTGAACGTAGAGTTTTACGAGGGCAAGGCCATCAGCGTAGAGCTTCCGCCCAGCGTCAATCTCACGGTTGTCGAAACTGAGCCCGGACTCAAGGGTGCATCCGTATCGAATGTCACCAAGGCCGCCAAAATGGAGACCGGGCTGATGGTGCAGGTGCCTCCGTTCATCAACGAAGGCGAGAAGATTCGGGTCAGCACCAGCGACGGCAGCTATCAAGAGCGGGCTTAAGTCATCCACGGAAGTGTAAATGGTCATCGACGGCATCTACTACGCGCTGGCCCTCACCGCCGGCGGCGCCGCGGTCTGGTACTTTACTCAACCTCTTTTCGCCGCGCCGATGTTTTTGTTGGCGGTATTCTGCCTGTACTTCTTCCGCGATCCGGAACGTGTCATACCCGAGGGGCCGGTGGCCGTTTCACCCGCCGACGGGAAAGTGGTCGGCATCCTGGCGGGCGATTCCGCCCCGGCGCGCATCAGCATTTTCCTGAACGTGTTTGACGTGCATGTAAACCGCGCGCCCATCGCCGGCGACGTCACCAGCGTCGCGTATACCAAGGGCCAATTTCTCGTGGCCAGCCGCGAGCTTGCCAGCTCGCGGAACGAGCGCAATACCGTGACTATTGCCGGCCAGGATACCAGCGTCGGCTTTTCACAAATCGCCGGCCTGATCGCGCGCCGCATCGTGTGCTACAAGAAGCCGGGTGACCGCGTTGCAAAAGGCGAACGTGTCGGCTTGATCAAATTCGGCTCGCGCGTCGACGTTTTTCTCGGGCCCGAGTGGGACATCCTGGTGAAGCCGGGCGAACGCGTGGCCGGTGGATCCAGCATTCTCGCGCGCAGGAAAGAAGGCTGATGGCCAGGCTCACGCTGAAAGAACGATTCATCGATCCGCGCTCGTCGTCCAAGCGTCCGCGAAGAGCCGCATATGCGCTGCCGACACTGTTCACGGCCGGAAATATTTTCCTGGGCTTTATCGCCATTTTGCGATCTATCGAGGGTGCGCTGTTCGGCGCCGGCGGACACCTTGGCGCCAATCCGCATTTCGAAGTCGCGGCCAAGGCCATCGGCGCCGCGGTCGTGCTGGACGGCTTGGATGGCCGCATCGCCCGCATGACCAACACCGTCAGCGATTTTGGCCGGGAAATGGATTCGCTGGCCGACGTGATCGCTTTCGGAATCGCGCCGGCGGTGCTGGCCTACACTTGGGGTGTTCACTTCGTTGCGCCTGGCGGCTTCCTGTTGGACCATCGCGCCGGTTATTTTTTGGCGTTTCTTTTTCTGCTATGCGGCGCGGTCCGCTTGGCTCGATTCAATGTGCAGACCAATCCCGTTCCGAAGAATCCTGGCCGGCCCGATCGTAAGTATTTCGTGGGCCTCCCGATTCCCGCCGCCGCGGGCATGGTTGTCGCCGTCGTCTATGGGGCCGATAGCGTTCCACTGCAAGATTGGGTCTTTTCGGCCGTCTGGCTAACGATGCTGGCTCTTCTCTCGTTCCTGATGGTGAGCACCTGGCGCTATCCGAGCTTCAAGGAAGTCCACATGACGGGCCCCCGGTCGCCGCTGCTCGTCATTGTTGCCGGCGCGCTCATTTTACTAATTTGGAATTACTCACAAGCCGTGCTTCTGGCGCTTTCGTCCCTATACGTCGCCACCGGTATTTTCATTCGAGCGGGCGGGATTATCCGCCGCCGTTTCCGGCCGCGTCATCCACCGGCCGCTCCGGAGCATCAGGTTAGTTGATCATGCATACTCATCGAAGCACCCAGCGAAACACACTCGCGATCGTCGGAGGCGAATCGCTTCTTGGAAAAGAGATTCGCGATCTACTAGACACCAGTGATCTTGCGGTGAATGTCAAGCTGATCGCCGCCGACGTGGATTCGCCTATCATTGCAGCGGGACGCCAGGAACCGATAGTCATCAACTCGCTGCAAATGGCCGATCTTGCTACAGCCCGAGTCGTCATTCTGGCCGGATCGAACGAATCGAGCGGAAAGGCCTACGAGCAGATTCAAGGCGCCAAGCCAATGCCGGTGTTGATCGACATGAGCGGCCGCCTGGAAGACAATCCGGCTGCGCGGCTGCGCGTCCCCATGCTGGAGGACGATGGAAAAAAGCAGCCTGCGTCGATCACCGTGATCCCGCATCCCGCGGCGATCGCACTCGCCCTGTTCCTGACGCAGCTCAGCAAAGCGGGTGCGATTCGCAGGTCGGTTGTGGAAGTTTTCGAGCCGGCCAGCGAACGGGGAAAAGCGGGCATCGACGAGCTGCAGAAACAGACGGTCGGGCTGCTGTCGTTCCAGCCGCTTCCGAAAGAAGTCTACGATGCGCAAGTCAGTTTCAACCTGCTGCCAAAGTATGGTTCGGATTCGCCGCACTCGCTTGAAGAAATCGAACTCAAGATAGATCGTCATCTGGCTAGCCTTCTGGCCGGCGCCGGAAATGTGCCCATGCCGTCCCTGCGCTTGATTCAGGCGCCGGTTTTTCACGGCTACAGTATCTCGGTATGGGTTGAGTTCGAAAGCAATCCGGGAAGAGAAGCGATTGTGCGCGCCATCACCTTGCCGAGGATTGACCTCAGGGCGGAAGACGAAGAGCCGCCCACCAACGTCGGCGTGGCGGGGCAAGGCGGAATCACCGTCGGAGCAATTTCGCCGGATCGCAACGAACCGCGCGCGTTCTGGTTCTGGGTGGTAACCGACAATCTTCGCATCAGCGCGGAAAATGCAATGGAGGTTGCCCGTGAGCTTCTTTAACAACAAGCCCAATGTGGCACAGGCATTCTTGCCTGTGTTGGGCTTAGCGCGAGGGTCTCTTGTGTGTGTGTGTTTTCTCCTGAGTTCCTGCGGCTACCACGTTTCCGGAAAAACCGACCTGGTTCCGAAGAGCATCCACACCATAGCGATTCCCGCGTTCACGAATCTCACCACTCGCTACAAACTCACGGATCATCTTCCAGAAGCGATTTCCCGCGAGTTCATTGCGCGTACGCGGTATCAGATTGTCAACGATCCGCAGGCGGCCGACGCCATCTTGCGCGGCGCAGTGATTAACTACATCGCTTATCCCACCGTGTTCGATCAGAAGACGCAACGAGCCAGCGGATTGGCGGTGAACGTGACCATGCAAGTGAGTCTAGTGGAGCGCGCCACCGGCAAGGTGATCTTCACGCGGCCTAGTTTCGATGTGCGGCAGACCTACGAAATCAGCGTCACCAACACCACCGCTTACTTCGATGAGAGCGACGCCGCGCTCGATCGCCTGAGCCGCGATGTCGCTCGCGACGTGGTCACCGCCATCCTGGAGAATTTTTGAGGCCCGACCAGTTTCTGCAGCGGCTTCGGAAAGGTCCGCCCGCGCCGGTCTATCTGTTTCTTGGGCCGGAGTTGTATCAGCTCGGCCTTTGCCGCCGCGCATTGATCGAAAAGGCGCTGCCTGCCGAGGATCGCGAAGATGGCTTGGTGCGGCACGATCTGGAATCGACCACCGTGGCCGCGGTTTTGGACGATGCACGCTCGCTTTCGTTGTTCGCCATGAACCGCGTGATCTGGGTCTCGGGCGCGGAGACGGCACTGCCCAAGGGGCGGGCGAGCGCCACCCAGGATGAGAATTCCGCCGGAGCGCAGTTGGCCGAGTACGCGCGGAATCCTACCCCCGGCACGGTGGTTGTTTTCGAATCCAGCCGATTCGAATTCGAGGGTGACGATCGCGCCAAGATCGAGCGCGTTCAGAAATTCTACGCGGCGATTCCCGATGTGGTGGAGTTCCGTCCTTACACGTTGGAATCGGCGCGGCAACTTGCGCAGGACCTGTTGAAGGCGGCTGGACTCCAGATGGGGATTTCGGAACTTGGCCTCTTAGTGGATTCGCTGGCAGCCGACGCCGGCCGCCTGGCCAATGAGATTGAGAAGCTGCGGCTGTACGTGGGCACCGGCAGGAAAGTCACGGCCGGCGACATTCTGCGCCTGGTTCCCAACGCGCAAGCGTCCACCATCTTCGCGCTGGTTGCGGCATTGGGGCGAGGCGATCGCAAACGCTCTCTCGACAGTCTGGATACATTGCTTCACGAAGGTGAATACATGCCGCTGGCGCTGACGTTTCTGGCTACCCAATTCCGGCTGGCCCTGGTTGCGCAGGAAGCCGGACTGAAAACCTCGGCCCAGATCCTCGCTTACTTTTCAAAGCAGGGAATTCGGATGTGGCCCGATCGCGCGAATCAGGTTAGTCAAACCGTGACGGCTTTCTCCGGGGAAAAGCTAGGCCGTGCCATTGAGAAAGTCTTCTGGGCCGACAAAGCTCTCCGCGATGCGCGCCCGGACGATCGCGTAGTTCTGGAAGAACTGGTATTCAGTTTGACCGCGTAAAGACAGACTTACATAAGCAGACCATTGCCAACATAGGACTTTGTGATGCGGCCAGGCTCGTCCTACACCGAACCCGAACATTTGTTGTAACAACACGAGAATCACCTCGGGTTACGCATGACCGATGTAGGCTATTGCTAAATATTATCCGTGGCGTACACTTGAGCTGACGTGAAAGCAGCGTCAAGGAGATCGGTTATGAAACAATTTATTTACAAA
>CATPCJ010000205.1 GCA_955652915.1 uncultured Bryobacteraceae bacterium
AAAGCTCCCTACACATTGGCCTCGAAATTCATCTCCCTGGGAGCGCCTGCAACCGGCAGCGCCGCATTCCAAGGTCGGATGGCGGAAAACCTGGCCGTGATCGGCGCACTACACCAGGCTGGAATACCGATCGTGGCCGGCGAGTATATGGCCATTTCGAGGGCCCAGTTTGGACGACACCGCCCAATGTAGTCGGGCAAGCCTCGCTGCTGACACTGCAACTGGTTTCAAAAAGAAATCAGGTTGGCTGGTGCCCCCGGATTCATGCCCCATTGACGCCGCAAAACGAGACTGGCTAGGAAAGGAATCAATCACCATTGATTCCGCAGGCTGCGTTGACAGTTTCGGTAAACGCCAGGCGACTACACGCGGGTAATCTCCTCGAACACTGTTTCCGGCCAATGTTCGAGTCGCCGACGATCCGCCCGGAGTTGGTAAACGCTGGGCGACTCATCCCAATACGACACTCGTCTCGCGCCCGATGGCTGGTCTGACGATGAATCCTGACCTTGCAGCAAAGCGCGAGTTCCCGGTTGCCAGCGCCGAACGATGGGTAAACTGGCGGCGTCCAGTTAAGACGGTTCTTACCACAGGCGACCTTTATTCTCTCCTCGTGGCAGTCCAGGTGTTATCGGCCTTGCCGCTTATGGTCAGGCGTCCCTTCGCGGAGTTGCCGTCAATCCAGCCGGCAAGACTGGCGGTAACCCCTCCAGGATCACTGCCCGGCAAAGCGCCGTGAAAGGCGATTTCCAAATACCCATTCCGCCAGGTTCCGGTAACCGGCAGGTCCGTTCCAAGCAGACCTGACGCTGTTCCAGAGACCGTCGCGCCATCGCGATGGAGCTTGAGCGCACCGGAGAATCTTCCGATCCCATATTGGATATCCCACGTGCCGGTGGCGTCGCTGCCGTTCTCGACAGCTTGCCGTTTCGCGTGGGTGATGCGCACATTCGAGAAGTAGTTGTCCTGTCCGCCGGCTGCCCACAAGCCAATTCGGCCTGTGAGGTCCTCGCCTTTGAGCCCGTCCACCACCAGCACGGGCCTGGGGGCGCTGTTGACGTACAGTTTCGCCTGACGGCCCGCCACCTCGATTTTCATTCTGGTCCAGGCCTCGGGCTCCAGGTCCGCATAGGCCTCGTAGACCGAGGGCCAGCGCCACCGCAGCTTGGACCAGTCAAAATCCGGCATTGAGACATATTGAACCGAGTGGTTCCGCTGCGCCTGATCGGTTGAGCCGGAGTTGCCTGGACGAATGTAAAAGAGCTCATAGTGATTGGCGTCGGACCGGGAGCGGAACGCGATTCCGATGAAGCCGGGGGGGAGGGCGAGAACCCCGCAGGCGTAATCAGTGTCACTTTGGCCGCGACGTCCGCCTCGATGATTCCGTCCGCGAAATCAACGCCTCGAAGGAAGGTAAAACGAGGACCTGACGCGGGCGCGGGCGAAACCGGCAATGTAATGCAAATGGCCTTGCGCCCCTTGTACTCAGTCGATTCCACCTTCACATTGCGCGCATCCAGATCCTGCGCGCCGGAGAGCGGGAACGTTTGTACCTGTGAGGCTTGGGCGTGCAGACCAGAGCATGCGAGGGTCAGCGCCAGGATTATTTCAGTGGCCTGGAAACACTTCTTTCGTAGTTTGCCACAGTTTGGTGTCATGATCTTCCCTTTCCGGCCGTCGATAGGTTCGCGGCCGGCCCTTACTTCCCCCATCGAGATCCTTTCCTATGCTTGCTGGGGCCAATTCTAAAATCCGGTAGCAGTGCAGTGCTTGCACACGTGTCGCCATCTCTAATCGATTGATGATCAGACGAAAATGAGCTGGCAGCCGTCCTTTTATGGCACTACGGCGTCCGGTGGCGGACACCCACCGACGGCCTGCGTGGGCCACAATCTGGCGCACTTGCCCGTATCTCGCCCGGCGATGAGAAGTGGCGACGCCGGCTTGATCCACCCTAACGTCGTAGTGTTTACTAGAGTGACCGCCGAGACCGAAAATGGGCTTATCGGCCTCTTCTTCACGCGGCCTGCTGCCGACGAATCTGCCGCTGTTTTCGTGCCCCCTCCAGCTTCCGATCTCGCTCAGCATGGATCTCCTGCTGACGGCCGGCGAGCATGTCCCTCGGCGTGACGTAGCTAATGGCACTGTTCAGGCGGACATCGTTGTAGTGCTCGACGTAGCCCTCCACCAGCCGCCGCGCATCCTCCAGCGACTGCGGCGTTCCGGGCCGAATGCACTCTCCTTTTAGCGATTTGTGCCCACGTTCGATTTTCCCGTTCGATTGGGGATAGTAGGGCGAAGTCCTGACGTGCGTCATGCCCGAGATTCGAATGAACTCCTTGAAGTCCTTGGCGATGAACTGCGGCCCGTTGTCGGAGATGATCCGGGGCCGCGCTTCCGAGTGGTTCTCCTTGGCACGCTCCATGATGATCTCAATGTCCCCCTCGGTCATCGACTCCCGCAGATCCCAGTTGACTATGTACCGGCTGCAGCCGTCCAGAATGCTGCACAGGTAATAGAACGTCCCGCTGATGTTGATGTACGACACGTCGATCCCCCGCGAAGGCTAAAGACCGAGTCGAATAAGCAAGGGACACACAATTAGCGTACTAACGGCTGGCTGGCGCATCTATAGTGAAGTAGGATATTGATGCAGACCGATCCCCGAAAACGCAAATCCTTGACCATCACCGATTTGTTGAGGCCGTATTCCAAGCTTCTTGCTCTCGGTTTGCTGGCCGTCATTGGGGAAACCCTGACGAATCTGCTGGAACCGTGGCCGCTCAAGATCGTCCTGGACAACGTTTTGAAATCGCGGGAAATCCACGGCTGGCTGAACGCATTTATTCTCTCGAAGGTCGGCCGCGACAATCTAGCCATTCTCAAATTCGCGGCCGTTTCAGTGCTGGCGATCGCCGTGGTTGGAGCCATTTGCTCCTACGCGGAGAAGTACCTCACCACTAGCGTGGGCCAGTGGGTGATGCACGATCTGCGGCGCACGGTTTACCATCGCATCCAACGGCTGTCCCTGGCTTACCATGACAACAAGCAGACCGGAGACCTCATCAGCCGGGTTACCAGCGATATCGACGTCATTCAGAGCTTCATTACCTCCGGGCTGCTGAGCGCGCTGATCAACACCATGACGTTGGCGGGGATGATCGGCGTGATGTTTTACCTCAACTGGCGTTTTACGCTGATCGCGCTCTCGGTTGCGCCACCGCTATTCATTCTGGTCTACACCTACACCCGCCGCATCAAAAAGGCTTCCAGGGAAGTAAGAAAGAAAGAGGGCGAGATTGTCTCGGTGATCCAGGAAGTCCTTTCTTCCATTCGCGTGGTGAAAGCCTTCGCTCGAGAAGACTACGAAGAGCGGCGCCTGGAGGAAGAGAGTCTGGAGAGTATCGAGATAGCCCTACGCGCCCGGAGCCTAAAGGCCAAGCTGTCTCCGATGGTCGACATAATCGTGGCCTGCGGCACCGCGCTGGTGCTGTGGTTTGGCGCCAGGATGGCCTTGGAAGGCACTCTCTCGGCCGGTTCGCTGGTCATGTTCATTTGGTATCTCGGCAAGATGTATAAGCCCATGCAAGAGCTTTCCAAGATGACCGATGCATATTCAAAAGCGACTGTTGGATACGAGCGTATCCGCGAAGTTCTGGACATGGAAGGCGAAGTGCGGGATATGCCTGGCGCTAGAAAGGCTCCGTACTTTAAAGGCAAGATCGAACTCGAGAAGGTCACTTTTGGTTACGACGCCGAGCACCCCATCCTCAAGGAGCTGAGCCTCAAAATCGAACCCGGCCAGGTGGCGGCTCTGGTGGGACCCACCGGTGCGGGGAAGACCACGCTCATCGGTTTGATTCCCCGGTTTTACGATCCGATCTCCGGCGCGGTGAAGATCGATGGCTACGATATCCGTACTTTTAAGCAAAAACCGCTCCGCCAGCAGATGAGTTTCGTGCTGCAGGAGACAGTGTTGTTCCACGGCACCATTTGGAGCAACATCGCCTATGGGAAGCCGGATGCAACGCGCGGTGAGATCTTTCGCGCCGCGGAACTCTCTAATTCGCACGAGTTCATTGAAAAGCTGCCGGACGGATACAACACCATTGTGGGAGAGCGCGGCGCAACGCTTTCCGGTGGACAACGGCAGCGCATCGCCATCGCGCGCGCCATTCTCCGCGATACGCCCATTCTGATCATGGATGAGCCCAGTTCCGGCCTGGACGCGGCATCGGAGAAGCTGGTGTTCGACGCTCTGGACCGGCTGATGGCCGCTGAAGGGAGGACGGCGATCGTCATCGCGCACCGGCTGGCAACCATCCGCCGGGCTGACGTGATCTTCGTGCTGCAAGACGGCGCCATCGTCGAGAGCGGCAAGCATGACGAGCTCTTGAAGTTGGGTGGTCTCTATTCGGAACTCTACGAAATACAATTCCACCAGGACGAGGATAGCGGCCTTGTGGGGGACGAACCCGTAGTTCCGAGTGTCCAGCCCTTATAGCCTCTTCAAGTCCTGGATTCTGGTTTCAAGCACTGACGCAAATCCCTCTACTTCCTCGGGCGAATATCCCCCGGCGCGGAACGCATCGCGGATCTGTTCAGGAGACAGGCGTCCAAGCAGTTCACCCATCCATTTGGCGTCGGCGCGGGGAATGTGCCGGCCGATCCATTCCAGATTGAGCCGGCTGACAAATTCGTGCGGGTTCATAACGACAATGGTCGAGGGCCGGCTGGGACCGTCAAAGTCCACAAACTCGCCATCGACCTTGCGAATGAACTTCGACTTCTCATAAGACCCCAGGTTGCCTTTCGCCTTTTCGTGATTCCGCTCAAACCCGGTGGTTCCAAAGCTGGCGCCCAGGTCGCTAATCATGTAAACCACTTCTTGCGCGTCTCCGTCCCCGCGCTTTTCGCGATAGATGGCATTATTCTCGTCTTTCAGGTCCCAGTTATTAATCACTGCCATCAGCACCCGCAGGCCATTGAATTCGCGGGTTCCGGTGAACGGATTGTGACGCCACTCCCAAATTCCGATCTTCTTTTCGCCCTTCAAATATCTTTTGAGCCGCACATCGTGAATGGAACCTCCCGGCCCTACTTTGTCTTGACCCCGACGCAAATGGTGGGGTAGGTTGCTCACCTGTACTTCCGGCAGAAAGTAGTCTTCATTCGCGAAATAGCCGGCCGCCCACGCCAGGTTCGCGGCCACTGGTTCAGGCCGCGCCTCCGCGCCCATTTTGAGCTTCCACTTCACGCCGCTCTCGTCCCGGATAACCAGCTTCGGATTGGTGCCATTCATATCCTCGGACTCAAATGTAAAGGCGGATGGCGGGACGTGTTCCTTGCCTCCGGGCCCATAAAGCAGATTTCGGGAGGCGATATCGGCCGGCTCGCGCCAAAGGGCCGGCGCCGCGCTGCCCGTAATTTCTCCTCCCCCGTTTCCTGGTTTGTCGCCTTTTTTACCAGCCCCTAGCGTCGACACACTGAAACCAACTAACATCAAGACTAGGGCGAACATGTTCTTCTTCTTATACATAGAGACCTCCCGAGGGTCCGAAGACTATTATACGAAAGGCACGAAAGATGCCATACAAAGAAGGAGGAGTCATTGAAACTTCTGGTTCAACCCGGCGACGGCGTCAGTCCGATTGTACAGGCAATCAACAGCGCCAAGAGGAGTGTTGAGATTCTCATCTTCCGTTTCGACCGGACCGAAGTGGAACGGGCCTTGGCGAACGCCGTGAGCCGAGGCGTGATGGTTCAGGCTCTTATCGCCTATACAAACCGGGGCGGCGAGCGTGGCTTGAGACGATTGGAGATGCGGCTGCTTGCAGCCGGCGTCACGGTTGCTCGAACAGCCGACGATCTGGCGCGCTATCACGGCAAGATGATGATCGTGGACCGCCGAACGCTCTTCTTGCTTGCATTCAATTTCACTTCGCTGGATATTGACCACAGCCGCAGCTTCGGTCTCATCACCAAGCATTCGAAGTTGGTGAACGAAGCAGTGAAGCTATTCGAAGCGGACACCAAGCGGCAACCGTACGTACCCGGTCATTCATCGTTTCTAGTGAGTCCGCTAAACGCCCGCAAACAGTTAGCAGCCTTTATCAAAGGGGCAAAGAAGGAGCTTCTCATCTGGGACCCGGAAGTCAGCGATGCCGCCATGGTTCGCCTTCTTGAGGAACGCGCCAAGGCGGGGGTCGACGTCAAAATCATCGGACGGCTGGCTAAGCGAGGCTCCAAGCTGGCCGTTCACAAACTTGTGCAGCGAAGATTGCACACGCGAACCATCATCCGCGATGGGCGGCACGTGTTTACTGGAAGCCAGAGTCTACGCGAGCTGGAACTCAATGCGCGGCGGGAAGTGGGGATAATCTTCCACGAACCCAAGATTGTGGCCCGGAT
>CATPCJ010000206.1 GCA_955652915.1 uncultured Bryobacteraceae bacterium
GCAGCGGCAGTGGCTGCAAGGGGAGGCGCTGGAACAACAGTTGAGCTACTGGCGGGAGCGTCTGGCGGGAGTACGGCCGCTGGAGTTGCCGGCGGACCGCCCGCGGCCGCTGCAGCCCACGCATCGGGCCGGGCTGGTGGGGCTGGAACTGGGCGCGGAGCTGGCCGCGGGGTTGCGGGCGCTGAGCCGGCGCGAAGGGGTGACGCTGTTCATGACCCTGCTGGCGGGATTTCAATTACTTCTGTCGAAATATACAGGGCGGACGGACATAGCTACCGGGATTGCGATCGCCGGCCGCACGCGCCGCGAAATTGAACCGCTGATCGGCTTCTTTGTAAACATGTTGACGATACGCACCGACCTGACTGGAACCCTCCCCGCCCGCGAATTGCTACAACGCGTGCGTGAAGCCACCTTGGGTGCTTACGCCCACCAGGATCTTCCCTTTGAGCGGCTGGTAGAAGAACTGGCGCCGGCGCGGGGACCGCAAGGATCGCCGCTGTTCAACGCCGTCTTGGGACTCCAGAACGCAACTACGCCGGCCGAGCCACCGCCAGGCCTTCACATAGAGCTGCTGGAGCAAAGCGATCCGCGAACACCCTTTGATCTGGTAGTGAATTTTTGGGCCGGCAAAGAAAGACTGCATGGAACCGCTTCCTACGACCGGGACCTCTTTGAAGAACGCTCGATCGAACGTTTGATGCAACGCTATTCACGTTTGCTGGAGGACATGACCCTCCGGCCCGATGCGCCCATTGCCTCTCTGGAAATGCTGGCCGAAGAGGACAAAGCCGAGCGGCCCGACGAAACCACAATTCAGGATCTTGCGGCGGACCTGGTCTGGTGAACCCTAGCCAGGCCGCCGCGCGAGGAAACCATGCCCGCACCTAAAGTCGATTGCATCGTTATTGGATACAACGAACCGCCATTCGAGGCGTACGAAAAGACCGTACGGACCTACGGCGAGGATTCGGAAGCGTACCGCGACTTGACCTTCAGCTTCACGCGAGCCGCCGGCAGACCGATGAACTATGTCGACCTGATGAACCACGTCTACGCGCGGGCCCATCCGGACGCGGGCGGGCACGACGTGTTCAAGTCCGGCGAGGTTCCCAACCTGGCGGCCATATGCCTCACCAGCTTTCTCCGGCGGCGCGGCCATACGGCGGACTTCATCAATTTGTACCAGTACGAAAGGGATCGGCTGGCCGAATATCTGTCCGCCAATCCACTGTGCGTCGCTATCACCACCACCTTTTACGTTTTGAATTTTCCGGTGACTGAAATGATCGGCTTCATTCGCCGGCATAACCCCCGGACGAAGATCGTCGTCGGCGGCCCGTTGATCGCAAATCATGCCCGAATGGGAGTTCCGGCAGCCGCGCCGGCCCTCACGGCGATCGGCGAGCCGGTCCGCGGCGGAGTCATGGCCAGTCCGTTGGAAGCGGCGTTACTGGACATCGGGGCCGACATTTACGTCATAGAGTCTCAGGGTGAGCTTACGCTTTCAAGGATCCTCGACTGTTTGAAAAGCGGAGGTGACCTCGGCCACATCCCCAATCTGGCGTACTTCCAGGAGGGCCGCCTGAAGCGTACAAGTGAGGTCCCGGAGAACAACTCCCTGGACGAAGAGGCCCTCGACTGGGCAATGTTCGCGGACTGCGGACTTGGTCCGACTATCCAAACGAGGACGGCGCGAAGCTGTGCCTTTAACTGCTCCTTCTGTAATTACCCGGCGCGAGCCGGCCGCCTCACTTTAGCGACCCTGGCAGCGATCGAGAAGGAGCTTACTTCCATCCAGAACCTGCACGGCGCGACCGCGGTAGTGTTCATCGACGATACCTTCAATGTCCCCTTGAATCGATTCAAAGAGATCTGCCGCCTGATGATCCGGAAGCGGTATGGATTTCGCTGGTTCTCCTACTTCCGCTGTAGTAACTCCGACTCCGAGGCGATCGATCTCATGGCTGAAAGCGGCTGTACCGGCGTCTTTCTGGGCATTGAATCGGGTTCCCCGGAAATCCTTGCAAACATGAACAAGGCGGCAACCGCGGACAAGTACCGGGTCGGTATCCAGCAGCTCCGGGAGGCGGGTATTCTGACGTTCGCCTCCTTCATTGTTGGATTCCCGGGCGAGACCAGCGCCACGGTCCAAGAAAGCTTCCGGTTCATAGAGGAGACAAAGCCCGATTACTATCGCGCCCAATTGTGGTATTGCGAGCCAGGTACGCCGATCGACCGGCAGCGGGAGAAATACGGCATCGAAGGAGAGGGTTTTGTCTGGAACCACTCCACGATGGACAGTACGGAGGCGATGAACCATATCGAAAAGATGTTTCTCGGCGTCCGGGAGTCGACGTGGCTGCCGCAATGGTCGTTTGACTTCTGGATTATCCCCTATCTGCTGGGCAAGGGAATGACGCTGGGGCAGTTCCAAGAGTTCACGCGGATTGCCCAGGGGCTATTGACGATGGAAATCGCGGCGGTTCCGGACGGCGAGAAAATGTTGCGTCAGAATAGCGACCTCGCTGAATTGGTGCAGCAGGCGGCGTCATGGCCGGTGCAAACGGCCGCCCCGGTAATTACACATTCGTATGCTGGTCAATGACACAGCTTCCATTCGAGTAATGCCGGCGCCGAGCGCCCCCGAACTCCCGGCCGACCGGGCGTATTGGATGGAAAGACTCGGCGGCGAGTTGTCCGGCACCCTGCTGCCCCTGGACTTCCCACGCCCCGCCGCAACCGGCGTCGGAGCCGAGCCGCGGATTTGCGTCAGCGAAGGGGACGCCGCCGTTGCCGCGCGGCTTCGAAGTATTTCAGGCGGCAACGAAACGCGATCGTTTGTAGCCTTGGTTGCCGCCCTCGCCATCCTGTTGCGGCGGTATACCCGGTCCCAGGACGTCTTTCTGGGCGCGCCGGTCCACCGGACGCTTGCGGAAGCGAATCAAGCCAACAAAATGGTGATCTTTCGAATTCCAGTTGACGACGAAGCGACGGCCAGGGCTTTTGTCGCAAGCGTACGCGCGGAGTTGCAGGCAGCCTATGCGCACCAGAAGTATCCCGTGGAGAGCGCCCTCAAGCAGGCCGGGACGGAGCTGTCGGACCGTCGTACGTCCCTCTTCAACGTGGCCATCGCTCTCGACGAGATCCACGATGCCCTCGATCTCTCCGGCGTGGAGTGCGATTTGATCGTTCGCTGGCGCTTGCAAGAGAACGGAGTTTCGTGCGCGCTGCATTATGACGCGCGTACACTCAGCTCCCCCGGCGTTGAGGTCCTGGCGCAGCAGTACCAGCAAATTCTGTCGCGGCTGCTCGAAGATCCCGAGCGCAAGGTCGGTGAGATCGAGGGCGATGCGGACGATAGCGCCGGCCCGTTCCTCGACACTGCCGCGGACTACCCCCGCGGGCTCCCCATCCATGCCCTGTTCGAGCGGCAAGTAGAGCGCACGCCAGACTCCATTGCGCTAGCCCACGGCGACGCCTGCTTGTCGTATGCGGAGCTGAATCTGCGTTCTAACCGCCTTGCGCGCTACCTGACGCACATGGGCGCGCGTCCGGGCGACCGCATCGGGTTGCTGGCCGATCATGGCTTCGACATGGTACTGGCCATCCTGGGAATTCTGAAGGCTGCGTGCGCTTATGTACCCTTGGATCCGGAGTGTCCACCCGCGCGGTTGCAATTCATCGGCAAGCACGCGGCACTGTCCATTCTGATCACCCAGGAGAGCCGCGCCGCCGGAATACCGGAAGTGGCGCCCACCGTCCTGTGCCTCGATCGCGATTGGGAACGGATCGAGTCCTGCACGCCTACGAAACCGGATCTGGAGGTTCCGGCGGACGCGACCGCCTACGTCATATATACGTCGGGTTCGACCGGCCGTCCGAAGGGCGTCGACGTTCAGCATTCCGCGTTAGTGAACTATGTCTGGTGGGCTTGCCGCATTTACACCGGCAACGAGGCAGTTGCGTTCGCGCTTTACTCGTCCATTGCGTTCGACCTTACCGTTACCGCCCTGTACGTTCCCCTGGTGACCGGGAATCGGATTGAGATATACGCAAACACGGGGGCCATGCCGTCGATTCTCAACGTGATCGAGCAGGATCGCGTGGACGTACTGAAGGCCACGCCCAGCCATCTGGCCCTGATCCAGCCGCCCCATGGTGCCCGTTCGCGTCTCCGTCTGCTGATTGTTGGCGGCGAGGCGTTTACCAGGGACTTAGCCATGGACATCCTGCGGAGCTTCCAGGGACGCGTCCGAATAGTCAACGAGTATGGCCCAACGGAAGCGACGGTCGCGTGTATGGCCCACGAGTTCGATCCCCTACGCGATGTGCGCCCCGCGGTACCGATTGGGCGGCCGGGCGCCAATATGCTGATTCACATCCTCGATGACCGGGGCCGGCCCGCCGGTACAAATATGATCGGCCAGATTTATATCTCCGGTGATGGCTTGGCTCGAGGCTATCTAGGTGACGAATCGCTGACCGCCGCCTCGTTTGTGGAGAATCGGCGCTATCCGGGATGCCGTATGTATGCCACGGGAGATCTGGCGCGCCGCCTTCCGGACGGAGTTGTCGAGTATCTCGGACGGCAGGACGATCAAGTCAAAGTACGCGGCGCGCGCATTCATCTGGGCGAAATTCAAGCAGCGCTCAATCTTCATGACCGGATCAGCGAAAGCGTGGCGGCGGTCGTGGACGATCCAGAACGAGGCGGCAGGACGCTGATTGCCTGGTACGTCTCGCGCAAGGAACTGGATCAAAGTGAACTGCGGGCGTTTCTCGGGAACCACCTCCTGCCAGAGGCGATTCCCGGCGTATTTGTGCACCTCAGAAGATTCCCTCTTACCGTGAATGGCAAGGTGAATAAAGGTGCGTTGCCCGTTCCGGCGCTCACGGAACGCGTCGGACAGCGCGACCAGGGCAGCGGCACGGCGGCTGAAGAGATCGTGCGGGGGATCTGGGAACAGCTACTGCGGACCACGGGCGTGCGCCTGGAGGACAACTTTTTCGAACTGGGTGGACACTCGCTGCTCGCCACGCAGGTGATCTCGCGCCTGCGCAGGGTGTTCGGAGTGGAGCTCCCGGTGCGGACATTGTTTGAATCGCCGACAGTCGCGGCGCTGGCCAGGCAAGTCGAGCTCGCCGGGCGGAAGCAAAACGCGCCACCGCTAACCAGTACCACGCGTAGTGGCGAGCTGCCGCTGTCGTTTGCGCAGCAGCGGTTGTGGTTCCTGGACCAGTTGGAGCCGGGCAGCGCGGCCTACAACATTCCCTTTGCTTTGCGTTTGCAGGGGGAACTGGACGTAACGGCGGTGGCGGGCGGGGTGAGCGAGATCGTGCGGCGGCACGAAGTACTGCGGACCAGCTTTCCGGCGCGGGCCGGAGAGCCGCGGCAGAGGATCGCCCCGGCGGCGGCGCTGCGGCTGCCGGTGGTGGACCTGAGCGGAC
>CATPCJ010000207.1 GCA_955652915.1 uncultured Bryobacteraceae bacterium
GTCAACAGGTCACTCCACCGGTCGAACTTGAACGGCTCATCGCTGAATACCCGCGCAAAAGAGAGCTGTTCCAAACACGTATGCTGGAGCGCGAAGCTTTCTCGGCCGATGTCCTGGAACTGATTCCGCAATTGAACGGGTATCGGTTGGGAGTGGTGACTTCCAGCGGTCAGGCCGAAGTGGAATCGATCCTGATTCGCGGGGGGATCCGCGACTATTTTTCCGTTGCGGTATTCGGAGGCGATGTTAAGAAACATAAGCCACACCCTGAGCCGTATCTGCTCGCGGTCGAAAAACTGGGCGTGCGAACGGCGCTAGTGGTTGAAGATTCCGATGCCGGCATAGCCAGTGCTACGGCGGCCGGCCTGGATGTTTTGCGGATCCACAAAACATCCGACATGCCGGCAAAGTTGCGCGAGCGGCTGGATCACCGCGCAGGACCGGGACGCTCTGACAGCTTCCCCAGCAACTCGTAGATGGAGATCAAGCCGGTATTCAGCATCCGCTCCCCAGTCCCAACTTCGGAAGGAACCACGGTGGAATCCGCGCCGTAACCACCACGCACCGCCGCGGCGATGGTTGGAAAATACGCGAAGTAGCCATTCGTATATCCCAGCAGAAACGAATTTCGCACCGGACTCTTTGCCCGCAATTGCATCTGAAACTCGACGAACGGCTCGCCGGGCATTCCCACGAATGCCAGATCCTGTTCCGGTGAAGAGAAATTCAGAAGGACAGTTGTGACCGGCATGTCCATGTGTTCCCGCAGCAGCCGCGCCGCGCGCCCGCCTTCGATGCGATAGCGATCGCGAAGCACAGCGCGCAATTTATCCACGTCCCACCGATTCGCGACGCTCAGGACCACCGTCTTCGATTGAATACGCAGATTCGCCGGCGCGCGGGTCGTCACCGTTCTCGCCACGCGTACTGCTTCGACACCCAGCAGCCGGCCGGTCTGCTTCATCATCGCAACCGCGTCCTCGATCAAAGGGGTCTTGTCGTAATAGGGATTGATATCCCCCGGCGCGCCCTGCAGGAAAAACGCCATCACGCCGCTGCCCATCTCTTGCTCGACATAACGGCGCATCTCCGACGGATAGTCAGCCGAATAGCTCAGGTTTTCCGGGCCCAGCACCACCGGATGACAAGCGTAGTTCACCAGCACCGCCAAAGGCGTTCCATCGCGGCGATCGATCCGAATCACACCCACAGTCGGGTCCACTGGAAACGTAGTCGAAATCTTGGTCTCATTTCGCCAAAGCATTTGCACCGAGCCATCCGGCAACAAATAGCGGCGGTTGAATCCGAGATAGATTTCTCCCCACGCGCTGCCGATACGGGCGGCCACCATCGATCGCGCCGCGGCCTGAATTGCAGCGGCGACCTTCGGGATAGCGTGCTGGGCGGCTTCGGGAGCCTCCGAATACGTGGGACCGGAATGCGTGTGCGATGCATGGAAAATCACTTCATCGACTGACCCGCGAACAGCCCGCCGGATTTCCTCCATGATGGGGGGATCGAATGGAAAGCAGAGATCCAATGTCACGAACGCGATGCTGCGGGCGCCATCCGATAACACTAGAACGCGCGCCTCCAGGGGATCGAGCGTGCCCTGCGAATAGCGCACGCCGTAGCCTGCCATGGGGAGGCTTGTGGGCGGGTCCAGATCCGCCTTCGCGATACCGGCGCGAAATTCGGCTGCTTGCAGAATAGCGGAGGCGATCAGGATGAGCAAATTTCGCATCAATACCTCGGGTCCGGCAGGTCTTTCAGCAAGCCGCGCAGTTCGAAGAGTTTCACCACGGCCCGATCTATCAGGCGCTCACCAGTGCCGACCTCGACAGTGGTGTTGTAGTCCGCACCGTAACCACCCTCCACAGACGCCAGGATGGTGGGAATGTATCCGGCCCAAACTCCCCCGGCCGAGTACGAATAACCAAACAGCATCGCGTTCGCGCACTCCGCTTTTTCGCGAAATGTAATCTGGTGTTCGACGAAAGCTTCGCCTGGAATTGCCGCGAAACACAGCGCATCGCCGAACGATCCGACGGTCCAGCCGATCGCGATCTGTTCATCGGGGCTCCAGCGATTCTTGACTTCAGTGATCTCCGACGCCGTGCGAAGCGCGCCGGAGAACGTACGCGCGCGACTGAGAATCGAGATCACATACTTCCCCAACGCCTGTCCCATCTCCTCGACGGCCTGGAAACCCTGGCCGGCTACAGGCTCTTTGTCGCGGTAAGGATTAATGTCGCCCGCGCCGCCCTGCACAAACAGGCACAGCGCGCCTGGAACGTTTGACTCCACGTAGCGTTTCATCGCGCCCGGATAATCGGCCGAGAATTCCAGATTGTCGGGTCCCAGAATCGACGGATGACAAGCGTAATTCACGAGCACCGCGCGCGTTTTGCCATCCGCGTCGCGCACCACCAGCACGTTGACGGACGGATCCAAAGGATGCGAGGGCAGTTTCTCCGCATTGCGCCACCACATCGTTGCGCGGCCATCCACCACTTTGCGCCGGTTGAAGCCGAGGTAAATGTGTCCGCTTGACACGGCCAAGGATGCCGGAAACGCCGCGGCTTTCGCTTTTCCAATCGCTTCCACCATTTTGTCTTCGGCTTCCGTGTACCAAGGCGTGCGCGCCTCCCACGTCAAGGGTCCGGAGTGAGTGTGGGAGACGCTTATGATTGTGTTCCCGACTCCAAACTTCTTTCTTGCAAGGTCGCCCACGCGTGTGGAAACGAACGATCTCAGATCGCACGTCACCAGGGCCAGGCTGATGCCGCCGGATTCGACGAACAGCACCGTGGCATAGAGCGGATCGTGCGTTCCCGCCGCCGGCAGCTTGCGTTCGGAGTAGCCGCCCATCACGTGACCGGGTGGCGGCGTGATGTCGACGCGCGAAACTCCCGCGCGATATTCGGCTGCCGCGGCTACCGGCAGAAACAGAAGTGCAAGACTCCAGGAACGCATCGACGCCAATCTCTCTAAAGTGTAATGCCTCTACTTCTGAGATGATATCTCTCGTGAGATGTACTGCACCGCTTATGCTCGCCGCATTCCTGCCGGGCTTGCTTGCCCAAACCACGCGCACCACGCTGCCCACGCACGTTCCGCCGAAGCGCTCGTCTCAAATTCAAGACGGTTTCGGAATCAACTCCGATCTTCCACGCGAGCCCTACCTGCCGTGGAATCGCTGGTGGTGGACGCGCATGTTCGACGCGGGCGTGAGTTGGATTCGAATCGGCCAATACGAGAACAGCTCCGACCCCACCAGTTGGGATTGGGTGGAACAAAAGCGCGGAGTATTCGCCGTGGCGCCGGAAGTGGACGACTACGTGGATTCCCTGGTGGAAAACGGCGTTCAGGTGCAGGTGCAATTGATGTATGGGAATCCGATGTACACCTCGCTCTCCGGAATTCGCCCGGACACAATCACGCCCAAGCCCGGCGGCTTCCACAACGACGATCGCAGCATCGATTCCATCTTTTGGCCGCCCAAAACACCGGATCAGATCGAGGCGTTCCTGCGTTACGTGAAGTGGATGGTGAATCACTTCCGCGGCCGGATTCATTACTACGCGCTGTGGAACGAACAGGACATCGGATATTGGAACCCATACGGAAATGCGGAGGAATACGGGCGTTTGCTCGCCGCATTCGTGCCGGGAGTGCATGCCACCGATCCGCAAGCGAAGGTGATCTACGGCGGGCAGGCCGATCCCAGCAGCGATTTCGCGAAACGCGCTTTGGATGAATGCAAGTGCGCCTCGGGCATCGACATTTTTGCATATCACACCTATCCGGGATATGGACAGAATCTGAATCCGGAATCCATGGACAGCGGCGCTTACGGCGTGGAGTCGCCCGCCAAGTTGCGCGACCTGGTCCGGAATTATCCGGGCATCCGCAAGGACATCGAATTCTGGGATGACGAGTTCAATTCGATCCCGTCCTGGCGCGGGTCCGATGAAAGCGTTCAAGCCAAGTATGTCCCACGCGGAATGATTTACAATCACGCAGCCGGCGTGAAGACATTTGTCTGGCTCTTGACGGCGGGCGTGGATGGCAACGAGTACGACGACTTCGGCTTCATTCACGGCAAGCGGAACCTGCCGGATGATTTCACGCCGCGCCCCGTTTATTACGCGCTGCGGAACGTCAACGCGCTGTTTTCCGACACCAAGCTCGATCCGAAGATAACCTTGGAGGCGTCGGATGTCCCGAGTTTGCGGCGTCAGGCGAGCGCTCAATTCCTTCCCTACGGATTTCGCAATAAGAATGGAAAATCGATCATCGCTTATTGGGTTGCGGCGCACAGCGTTCCGGGCGGCGCGTTTCCTCCGCTAGCAGTGACGCTGAAACTGGGGAATGCCGGGATCCGGGACCCGGTATTGATCGATGTTGTGTCGGGCGAAATCACGGCGCTCGAGTGGAAGCCTGGAACCACCGACACACTCGAAGCGCTACCACTGCGCGACAGTATCCTGGCTATCGCAGATGCGAATTATTTCGATTGGCCGATGCTGCCGGAGGCGCCGAGCGGTTTGGTTGCGAGTCCATCCGGAGAATTGCATTGGGAAATGCACGGCGGTCAACCGTTGAAAGTAGCCGTTGAGCGACGCATCGGCAATACAGGACGTTGGGAGCGAATAGCAACGCAACCCGCCTCGGTGCAGTTCAACGATACGACGGTGCCGCGCGGGGCCGGTGTTTGTTACCGTGTGCGAGCCATCAACGATGCGGGTGAGTCGGCTTATTCCAACATCGCGCGAATTCATTAAACCGAGGCGTTGGCATGAGGCTTCCTCGACGGGCGACCTTGTCAGCGGACAAGCTGGGCTTTGCGACAGCCCCTTGCCAAGGGAACGATATCGCGTGGATGGGTCAATAAACGCTCCCTTACGGCCGCGGTTCTGTAAGCATCGGAAAGAGCTGGCGAATTCGAGCGTCGCCGGGTTGTGCACCGTACTCACACACTTCGAACGCCTCATAATACCTGACTGTTCCTCCCTTGTCGCCGTACCATTTCATCAGCGATGCGCGCACCGCGGGACTAATCTGGCGATCTCGCGCGCGCTTTAGCCACGCCTTGCGCTCGGCGGCGTCCTTCGGCACTTCCGCTAGTTTGCCATCCACCCACGGGAGCCATTCATAGAATTGCGAGACGAACGAATCCAGGGCATCCATCTTTTTGTCGATGACATCGTCCAAGGAGACCGCGATATCGGGACGAAATGGATTCGGCCGCTGAAAGTTGTCTTCGTAGTAAAGAAAAACCGGATTCTTTCGCAGCGGAGGCGTCTCCGGCGTCACATCCGGCACCACCACCATGTAAGCCGCGTCTTGCACCAGGACACCGGTGTAGCGATGATCCGGATGATAGTCATTCGGCCGCGGAGCAAGCACGATGTCCGCATTCCATCTTCGAATCTGACGGATGATTTCCTTGCGCACATCCAATGTTGGAAGCAGCTCTCCGTCGTGATTGTTCAAGACTTCATACTCGATCCCAAGCCGCCGGGCCGATTCTTTCGCTTCGCCCAGCCGGCGCTGAGCTAAAGGCGCACCCTTCAAAGCTTGATGTCCAGCGTCGCCGTTCGTCACGGATACGAACTTCACGGCGTGTCCGAGCTTCGCGAAAAGAGCGGCGGTACCGGCCGCGCGAATGTCGCAATCGTCCGGATGTGCCCCAAAAGCAATCACTCGAATCTTGCCCTCTTGCGCGAGCAGCGTCGTCATACTAACCAGTATCAGCACGTAGCGCATCATGATCGGAAATCCTCCCGCCCTCACATTATGATGAAATTTGAATAGCCGCTGGTTGAGACGCGCCGCGCTGTTTCTCACCGTGATCTGTCTGGTGGGGTTATTCTCCACTGAAATCGCGGACACCGATTTCTGGTGGCACCTTAAAACCGGCCAATATATTATCGAGCATCGTGCTGTACCTGTCCCGGATCCCTTTGCATACACAACTTCCTTCAACAGTGAAGATCAGGTTCAGCATTTTAATTTGACGCACGAATGGCTGTCGCAGGCGCTGCTCTTTATGACCTACAGTCTCGCGAGTTTCCCTGGGATCATCTTCGTGCGAGCACTGATTCTAGCGGCTGTCTGTGGGCTGGCCGGATTACTTGCGGCGCGACTTTCGAACAGCTTTTACGCAGGTGCGGCCGCCTTCGCCACGGCATCGGTTGCAATCGAATTCACGGCTGACCGCCCCGCGCTCGTCACGTTTCTCCTCGTCGCTGTTTTAGTGACTCTACTGGAACTGCGAATCGCATTGTGGATACTTCCCGTGATTTCCCTATTCTGGGCTAACGTCCACGGTGGATTCTTTCTCGGATTGGTGGTCCTGGCGGCTTATTGTGTTGAAACATTTATAAAGCCTACGCAGGATCGCCGGCGCCTGTGGCTTGTTTCGGCTTGCTCGCTTGCGATCTCAGGCGTCAATCCAAATGGATTCGGCGCCCTGCCCACGCTTCTTAAATACCGCCAGAGTGCGTTAACAGCGAATCTTCTGGAATGGCAACGCCCGTCGCTGTGGGGATCGCCGTATGGCTTCGATGTTTTGCTGTACCTCGCTGCCATCGTGTTGCTCTTTTCCTGGCGACGCGTACGGCCGGCGCATTGGATATTGTTCGCGGCATTCGCCAGCGCCTCGCTCCTGGCGTTCCGAAATATCTTATTGATCGGCTTCCTGGCGCCGGTCCTCATCGCCATCTATTTTCCGTTTCGTGTCCGGGTCCCGCGGTTATTCGCGTGGGCGGCGCCAGTGGTAGTCGCAGCGGCAATCGTCATTGGTGTTGCGCGTGGGTCGTACTTTCAATTTCGCGCTGCGGCCTGGACGACCCCAGCGGGCGCAGCCGGTTTTCTGCTCACCAATCACCTTACCGGACCGCTGTTCAACACCTATGAGCAAGGCGGATATCTTATGTGGGGCCTATGGCCGCGGAGCCGCGTGTTTATCGACGGGCGCGCCTTGAGCGAGCCGCTCTATCAGGATTACCGCCAGATTCTGAACAACGATCAGTCTTCCGCCGATGCAATGGCAGGCCCTCGCGCGGAGTTGCTCAATCGTTACGGCGTTCAAGTGGTGATCATGAATACGCTCGATTACGTATCCGGCGCGATGTATCCGCTCGCTCTCGCGCTTGCCAATCCATCCAATACGGAATGGCAACTGGTCTATGACGATGCGCAAGATCTGATTTTTGTGCGTGGTTCACAGTCATCGCCGCCGGCCTTCCCCGACAAACTGCGGCGCGTCTTGAATCACTTCGACATCGAATGCACGGCGTATATCGAGCACTCTCCCGCGACGCCGCTATGCGCGCGAACGCTCGCGGATTATTGGCTCCGCAATGGCGTCAAGGATCGGGCACGGCGAATGCTGCTGCTGTACTTGTCGCACGCATCCAAGCCTGATCCGCAAGCCGAGCAAGCGCTTCAGCGGCTCGGCGGCGCAATTCCTGTCAGATAGTTGTGAGGCAGGATGGCATCCTGCCGCGGATTGGTAATCCGCTTGGTGTTGGATCCGGAATTACTTACGGGCCGATTGCTAATCGGCCGCAGGTTACCAACAGTTACCAACCTGCGCCACAATTACTATGCCAGGTTGAACACAATTACAAAGTGGCCGAGAATGTCTAAACTCCAGTACAAAAGACAGGCCAGGAGGCCTGTCCTACTCTTGCCGCAAAGCAATCAGCGGATCGATTTCCGTTGCTTGCCGCGCCGGGATGAAGCAGGCCAACGCTGCGATTAACAGGAACAGCGCCGACACCGCCACGAAGGTGAACACATCCGTCGGGCTGGTGTCATACAGCAAGGTTGACAGTAGCCGCGTCAGGGCGATGGCGCCGCCAATTCCCAGGACAGTTCCGGCCACGGCCAGCGCCAGGCCCTGACCTACTACCATGCGCACAATCGAATCCGGCGCCGCGCCCAGCGCCAAGCGAATGCCCAGCTCTTGCGTTCTTTGTCTCACCGATAGCGCCATCACAGCGGCAATGCCACACGCGCTGATCACTAACGCCAGAGCCGCGAAGATGGCGAGCAAAATCGTAATCACGCGCGGGGCGGTAATGGATTCGCGCTGCAAGCGTTCCACCGTGCTGACCTGATCGACGGCAAGTTGCGGATCGATGTCGTGTAGCGCGTTGCGAACGGCCGTCGAAATCGTCATCGGGTCGGCTGCCGTACGCAGGACCAAGTTGCCGGTAAAGCCGTTTTGCGCGACAGGAATATATATTTCATCGGCCATGGGACGCGCCAATCCATATTCCCTGGCGTCTCCGATGACGCCCACAATCTTGATCCAGTGTTGACCCTTGTCGAATGTAATTCGCTTATCGATAGCATCCTCGGAGCGCCAGCGATGACGAGCCATGGTTTGATTGATCACGCAGACCAGCGGCGCGTTCGCGTCATCGTGATCCGTAAAGGCTCTGCCCTGTATGAGCGGTTGCCGGATGGTTTGAAAATAATCCGAACTCACCACAGTCGTGTCCACCAGCGGCGCAAGCTCGCCTCGCGAAATCGGTTTACCCTCGATCTCAAAACCTACGCTCCCCGGTCCGTTAACGATGCCGCGCGGATTGAAAGGAAAATTACTCGCCAATGCCGCCGACTGGACCCCTCCAACAGACTGCATCCTGCTCAGTATCGTCTGGGACAGAACGATAAACTGCCTTGTCGCCGTGTATTTTGAGAAATTCGGACTTAGACGCATCGTGAGCAAATGGTCCGTAGTAAAGCCCGGATTTACTTGCTGCAACTTGGCAAAGCTGCGAATCATCAGGCCCGCGCCAATCAGCAGCATGAATGAAACGGCCACTTGAGCCATCACCAGACCCGCACGGAGACGCCGCCGGCCGCGGCTCGCAGTGCTTCTGCCGCTGCCTTGCTTTAGCGCTTCCGCATTCTGGCCGGAGGAGAACGCGGGTGCTAAGCCAAACAGCAGACCCGTTCCGATGGAAACCAACGCGGTGAACAACAGTACCGTGCCGTCGATTCTTATTTCCGTGGCGCGCGTGGTGAAGCGCTCGGCGAATTTCACCAGCAGCGAGAGAGTGGCCGGCGCCAGCAGCAAGCCGAGCGCGCCGCCCGCCAGCGAAAGCAAAACACTTTCGGTGAGCAATTGCCGCATCAGCCGCCCCCGGCTGGCTCCCAATGCGGCGCGAACGGCTAGCTCACGCTCCACTTTCAACAATCGAGCCAGAAGAAGATTGGCGACATTCGCGCAAGCAATCAGCAGAACGAATCCGGCCGCGCCCAGCAGCACCAAAAACGTCAGGCGCGCTTTCTGCGTCAGCTCATCCTGAAGCCCGGCGGCCGCGACGGCGTAACCATAGTCTTTTGGATATGCGTCGGGATAGGAACTTTCGAGATTGCGCGCAACAGTGGAAAGATCTGCTTGCGCCTGCTGCAACGGCACTCCGGGCTTGAGCCGGCCGAAGACGTTCATGAGGCGCGCCTGCCTGTTTCCGATGGCGGCCTGTGAGGAACGGAATGGGCATTGGGAGGTTGGCATGTAAACGTCGCTTGCCGCCGGATATTCCGGAATCGGAGGCAGAACGCCGATCACCGTGTGCGGCCGGTTGTTCATTTGAAATACCTGGCCGACAATGTTGGGGTCGCCGCCGTGGCGAGCTTGCCAGTATTTGTGGCTCAGCACTAACACGGCATTGGCATTCGGCGATTCGTCACTCGCCAGAAACGTCCGCCCGAGCAGCGGTTTCACGCCCAACACGTCGAAGAAATTTGCCGATACCACGGCGGTCTGAACGCGCTCGGCCGTGTCTTTGCCCAGCAGCAGGAAGAACATGGTGTGATGCTCTACGACCGATTCCAAAGTGTGATTTTGATCGCGGTAGTCGAAGACTTCTTTCACAGAAAATGGCACGTTCGCCTGGTGGCCCTGTCCTGCCTGCTGATGAATGATGACCAGTTGTCCGCCATTTTTGTAGGGCAGGGGGCGCAGCAACACGCCGTAAACCACGCTGAAAATGGCGGTGTTCACGCCGATGCCCAGGGCAAGCGTGAGGATCGCGATCAGGGTAAATCCGGGGTTTTTGAACAGGATCCGAACACCGTATCGAATGTCCTGCAGGGTGGTTTCCAGGATGGGCAAATGAGTTCTCCTTCTGGCTATGGCGGCTTCGACTACGTCTTGTCCGACTATAGCGTATCTAACTATAGCGTAAGACGGCGTAGCGCGCAATAGGTTAGGAACTATATGGTCGTGTGCTGTTCGTTTCCGGAAGTGACGACGTGGCGTGGCCTCTCAGGCTGCGGCATCGAGATTCGTCTCGATGCTCTGACCGGCGAAAGAGCCTAGAGACGAGTCTCTAGGCCGCAGACACGAGTGTCCGCGCCACGTTATCGTCCCGAAGGTCTCAATTTCAGAGGCCCCGCTTGGACTAATAATTGCGCGCGCGTTCCCGGCGTGGACGCTCTGCTCGACTCATCGCCTTCACGCCGGCCAGTGCGGGATCGGCTTTCGCCAAGTCCCCTAGATTTCGTATGACCTTTCCGACGGCGTCCGCGATTTCTTCGACATCGTGATCCTCGCCCAGCAGCAGGAACTGCGGAAGCCAGACCGATTCCTCGTACGCCGCCCGCTCAGATACCGGACATCGAACGTTTGAATAATCCACTGGATAATCACGAAGCTGTGGGCAGTTCTCCGGAGTGGCGTGGAACAGGTCGCTGCGGTATACAGGCTCGTAGAAGCGGCCATCGCATGGAATGCCTTCGGCTTCGAGCGCCGCCACAAAAAGATCGCGCGCCACTTGCCGGCCCTCGGGACGATATTGAAAAACGTAACAATAAATTGCTTCGCGAGTGATGCCCGGCTGAGGCGGCAATGGCCGTACGCCGGGGATTGTGGCGAGAGCGTTGCTCAGCCGCGCGGCCGCGCGGGCCCGCCGATCCGATAACTCGGGCAACATTTCGAGTTGTCCGATTAGCATCGCTGCCTGAAATTCCGTCATTCGGTAATTCGAACCCAGCACACGCTGTTGGAATTGGTCGGTGGTGCTGGCCCGCCCGCAATTCACCTGCGATTGCAGATGTTCAAAAAACTGAAGATTCGACGTGACTACGATGCCGCCTTCGCCCGCCGTCATGAGTTTACTTTCCTGGAAGCTGAAGCATCCCAAATCGCCGATCGACCCCGCACCGTGGCCGCGGTATTGTCCTCCATGCACGTGCGCGCAATCCTCGATGATTGCAAGCCCATGTTCGGAAGCGAGCGCTTGCAGTCCTTCCATTTCGGCGAACCGCATCGCCAGGTGCACCGGCAGGATCGCGCGTGTGCGCGGGGTGATCGCCTTTCGAGCCGACTCAAGGTCCAAACAATATGTATCGGGATCGATGTCGGTGAAGACGGGCACGCCGCCCGCGAACAACACTGCGGTCGCAGTCCCGTCCCAGGTGTACGCAGGGACGATCACTTCATCGCCGAAGCGAATTCCCGCCGCTTGCAGCGTCGCAATCAGAGCGATGGTTCCGTTGGCTACACACAATCCGTATCGCGCCCCGTGCATCGCGGCAAAACGATCGGCGAACTCGCCACACCATCGGCTGGGCAGCGGATACCCGCCCCAGTGACGGCTTTCTAAGACCTGCTGCAATCGTTGCGCGTCCGACGGAAGATATTTAGGCCATGCCGGGAAAGGCCGCCGGCGCACAGGATTCCCGCCGAGGATCGCCAATTCGCTCATTGAAGAATCTCCTACTGCTGGTTGAAACCACCGGCGATGCGAAATGCCTCGACGTAGTGGCCGTCTTTTTTCACCGCCCGGCCGCGAAATCCCTGCTTCAGTTTTTCCAGATCTTTTGGATCCCAATCCGGACGGTATTTGTCGATTGACGGCTCGAACTGGCTTACGTGCGCCGCCGCAGCCGCCAGTTTCAACTCCAGCACATCGTCGATGTTCACCCAGTAATTCGCATCTTTGGCGGTGACGTAGAAATAAGCTTCCACCGGCACTTTCCAGGGATCGAGCCCATCATGCAAACGCTGATTTGGGAAATAGAGATGCCACTCCGCCGCCCGAATCGCATCCAGAGTATTGTTCGCCGCCATCCGATGATCGGTCTTGTGCCAGCGCACGTAGTCCGAACCGGGATCGATGGTCATCACTACATCGGGGCGATAAGCGCGAATCACCTTCGTCACCTCTTCGACAAGATCCTTGGGATTGGCATACTCCAGCATCCCGTCGTGAAATTGCAGCCAATGAATATTTTGCGCGGGAATCCCAAGCAGGCGGCAGGCTGCTTCTTCCTCCGCTTTGCGGATACGCGCCAGGCGCTCACTGGTCATCGCCGGATCGTAGGAGCCCTTGTCGTCATTAGTGTAAATCACGATGTGGATATTGTTCTGCCGCTTCGCCAACAGGGCCAGAGTGCCGCCGCAACAGAAGGTGTCGTCATCCGGGTGCGGCGTAAACAAGAGGATGGTTTTCTTCTCCAGCTTCTCAAGTTGAACAGTCTGGGCACCGAGACTTTGGATGAGAATCAGCGCTGCGATGCCAACGGAAGTGCGAATGGTCATTTGAATCTCAGTATATAAACCATGACACCTAGCAACAAAGTCAGCAGTCCGAAGCCGGCGTAAATCCACCCCGACGTTACGAAAATATATGTCCATCCAACCAATGCGACGACGCTGGGAATCGGGTACAGCCACATCCGGAATGGACGCTGTATATCGAGGCGATGCCTGCGAATGTAATCGAGCGCGGCGATCTGCCCTATGAATTGGATCAGGATTCGCGACGTGATCAGCGCGTTGATCACGGCATCCAACGTCCACAGGCTGGCGACGATGGACAGCAGGCCCATAACCAGCAGCGACACGTGCGGAAACTTTCCGGTTGGATGCAGCCGCGCGAAGATCTTGAAGAAGTGTCCATTGACAGCGGCGGCGTAAGGAATGCGGCTGTAACCAAGCAGTAGAGCGAACACCGACGCAAATGCCGTCCAAAGCACCAGCACCGTGACCACCGCAGCCGCGCGCGTTCCATACAGCTTTTCGATGAACTCCGAGGCGATGAATTTCGAATGCAGCGCCTCGCGCCACGGCACTACACCAATCAAACTGAGATTGGTCAGCGAATAGATGGCGGCCACGGCGAGCACCGAATAAACGATCGACCGCGGGATTACGCGCGTGGGGTTGCGCACTTCGCCGCCCACGTAGCAGACGTCGTAGTAACCCAGATAATCGTACATCGCGATCAGCATCGCCGAGCCCAGTCCGGTGACGAAGCCGGTTGAGAAAGTGAAGGCCCCACGCGGGAAATCGAAAGCCACGTTCGAATTAAAATTTGCCAGACCGCTTACGATAATCCACAATGCGGTCACCAGCATTCCGATCCATAGCACCACGGTCAATCGGCCGACCGCGGTGATGCGGCGGTAAAGCAGGGCGATCACAACGATTCCTACGCCCAGGCTCACCAGCCGGCCCCCGCCGGTCCCCATGCCGCGCCAGAAATAACCGACGTACTGCGAAAAGCCGATGAAGCCCGATGCGATCTCCAGCGGGCCGCTGAAAATAAACTGCCAGATGAACAAGAACGGAAGAATGCCGCCGAGTCTGGTCCGCTGGAACGCCTCTTTTAAGTACAGGTACGTGCCACCGGTGCCCGGCATTGCCGCGGCAAGCTCACTCCACACCAAGCCGTCGCACAGAGCAAGTCCCGCTCCCAGCACCCAGCCCAGCATGCATTGCGGCCCACCCATGGACGCCAGGATCAGCGGGATGGTGATAAACGGACCGATCCCGACCATGTTGCTCATGTTGAGCGCGGTGGCTTGCAGCAATCCGATTCCGCGCACCAAGCCGTTGGCTTCGGTACTGCCGCTTGATGTCGTCATCGGTTACTGGAAAGTGTCAGCACGCGCGCCTTGATTTTGAACCGCTCGAGAAAACGTTCCAGCACATTTGCATCTTGCTTGGAATCCGCCAGCGCGACGTGACCATCCGGGCGGACCAGGTATGCCGCGTTCTTTGCCAAGCCGGCTTCCTGGGCGACTGCATTCCAAGGGAAGACGTGCAGTGGGATTTCGCGACGCGCGGCACTATCCCGCAATCCTTGCGACGCTTCTCCATAGACGTGGACCTGCCAATCCATCGAATTGAAGGGCTCGAAATTGTCACTGCCGGCGCCGCCCGCCCAAGGCAATCGGTCGCCGCCTTGAACTTCGCCGGCCATTCCTTCGCTCAGCACGCTTTCGCGGTAGTTGATGCGAATCTGCGAAATCAGCCGGAACTGCGCCTTGCGGCCCCTGGAAAATTTCAGAGCCAACGGCAGCAGTATCGGAAACACAACCAGCCGAAACATAGAGGAGCTCAAGCCTCGCCCCACGATCGCTTGAAATGCCCGATCTGTCGTCGCCACCAGAGAGTGGGCAAAGGCAACGCGTTCCGTTTCGTAGGTGTCAAGAATCGACGCGTCAGCGCGGCGTTGAAGCACCGCGGCCAGTTTCCACGCCATGTTCACGGCGTCGCCGATGCCGGTGTTCATCCCTTGCCCGCCCACTGGGCTATGCACGTGACCCGCATCGCCAGCAATGAACACGCGGCCCACACGAAAGTGGCCGGCTACCCGGTGGTGAATATTGTAGGTAGAAAACCAATTCACCTTATGGACATGAACGCCCGCCAACTTTTCGACGTCTGAACGGACGTCATCAAACGCGATATTTTCACGATCGGCCAATTCCTTGGGCACGATGCCGATCAGCCGGTCCTGGTTAACGTTTCGAATCGGAAAGACCAGGCAGAACGCGTCCGGCCCCAGGCAAATATTGATATCCCCTTTGACCGGCGCGCCCGTCTCTTCCACGTCGGCCACGAAAAATCTCTGCTCGTAGGTCCCGCCTGAAAACTTCAAATTCAAGCCTTGACGGACGCGGCTGTGCGCTCCATCGCAACCACACAGAAAAGCGACTTCAGAAACTTCTTCGACGCCTTTACTTCGGAGTGTCACACGGACGCGCTCGCCATCGTCAACGAAACCGGCCAGTTCGGTGTTCCACTCCACCTCGACTCCGTTCGCCCGAAGTTTTTCGATTAGGAGCTTTTCGTGAACATCCTGTGGATAGCTGAGAACGAAAGGGAAGGCGCTCAGGCTCTCGCCGAAGTCTCCGAATCGCAACGCCGCAATTTCACGGCTGCCGTTTCGCAGATGAAGGCGTTCCATCTTGAGACCGCCGTTCACGACGTCATCGGCAAAACCTAATTGACGATAGAACTCGAGGACTCGCGCTTGCACCGCGATCGCCCGCGAGGCCTGCCCGGGTCCGCTGTTCTTTTCGACGATACGAAATTTCACGCCGAGTTTGGTTAGACACAAGGCCAGTACCAGACCACTAGGGCCTGCGCCAACTATCAGAACCTCTGCTACGTGCAAGTTGCCTCCTCTGTAATTGTTGCGCATAGATCGCGGAGGCGACGCTGCGACGCTTCCTTCCGGTCGCGGTTCTTTTGACAAGAGGCGATCTCTATATGTAGAATACATATACTCGGATTACTGATATGGTCACACGCGATCACCTGCCGCTCAAACCTGCCGATTTCCACATACTCCTGACACTATGGGATGGGCCGCGGCACGGATACGGAATTATGAAAGAGGTTGAGCGCGAGTCGGGCGGAGAAGTGCGGCTGGAAATCGGGTCGTTGTACCGTCTGCTCGGCCGATTGCTGAGCGATGGTTTGCTCGAGATGGGTGAGGGTGACGGGCGCCGTCAATTCTATTCGTTGAGCCGCCTTGGGCGAAAGGTCCTGAAGGCGGACGCTCAGCGGCTGGCGGGTTTGGTCGACCTGGTGCGCTCCCGCAAGCTGCTGCGGGAAACGGATTCGTAATGCGCGCCTTACTGGTTCATCTGCTGCGGCTGTTCCCGGCCGGCTTCCGGCGGACATTCGGCGCGGACATGCTGGCCACCTTCGACGATCGATGGCGGGAGGCCAGAAGCTGGCGGCTGGCTGCGCGCACTTTCATCGATCTGTTCCGCAGCGCGGTTTTGCTACACCTCGAAGCGCTTCACCGGACGGACGGCGGTAATCAGAACCGATCGGGAAAAGGAGATGGTTTGATGATCACGCTCTGGCAGGATTTACGTTTTGCGATTCGCATGCTGCGGCGCGGACCTGTATTCGCGGCGGTTGTCATCGCCGTGCTCGCCATTGGCATCGGCGCCAACAGCGCGATTTTCAGTCTCCTGGATGCCGCGCTATTTCGCCCTCTTCCATTCGCCCAGCCAGATCAACTGGTAATGCTTTGGGAGCATCCGCCCACCTACGCTCATAACCGGGTTTCACCGCTCAATTATCTCGACTGGAGCGAACAGAACAATGTGTTCGAGTCGATGGCCGCGGTGTCCGGCGGTTCGCGCACCCTGGTTACCTCGAACGGCCCCGAACGAATTCCCGGACAATCGGTTAGCGCTTCACTCTTCGACCTATTGGGCATCAGACCAATCGTGGGGCGCACCTTTACGAAGGAGGACGAACGGATTCGCGCGCGCGCCGTTGTGCTGAGCGAGCGCTTATGGACGTCGCAATTCGGCCGTGACCCGCGATTGGTGGGCAGCACGATCACCTTGGATGGAGAACTTTTCACGGTGATTGGAATCGTGCCGTCGCAGTTTCAAATTCTGTCGACGAGCAATCTGTGGACGATATTCGCTCCCGCACGCAAACCCGAACAGCGGCGCATGCACTATTTGCAAGTGATCGGACGGTTGAAGCGCGGAGTCAATCTGGAGGGAGCCAAAGCGGGCATGGCCGTGGTGGCCGAAAATATCGCGCGCATTTCGCCGGAGACGAATAAGGACTGGGGGGTTACTATCGAGCCCTTGCGCGACGCGCTCGCAGACCGGGATGTTCGTGTCACTTCGCTGGTACTGGCCGGCGTGGTTGGTTTTGTCCTGCTGATGGCGTGCGCCAATGTCGCCGGCCTGATGCTTGCAAGAGGCGCGGGGCGGCGGCGGGAAATCGCGGTGCGCGCGTCGCTGGGCGGAAGCCAAGTCCGTATTTTTCGCCAATTGCTTACGGAGAGCGCTTTGCTCGGCTTGTTGGGCGGGATCTTGGGAGTGGCGTTGGCGCGGCTGATCCTTCGAGCTGCGCCGTCCTTCCTTCCGCCGGGACTGCTGCCTGTTTCCGTGCACCTTGAGCTGGACGCGCGAGTGCTGGCCTTTGCCGCGGTGCTAACGTTGGCTACCGGGCTGCTTTTCGGATTTGCCCCGGCATGGCATGCGGCGCGCACTTCGATCGCGGATGCTCTCCGGACGGGGGACCGCAACACCACGGCCGGTTCGGTAAACTTCCGTGCCTCGCTCGCGACCGGCGAGATCGCCGTGGCGCTGGTGTTGGTGACCGGCGCGGGATTGCTGCTGCGCACCCTCGGATCGTTGAACCGTGTCGACGCCGGTTACCACGCCGCCAACGTGCTCACAATGTCCGTTGGCCTGCCGCTCACGCGTTATCCCACGCCGGCGGACACGCTGCGTTTCTATCAGGCGGTTCAAGCCGAAATCGGGGCGTTGCCGGCAGTGCAAAATGTTTCGCTGAGCACGAATTTGCCCACCGATGGATGGGACATCGGCCAAGGATTCCAGATCGTGGGACAGCCGCCCCCGGGAGACGCGAATCAGCCGTCCGCGCATTATCAGATGGTCAGCGCAAGCTACTTCGCAACGCTCGGCATTCCGCTTCTGCGCGGACGCGCGTTTACGGAGCGCGATACTTTGGCGTCCACACCGGTTTGCATCGTCAACGAGGAAATGGCGCGCCGCTATTTCAAGGGACAAGAACCCATCGGCGCATTGGTAAGCGTGCAAGCAATGACGGCGGGAGGCCCCAAGCCGGTGGTGCGGCAAATTGTGGGGGTGAGTCATCAAGTAAAAGTGGAGGGGCTGAGCGAGAAGGAAAATAACCTGGAGATCTATGTCCCCATCGCGCAGAATTCGTGGTATTGGGCGGCGGTGGCGGTTCGTACCGCGAACGATCCCATGTCGCTTGCGCCGGCGGTGAAGTCCGCCATCGCTCGCGTTGACAAGGATCAGCCGGTGACACGGATCCGGACCATGGATGAGGTTGCGGCGGAGTCGATTGCCCAGCCCCGGTTCCGCGCTCAGCTCGTCGCGGCGTTTGCGGCATTGGCTATGCTGCTGGCATCTGTCGGAGTTTTCGGGGTCCTGGCGTTTTCAGTGGGCCAGCGCACCCGCGAATTCGGAATCCGCATGGCGCTGGGCGCCTCCACCGGCGACGTGTTGCGGCTGGTTTTGAGAAGCGGATTGAAGATCATCGCCACGGGTCTCGGCATCGGTCTGATGGCAACGCTGGCGCTGACGCAATCGCTGCAATCGGTGCTGTTCGGAGTAGAGCCGATAGATCCACTAACGTTCGCCGCGGCCGCGGGTACGTTGATTATCGTGGCCATGACGGCCTGCGCGATACCGGCGTTGCGTGCGGCACGAGTGGATCCGGCGAGCGCGTTGCGGCAGGAGTAGCAAGAGGTCATTTGCTCCCTGACCCGGCATAGCCGGGACTAAACAGGACACTCCGCTTGCCGTGGCGCGGCCTCTCAGGCTGCTGCATCGAGATTCGTCTCGATGCTCGGCGAGGGAAGAGCCTCGAGACGAGTCTCGAGGCTGCAGACACGAGTGTCCGAGCCACGTGGGTTACGGTAACGGCTCGGTTCGGGGCCTTTTCATCACTCCTGTTTGGTTCCGGCTATGCCCTTGGCGAAGTCGAGCACGGTGAGCACCTGCTCGCGGGTGATCGTGGGATAAAGTTTGATAAACGCGTCGATCGTTTCGCCGCCTTCCAGAAAGTCTATAAGGCTCTGGACGGGAACGGGGGGCCGCGGAAGCAAGGCATATCGCTCATGCGTTGGGGGTTCACCCAGAGTGCCTCGTCCAGTCGGCTTTTTTGTTCCGCGGTCACAACCCTAAAGTAAGCCATATCGACAATGGGAGCAAGTCGCGACAAGGGTGGCGCCCCCGGCTCAAGCGCCCGAGAAGCAACAGTGGTGAAATAACAAGACAGGCCGAAAAGAGGAGGCACCATGATCTTAAGTTTGCTCACTCTCGTGCATGTCGTTTTGAGCTTGATCGGAACGTGTCAGGCTTCGTCGTTTTGTTCGGGATGCTCTCCGCGAAAAGGCTCGGCGTCTGGACCAAGGTGTTTCTGGCGACCACCACGGCCACTAGCGTGACGGGGTTCTTCTTTCCCGTTGATCACTTTTTGCCGTCGCATGCAGTCGGCATTGTGTCGCTGATCGTTTTGGCGCTCGCGATAAGTGCGCACTACCGTGTTTGGCGCAGGACTTACGCGATCGCCGCGGTGATTGCACTCTATCTGAACGTATTCGTCTTGATCGCGCAACTTTTCCTGAAAGTGCCGTCGCTCAAGGCGTTAGCTCCGACGCAATCCGATCCGCCATTCCAGATAACGCAGCTCGTCGTTCTGGTGCTCTTCTTTGTGCTTGGCATTCTCGCGGCGATCAAATTCCCGCGAACCGGCCCGCCGGTCCCAGAGAATTCTCGCACCACTCGCAATTGATCCTCACGCTCTGAGGGAAAAGGAGATGGGCATGGCTTCGCGGCCTGTCTCACCAAGGTCTTCATACTCGCTGCTGAGACCAAACACCGGCGAGGTGCATCAATGAAAAGTGCCGCCGCACAAGGGAGATGGATTTTGAAACATAGAATTGTTACCTGGGCAACTATTGGCGCGGCCGTGACCACGCTTCTTATTTCCGCTGGATGCTCGAAACGCACCCAGGCCGCGGGAACGATAGCGCCGGACGTTGAGGTCATCTCGGTCGAGCAGAAAGACGTTCCAATCTATAGCGAATGGATCGGCACGCTGGACGGGATGGTAAATGCCGACATCAAAGCGCAAGTTTCGGGCTACCTGCTGAAGCAGAATTACGTGGAAGGTTCCTTCGTGACGAAGGGCCAGGTTCTTTTCGAAATCGATCCAAAGCCCCTGGAGGCGGTGCTCGAACAGGTTCGAGGGCAGCTTGCGCAGGCGGCCGGGCAAGTGGCGCAGGCCCAGGCGCAACTCACTCAGACGGAGGCACAGGTCGCCGTCGCCGAAGCGAATCAAGTCCGAACTCAACTCGATGTGGACCGGTATCTGCCGCTCGCCAAACAGCAAGCCATTACCCAGCAGGATATGGACAATGCCACGCAGAACAATGTCGCGGCGAAGGCGCAGGTGCAGTCGGCGAAGGCTCAAGTGGAAACGGCCCGGGCTCAGATTCAAGCCGCCAAAGCTACGGTGCAAGCGGTGACTGCGGCAGTGTCAACAGCGCAACTCAACCTCGGCTTCACTCGGCTTACGTCCCCCATCGATGGCATCGCGGGTATAGCCCTGCAACAAGTGGGTGCTCTCGTCAGCCCTGCCGGCGGACCTGTGACGACAGTGTCAACGGTCGATCCCGTCAAGGCCAACTTCACCGTAAGTGAGCGGGAGTATCTGGACTTTCACCGGCGCTACTCCACTCCGGCGAGCGTGGACGCGGAGCGGAAGCAGTTGCGGCTCGATCTGATATTGGCCGATGGGACGATCTATCCACACCAGGGTAGCTTCTACTTCGCGGATCGTCAGGTGAACCAAGGCACCGGCGCCATTCGCATCGCGGGTCTCTTTCCGAACCCTGGAAATCTGCTGCGCCCCGGACAGTATGGCCGCGTCCGCACTTCCATCAGAACCAGGGAGGGGGCTCTCCTGATCCCCCAACGCGCCGTAACCGAGTTGCAGGGCGCCTATCAGGTTGCGGTCGTCGATGGCGAAAACAAAATTAACATTCGGACCGTGAAAACCGCGGAGCGTGTCGGCTCCAAGTGGATTATCGACGAGGGCCTCCACCCCGGTGAACGCGTGGTTGCCGAGGGAGTGCAGAAGGTGCGTCCCGGCATGCCGGTGAATCCGAAACCGTACGCGCACGCAGAAACGGCGGGGACGTAAATTCGATGTCCAAGTTTTTTATTAACCGCCCCATCGTGGCGATGGTGATCGCCATCCTGATGGTGATTGTGGGCGCCGTTACCATCGCGGGCCTGCCTGTCGCCCTGTTTCCTTCCATCGCTCCGCCGGAAGTCCAAGTCACCGCGGTATACACGGGGGCGGACGCCCAGACCGTCGAGCAATCGGTTGCCACTCCCATTGAACAGCAGATGAGCGGCGTGGACAACATGAATTACATGTATTCGTTAAATGCCACGGCCAAGGGCGACATGCGATTGATTGTGGATTTCGACGTGAAAACGGACCCCAATATCGATCTCATCCTGGCGCAAAGCCGCTCCACCCTGGCTGCATCGCAACTTCCAGCCGAGGTCAATGCGCTGGGGCTCAATGTGACGAAAACGCTCACCGCGCCACTGATGCTGATCAGCTTGAATTCGCCCAAGGGCACTTACGACGCCCGCTTCCTGGCCAACTACACCTACATCAATCTCAACGATCAGCTTACCCGCGTGCCGGGCATTGGCAGCGTTCAAGTTTTCGGCGCCGGCCAATACGCGATGCGGCTCTGGGTCAAGCCCGATCAATTAGCCAAACTCGGCATCACAGTACCTGAGATCGTCACCGCTATCCAGACGCAGAACACAGTGAATCCCGCCGGGCAGGTTGGCAGCGAACCGGCTCCCAAGGGTCAGGAGTTCACGTATTCAGTCCGGGCACGGGGCCGCCGCACGTCGCCGGAAGAGTTCGAACAGATAGTAGTTCGTGAAACACCCGACGGCGGGATCGTGCGGGTAAAGGATGTGGCGCGTGTCGAACTGGGATCCCAGGATTACACGGTGATCGGCAGGTTTAACAGCAAGCCCAGCGCCGTGGTCGCGGTGTATCAGTTGCCCGGCTCCAACGCCGTTCAAGCAGCCGAAGCCGTAAACAAGATGATGGCTGAAGCGAAGAAGCGCTTTCCGCAGGACATGGACTATGCCATTTCTCTTGACACCACCAGGGCCGTCACGGAAGGAATCAGGGAGATCATTGTAACGCTGGCGATTGCAATTTTGCTCGTGATCATCGTGGTCTACATCTTTTTGCAGGGCTGGCGCGCGACGCTGATTCCATTGTTGGCAGTGCCCGTTTCGCTGGTCGGCACTTTCGTTTTCTTCCCGTTATTCGGATTCTCCATCAACACGCTTTCTCTGTTCGGTCTGGTGCTCGCGATCGGCTTGGTGGTGGACGACGCCATTGTCGTGGTAGAGGCCGTGGAACGTCATATCGAAGACGGCTTAGCTCCGAAGGCCGCGGCCTTAAAGGCGATGGAGGAGATCTCCGGCCCGGTCATCGGCATCGCGCTGGTTCTCTCCGCCGTATTTATTCCGACAGCTTTTATCCCTGGCATCACCGGCCGGCTCTATCAACAATTCGCCGTCACCATCGCTATCTCGGTAATTCTTTCGGCGTTCAACGCGCTCTCGCTCAGCCCCGCTCTGGCCGCGCTGATGCTCAAACCCAAGACGGAGAGCCACGGCCTGTTGCGAGGGTTTTTCGATTGGTTCAATCGCGTCTTTGGACGCGCCACCGAAGGTTACATCCGGTTGTCGGCGACGCTCCTCCGCAAGAGCGCCGTCGCACTGGCCATGCTCGTGGTCTTTGGCGCGGCGGCCGCATTTTTCAGCAACAGACTGCCTTCGAGCTTTCTGCCGGATGAGGATCAAGGATATTTCTACGTCAATCTCCAACTTCCTAATGCCTCTTCCCTGCAGCGGACCGACGAGGTGGCCAGAAAAGTCGAAAGTATTCTTGAAAAGACTCCTGGTGTCCAGTCCGCCACCAGCGTCGTAGGATTCAGCTTGCTCAGCCTGGTGCGGACCAGCTACAACGCGTTCTTCTTCGTGACTCTGAAGGAGTGGAACGATAGAAAGTCCAAGGAGGAACAGTTCCAGGAAATTAAGCAGCGCGTGAACCGGCAACTCAGCCAGCTCCCGGAGGGCATCGCTTTTGACTTTTCTCCACCGGCCATTCCCGGCGTGGGAACCTCGGGTGGATTCACGTTCGTTCTGGAGGACCGCGCCGGCAAGGATATCCAATTCCTCTCCAGTAACCTGAACACATTCCTGGCGGCTGCGCGCAAACGTAAAGAGATCGCCGGTTTGAGCACGACCTTTCTACCGAGCGTGCCCCAGCAATTCGTGGATGTCGACGAAGACAAAGTGCTCAAGCAGGGCGTGCCCATCAGTGACGTCTACAAAACCATTCAGGCCTTCATGGGCGGGCTCTTCGTGAATTACTTCAATCGCTTCGGCCGCCAGTGGCAGGTGTATATCGAGGCGGAAGGCGACTATCGCACCAGGGCGGAAAATGTCGGGCAATTCTATGTGCGCAATAGCGCGGGCGAAATGGTTCCGCTTTCCGCGTTGACGAAATTCGAATCGCGCGCCGGTCCGGAGTTCACCATGCGCTTCAACATGTATCGTGCAGCGCAGCTAAACGGCGCCGCAGCCGCCGGCTACAGTTCGACACAGGCCATGAAAGCGCTGGAAGAAGTATTCGATCAGACCATGCCGCGCGAGATGGGTTACGACTATGGCGGCATTTCGTTCCAGGAAAAGAAGGCGCAGGAAGGGGTGCCGCCGGCGGTAATTTTCGGATTCTCGCTGCTGTTCGTTTTTCTGATTCTGGCGGCCCTTTATGAGAGTTGGTCGCTGCCATTCAGTGTCCTGCTCAGCACGCCGGTAGCGGTCTTTGGCGCCTTCGTCGTCCTTTGGTTGCGCCGCGTTGTGCTGGGCTTTTTCTACCCGTCCTACATGGTGCAGATCGAAGGCGATGTGTACTCGCAGATTGGTCTGGTGATGCTGATCGGACTGGCCGCTAAAAACGCCATCCTGATTGTCGAGTTCGCCAAGGACGAATTCGAGAAGGGAAAGGATCTGGTGGAGGCCGCGTTGGAGGGAGCAAGGCTCCGTTTGCGGCCCATTCTGATGACGTCGTTCGCATTTATTCTGGGTTGCTTGCCGTTATGGACGGCCACTGGTGCCGGATCGGTGGCACGCCAGATCATGGGCACAACGGTTATTGGAGGCATGCTGGCCGCCAGCATAATCGGGATCTTTTTCATTCCGGCGATCTTCTATGTGGTGGAGAAGGTTTCCGGGGCCGGTAAGGAACGTGTGCGTGCCGTCTTGCCGCGGAATCCCGCACCGGCGGCGGGGGATTGACCTATGAATAAATTATCTTTCGTTGCGGCTTTGCTTGCGGGCTTGCTCACCGGCTGTGCAGTGGGCCCAAACTACCACAAACCTGTAATCCAGACGCCGGCTACTTTTCGCTCGCCCACCGCGCTGCCCGCGAGTGACGCGGCGTCGATGGCCGATCTCAAATGGTGGCAGGTTTTCAAAGATGAAAGACTGCAGGAGCTGGAGCGAACGGCGCTGGCGCAAAATTACGACCTGCGCGATGCGGTTGCCCGCGTAGAGGCGGCCCGCGCCAGTCTTGGGATCACGCGATCCAATCAGTTCCCAACTGTGGATGCGGGCGCGGACATTTCCACGACTCGTATTTCCCGGAACGGATCGACGCCCTTGCCCGCATCGTTTGTGCGTACGCAGGAACGGACATTCGGCGGAGCGACTCTGAACTTACTCTCGTTCGAGCTGGATCTATGGGGCCGTTTGCGCCGAGCCACGGAAGCGGCGCGCGCGAATCTTCTATCCGCGGAAGAAAATCGTAAGGCGGTGGTTTCCACGCTCGTAGGCGATGTGGCGACGGCCTACTTCAGTCTGCGCGAATTGGACTATCAATTGGAGATTTCGCGTCGTACGCTGGCGACGCGACAGTCTTCGCTAACGCTGGTGAAGAATCGCCAGACCGGAGGTGTCGCGACACTTCTGGATCTTCGCCAGTCTGAGCAGTTGGTGTACACCGCCGCCGAAACCATCCCGGCACTCCAGCAACAGGTGGAGCAGACCGAGAACCAGATCAGTCTGCTGTTAGGAAAGAATCCCGGCGAGGTGATTCGCGGCCTGAGCCTTACCGAGCAGGAGATGCCGCCGGAAGTGCCCCCCGGGTTGCCGTCCAGCCTATTAGACCGGCGGCCGGACATCCGCGCGGCGGAGCAAAACTTGATCGCCGCCAACGCGGAAATTGGCGTCGCGAAGGCAGCCTATTTTCCGCAAATAAGCTTGACCGGATTCCTCGGCGGGCAAGGCAATCAACTTTCCAGTTTGTTCAGCGGACCGAGCGCAATATGGAACTTCACGCCACAGGTGACCCAACCAATCTTTACCGCCGGCCGGATCAAATCCAACGTGAGGCTGCAGGAAGCTCTGCGGGAACACGCGCTGATTCAGTATGAGAAAACGATTCAGACGGCTTTCACTGAAGTTTCAAACGCACTAGTCGCCCACCAACGAGTGCGGGAGAGCCGCGTGCAGCAGGAGTTATTGGTGGCCGCGTTGCAAGACCGGACCAGGCTGGCGTACGTGCGCTATCGAGGCGGCGTCGATACGCTGCTGAACGCTCTCGATTCCGATCGGGATCTGTTTCAGGCGGAGCTGGCTCTATCGCAGATCCGATTGAACGAACTGGTCAGCGTGGTGCAGCTCTACAAGGTTCTCGGCGGAGGCTGGCAGTAGGAAGTGGCAGGATGCCATCCTGCCGCGGCTTGGTAATCCGCTTGGTGATGGATCCCGAATTACTTACAATCGGCGGCAGGATGCCATCCTGCCCCACAACTACTGGTGGGAACCGCGAGAGCGCAAGTATGCAACCAGTTCGGCTGGTTTATTAGTCTGAATGCCCGTGGCTCCACGATCGATGGCGTCTTGCCAGAGCGCTGGAGTATCGGCGTCACCGAATCGGTCGACGTAAATATCGGCCTTCGCATCTTTTGCAAGCGCGATAATTTCATCTTTGAAATCACCCGCACCGAACGCAATTACTTTGGGATGAAATTCATCGATTAGCTTCCTGCAAAAGGCGGCGCTCACGGACTCCGGCATGATCTTGATCCTGGGACGCAGGCGATACACGTCTTTCAGATACTGGTAGCCGCCATAGACGACGATCCGGTCTTGCATGCCATGGCGTTCGACCGCCGCGATCATATCGGCCGCCGATACCTGTTTACTGTCTACGTAAATGCCGATCTTGCCGTGAGCGAGTTCAAGGACTTCATCGAAAGTGGGCACTGTTCCGCCGTGGACATCGAGAGTTCTGATCTGCCGGAATGTCATCTCTTTCACGGGGCCTTTGCCATTGGTTTGGGAATCCACGGTGGCATCGTGCATCATCACCAACTCGCCGTCCGAAGTCGTACGCACGTCAACTTCGATGAAATCGGCGCCGGCATCAATGGCCGCTTGATATGCCGGAAGCGTGTTTTCCGGGTGGTGGAGATGCTCGCCGCGATGGGCGATGACCGCGACATGCACCTGCGCGGCCGCCGAACAAGCGTACAAGCAGAGTAGAATCCGAGCGCAGACGTTCACTCACACTAGAATAAGAGAAGATGTCCTCCGCTACCAAGACGCCCAACGTGCGTCAATTTTTCTCGCGGAACGGCCTTTTGTCAAAATGGCACCCTCGATTTGAATTCCGGGCGGGGCAGCTCGAGATGGCGGAAGCAGTCGAGTCCGCCCTGGCGGACAAGAAGCATTTGCTGGTGGATGCGGGCACCGGGACAGGCAAGACTTTGGCGTACCTGGTGCCCGCCATCCTTTCCGGTAAGCGGGTGGTGGTCTCCACGGGCACCAAGAATCTGCAAGAGCAACTGTTTTACAAGGACATTCCGTTCCTGCAAAAACATTTCGACCGGCCGCTCCAGGTCTGCTATATGAAGGGCCGCAATAATTTCGCGTGCCGCCAAAAGATCTACGATGCCGAGCGCGAGCCGATCCTCGCCGGGCTGGAAGAGATCGCCGATTTTCAGATTATTCGCGAGTGGGAAAAGACCACCGGCACGGGCGATCGAGCGGAGATCAAGACCCTGCCGGAATCTAGTTCGACGTGGCATAAGGTGGATGCGCGGCGCGAACTGTGTACCGGCCAGAAGTGCCAGCAGTTCGAGCGCTGCTTTCTCACGCAGATGCACCAGCGGGCGCACGCCAGCGACATTATCATCGTGAACCACCATCTGTTCTTCGCCGATCTCGCGGTCAAAGACGAGGACTTCGGCGGAATCATTCCCGAATATGCGGCGGTGATTTTCGATGAGGCGCACGAGATCGAGGATGTCGCGGGCAAATACTTCGGCGCCGGAGTAAGCAACTATCAGTTTCAGGAGCTGGCTCGCGACGTCGCGGCGGTTTCGAGAGTGAAACAATTCGGGTCCGGGGAACTGGACCGTACGCTGATGACTCTGGATGAGCACGCCGCGCGATTCTTTGCCCTGTTTGGAGAAACCGAAGGCCGCATCAGCTTCAAGGGGCACACTGCATTTTTCGAGCGGCATGAGGATGAATACCAGGGCGTGCAGCTTGCGCTGGAATTGCTTTTGACTTCGTTGCAGCTTGTCAAGAATGCTCCCGAGGAGGTAATTCCTCTGCAACGGCGCGCGGCCGAGCTCAAGACTCAACTTTCCTTCTGGAGCCGGGGTGATAATCGGGCGTTTGTTTACTGGATTGAACGCCGCGGAAGAGGTTGCTTTCTGCAGGCCACTCCCATTGATGTGGCGAGCGTGTTGGCCGCAAAACTGTTCGACGAGCTCGACACCGTTATACTGACATCCGCGACGCTGGCAGTGGGTGGGACGTTTGAGTTTACTGAGAAGCGGCTCGGAATATTTAGTACCCGCTCGCTGGTGGTTCCCAGTCATTTCGAGTATCAAAAACAAGCGCTGCTTTATGTTCCGCAGCATCTGCCAGATCCGCGCAGTCCCGCTTTTGTGAAGGCCGCGGCCGAAGAAGTTACACTCATCTTGAGGCATAGCCGCGGCCGTGCGTTTGTGCTGTTCACCAGTTACCAGCAGATGCGAATGGTCTACGATCGCGTTTCGCTCGAAGTGGATTACCCGACGTTATTGCAAGGCACCGGTCCGCGCAACGCGTTGTTGGACGAATTTCGCCGCACGCCCAATTGCGTCCTTTTCGCGACGTCCTCATTCTGGCAGGGCGTCGACGTCCAGGGCGATCAGTTGAGCTGCGTCATTATTGACAAACTGCCATTCGCGGTTCCCAGCGATCCAGTGGTGGAAGCCAGGATCGAACGCATCAAAGAAGACGGCGGCAACGCCTTCTACGATTATCAGATTCCCCAAGCGGCGCTGGCCTTGAAGCAGGGATTCGGGCGTTTGATTCGCAGCAAGAGCGACCGCGGCGTGCTGGTGATGCTGGATAATCGAATTACGAAGCAGCGCTACGGCCAGGTATTCTTCGACAGCCTGCCGGACTATGGCTTCACCACGCAACTGGGAGACGTGGAGAAATTTTTCGATGTTTGAAGTTTCCGTAGAACAGACATTCGCGGCGGGTCACGCCTTGCGCAACTACAAAGGCGGTTGCGAGGATGTCCACGGCCATAACTTTCGAGTTCGCGTGACGGTGGAAGGCGAGCAACTCGATGCCACCGGCCTGCTGGTGGACTTTCTGGAATTGAAAAGTTCGATCGATGGAGCGATCGCGTACCTGGATCACAAATTCATCAACGATCTGCCTCCGTTTGACAAGATCAACCCGTCCGCGGAAAACCTCGCCAAGTATTTTTACGATCGCGTAAGCGAAGGAGTGAAGCCCGGCGTACCGGTGCGGATATCGGAAGTTTGCGTCTGGGAGACGGATACGAGTTCGGCGGCCTACCGGCCAAAATATTCGGCGTTGGTCTGAGCGAAGCTGGACCATTTTTCGGGAAGGTCGTCCAGCGCGAAGATAGCCGATACGGGGCAGACCGGAACGCAAGCGCCGCAATCGATGCACTCCACCGGATCGATGTAAATCATGTTGAGCTCGGCGAAATTGGGTTCGTCCTTTTTAGGATGGATGCAATCCACCGGGCAGGCGTCGATGCACGCCGCGTCCTTAGTGCCGATACAAGGTTCTGCAATTACGTAAGCCATTCCACCTCTCCAAATTGCCGCGAAGTGCGGCCCGCGCAGTGGGATAAATCTAATTATAGCGTGACTGCCGTTATTGTCGCGCAACTGACCGTCGAAATGCCTGATTTGCCGGCCGGAGTGGGGAAATCCAGGGCTGTTTGGTAGTCATCGGTCCGTCAGAACCGCGACCGTAAGGGAGTGTTTGCCACAAGCGTTTAATCAAGCTTGTTGGACTCGAACCCGCTCATGGCACCTCTGACGCTCCTTAGTGGGTTGTCCTGACTCACGGTCTCATCGGGGCCGAACCGGATCTATTAGACAATGGTGGTGATGATCCCTAAAGTTCACAAGGCCGTTTTTCCCGCAGCCGGACTCGGTACTAGATTTCTTCCAGCGACCAAAGCCATGCCCAAGGAAATGCTGCCGCTGGTGGACAAGCCCCTGATTCAGTACGGCGTCGAGGAAGCCATCCATTCCGGAATTCAGAACATCATCATCGTAACCGGACGAGGCAAAACGGCGATAGAGGATCACTTCGACGTAAGTTTTGAGCTGGAACAAACTCTCGAAGCCAAGGGCAAGAAAGATCTGCTGGCGATTGTCCGCAACGTCTCCGATATGATCAATGTCGCCTACGTTCGCCAGAAAGAAGCACTGGGGCTGGGGCACGCTGTTTTGCGCGTGAAGGAGCTGGTGGGCAACGAACCCTTCGCCGTAGTTCTCTCCGACGATGTGATCGATTCCGAAATTCCCGCCATACGGCAGTTGCTCGACGTCTACGAATTTTATGGCGCGTCGGTGGTGGCACTGATGGAAGTGCCCGGCGACGCGATCTCGTCTTACGGCGCCGTCGATGCCGAACCGGTGTCGCACAACTCCGGTAAGGATCGGTTATTCCGCATCCGGAATATGGTGGAGAAGCCTAAGCCATCGGACGCTCCGTCGAACCTGGCGATCATCGGCCGCTACGTATTGACGCCCGACGTTTTCGCGTCCATCGAAGCCATTGAACCCGGCAGCGGCGGGGAAATTCAGCTTACCGACGCGTTGAAACACCTGCTCAAGAATCGGCCGATTTACGGATACCGGTTTGAGGGAACGCGCTACGACGCCGGCGATAAACTCGGCTTTCTGAAGGCTACGGTTGAGTTTGCGTTGCGCCGTTACGATCTGGGCGGCGAGTTTCGCGCGTACTTGAAACAATTGAAGCTGTGATGGTGCGGGCAAGCGAGGCGGGCGCCGTGGCGGAGCTGCTGTTGCAACAGGTGGAAGGCCGCGTCCTCACCGGCGATGTGCGAAGCCGCTTTGCCGCGCGCGTTAAGAGCCTTCACCTATCGAGCTTCACCGTCCTCGCGGGATCGTTGCAGAAAGATCCGATTCATCCCTCCGTGTACTACGTTGCGGTGGGAACGCCTCCAGAGGCGGGCAGTACGATGCTGCTTCGAATCGCGCTCGCGTCCTCGCCTTCCAGCGGATTGTTTCCCAACGCGCTCTTGATTGGACGTATGCGGACCACCTCCGGCGATGAAATCGTGATCAACGCGATTCCGTTTGCACCGTCGGATTGCGTAAATGTGCGGACGTTCGTGGACCGGATGGATACAGCCTTTGCGCCTCGTCCGCAGGGAACCGCATCGGCCATCGAAGTGAATGCTTCTTTAGGCGCCTTTGAGGCGTTCCGGACAATTCTCAAATCTACTGGCACAAATCTAGCTTCGGTGTGCTCGGCGGAAAGCGAGACGGCCATGTGGTGCGCGGTGATATCGGGCTGGCGCGAAGGATACACGGCGTCGGTCGATGCAATGCCGGGCGATGCAATCGACAGCGGTCATAGCAAATACAATATTGACGCAACCCGCGGGACCGAAGCTCTCGCAGCGGCCTACGACGCGATTCAAAGCCAGAGACGGCGGTTCGATTTTGAGATATCCTTCGCCAACTCGCCAACGCCAACCACTACCGGCGAGCTTTCCCTTTTCCTCGCGTTCTTTAAAACTCGCGGACAACCGGTACAATTCATCGCGCCTAAGTTGGGGGCGGGTTCGGAAGGGCTGACGCAGCTAGCCGATGTCGCGCAATCGTTCAACTCGATGCTGAGCATCCGGGCCGAAACAATCGAACAGATTGTAAAAGCGCACCCGGGAAGAGTAAACTACAAGATCTCAGCGAATCTGGAGCCGGCGGGCATCGTCCGCCTGGCGGAGCAACTCAATTTATGAGCCAACTAAAAAACAAAGTAGCGATCGTTACCGGCGCGAGCCGCGGAATCGGAAAAGCGATGGCGGAAGTTTTCGCGCGTGAAGGGGCGACGGTGGTTATCTGCGGCCGCAAACAGAACACGCTCGATGAAGTTGCCGCTGAACTCCAGGGCCTGCCTGGCAAAATCGTTCCCCTGGCTTGTCACGTGGGAAAGCTGGAGGAGCTGCAACGGCTGGTGGACACGACGACGCGCGATCACGGCAAAATCGACATACTGGTGAACAACGCCGCCACCAACATCGCGCAAGGGCCGGCCATTGAGATGGACGACGGCCAGTTCGACAAAATGGTGGAGGTCAACCTGAAGAGTATGTACCGCCTGATCAGGCTGGTTGCGCCGGGGATGTGTGAGCGCGGCTCCGGGTCGATCATCAATATCGCGTCCATCGCCGGCCTTCGTCCGCAATTCCATGGACTGCTGTACAGCATGACCAAAGCGGCCATGATCATGATGACCCAATCGTATGCCGTGGAGCTTGGCCCCAAGGGCGTGCGTGTAAACGCGATCGCCCCTGGACTGATTCAAACGGTGCTGAGCGAATATTATTGGAAGGACGAAAGCCGTCTCGAACAGTCGATATCGCATCAACCCATTCGGCATCTGGGTCAGCCGCCGGAGATCGCCGGCGTAGCCCTGCTGCTGGCTTCGGACGCCGCATCGTACCTCACCGGGCAGACCATCGTCGTGGATGGCGGCCGCTTGTTATCCTCAATGTAGATGCTGTCGAAATTGATTCCGGCCGGTTTGATCGCGGTAGCGGCTTGGGCCAACATCGTCGCCGATGTTCGCGCCTTGATCGATCACAATAATTTCACCCTGGCCGATGCCATGTTGCAGAAGTACCGGACCGAGCATGGCGTGACGCCGGAAATGCTGGAAGCGCTGTCCTGGCTGGGGCGCGGTTCCCTCGCGGCTAAGCAACTCGACAAGGCTCAGGCATACGCCGTGGAGACGCAGCGGCTGGCGTTGGAGCAGTTGAAGAATCGTCCGCTGGATGCCGAAGTTCATTTGCCGCTGGCGCTGGGCGCGGCGATTGAAGTTCAGGGCCAGGTGTTGAACGAGCGTGGCGATCGTAGCGGGGCCGTTGCATTTCTCCGTAAGCAGTTGGCGGCATATCGTGGCACTTCCATTCGCGCGCGTATCCAGAAAAATATCAATCTGCTGAACCTGGAGGGAAAGGCCGCGCCTGCTCTCGATGAGCGGGAATACCTGGGAGGCAAGCCTGTGCCTCTGACGTCGCTCAAGGGCCAGCCGGTGCTGTTATTCTTCTGGGCGCACTGGTGCGGCGATTGCAAGGAGGAAGGCCCCATCCTGGCGCAGATCGAAAAGGAGTACGCCAACAAGCGGCTGGCGGTGGTCGCGCCCACGCAACGGTACGGCTACGTGGCTCGCGGTGAAGAGGCCGGCCCGGCCGAAGAGCTGAAGTACATCGACGAAATTCGCCACAAGTTCTACGGCGACCTGCTGCATGTTCCGGCGCCCATCAGCGACGAGAACTTCAAGAACTATGGGGCCAGCACCACGCCGACGCTGGTGTTGATCGATCGGCAGGGCATCGTACGGCTGTACCATCCCGGCAGAATGACGCTGGAAGAAATCAGGGCGGCGTTGAACAAGTGAAAGAGGTGCCTGTCACCTCTTTCACCAATTAACTGCGCCAGCGGACGCCCACGTTCAGCGTTTTCTTCGCATACTCGAAGCTCCGCTCCAGGTCCACGCGTTGTTGTTCGCGCAGTGCGGCTTTGAATTCCGGCAAAGGCTCCTTGACGCCGTCTTCCACCACCATGAATCCGCCGAATGGATGGCCGGCCTTCGCCAGCGCGACGAAGCGCGCGAATTCGGATGCCTTCGCTTTTGGAAACCCCTGCCAGAAATCCGGCTCGAAGTATGGCAGCACGTCCGCGGGCCGCCCCGTAATGATTTCGAGCTGCATGTTGGCCTTGGGGCACAGCACCCGAAAGCGTTCGACGAATTTGCGCAAGTCGATGGTGCCATCGCCCAAGGCCACCCATTGCGCCGCCGCGCCGCGCGCATGTTCATAGACAACGGAATCGCGGACATGGGTTGTCACCACGTAAGGCGCCAGCACTTCCAGCGTTACCAGCGGATCCTCCATGACCCACATCGGATTGCCGGTATCCAGACACGATCCGGTAAAATCCTTGCCGCTTTCTTCGATGATGGCCCGGACTTCATGGGCCTGCATATCGCCGGCATGATTCTCGAGAGCGATCCGCACTCCCAGATCCAGCGCCTCCGATCTTACCGAGCGGAACAACTTGATGGTGCTCTCCATGAGAGCTTCGAGCGGCAACTTCCCGCGCCGATCCTCTTTCTTCCCCTGGTAGCACCGCATGGACGTGGCGCCCACCGCCTTGGCCACTCGCAGCCCGCGCAAAATATTTTCCCTGGGATCGCCGTCCTTGGGATTCCAACTCGTCGAGAGCGGGCAGACGCAACCCATTCCGCCGTCGACCACGATGCCGAGTTTCGCGGCGTGATCCTTCACGCTTGCCAGATATGCCGTGTCCAGGCTGGCGTAATCTCCCAGGCTAGAGAATTGAATCGTGTCGAGTTTCAAGCCTGCCGCGTAGTCGAGCAACTGTATCGCCTTCCACTTGAAAGCGCGGATGGAATACGTATCGAAGCCTAGACGAACTGGAATCACGGAGGTCTCCTCGGCGCGGACCGTCATCGCGGCGGCAATGCTGGCGGCGGTTTGAATGAATCTGCGGCGGTGCATGTGAGAATGTTACCGCAGTGGAGGAGGCCAAAAATAAAAATGGCCCCGATCGCTCGGGGCCGTTTGCATGAACCCTAATTCAACTGCAAGCCCTTAGCAGGGCGCCTGCTTACTTCTTCTTCTTTGCGGGCGCTTTTTTCTTCGCTGGCTTTGCAGCTTTCTTCGTTGCGTTCTTCATTGAGTGATTCTCCCTAACATCAGATTTGCGATCGTGAGACCGCAGTGTGATTCATATATAAGGTTCTTTGGACTGAAAGTCAAGAAAAAAATGCGCATCGTGCCCGGACGGCGGAAGGCTCGGGCCCCTAAAAACTGGTAAAACCATTTCTTCAATCAATTGTTCCTGGCTTCCGAACGACACAAAGACGCACTTTTGTTCTTGCCCCGCGATCCACGAACACGTTACGATCGGGCCTGATGTCGCATCGCGCGCGCCTCTTAACATGCGTGCTGGTTCTGGTTCCCGCCAGCCTGCTGCTTTCCGCTTGCGGGAAGAAGCATCGTGTAGCGCGCGGGCTTCCATCGGTTCCTTCATTACGTTCCGGCGAAACGGGATTGGCCAGTTGGTACGGCCGTCCCTATCACGGGCGCGCCGCCGCGAACGGCGAGATCTACGACATGGAGAAATTTACCGCGGCTCATCGAACGCTTCCTTTCGGAACCTGGGTGCGCGTCACGAATCTCGCCAATGACAAATCGGTTGACGTGCGAATCATCGACCGCGGTCCGTTCGCCGGCGGACGGATCATCGATCTTTCGCGCGCCGCCGCCGAAGTCATCGACATGATCAGGCAGGGGCTGGCGCGAGTTCGTCTGGACATTATTTTTACTCCCGTGGCGCCATCCGCGGAAAACTGGTAGGCCGTGCAAGCCGTCAACGTTTAACGGACGATCGTGAAGCGCCGTGACCGCTCAGAAAGCGCGTTCAACGATCGCGCGGAAATCTGTATTCTTTGGAAGGGTTCCGAACGCGCGGCCGCCATCGTTGGCTAGCCGCGAGGCGCAGAACGCGTCGGCCACCGCTGCGATGCTGTGACGGATCAGCAATGACGCTTCGAGACCCAGCGCCAGGCGTTCCGCGATTCTTCGCGCCGCCACTTCTTGCGGTGGCGCCGACAAGTCGTTTTCCAATTGATTCACGAATGCGTCGAACCTCGCATCGACGCCGCGCGCCAATCGAATTTCGTCTACAACGCTCGATATCGCGTCCGGTTCCTTGCTCATGGCGCGGAGAATATCGAGACATATCACGTTGCCCGACCCTTCCCAGATGGAATTGAGCGGAGCTTCGCGATACAGCCGCGGCAGAATGGACTCTTCGACAAAACCGTTACCGCCCAGGCATTCCAACGCCTCGTTCACTTGCCCCGGACCTCTCTTGCAAACCCAATACTTCGCTACAGCCGTCGCCAGCCGCGCAAATCCGCGTTCGCCGGCGTCGGTCTCGCGTGAATCGAAGGCGCGCGCCAGGCGCATCATCAACACCGTGGCTGCTTCCGATTCCAGCGCCAGGTCCGCCAGGACGTTCTGCATCAGCGGCTGGTCGATCAGGAAGCGGCCGAAGGTCTGGCGGTGACGCGCATGATGGATGGCCTGCGCCAAAGCTTGGCGCATCAGAGACGCCGTTCCGATCACGCAATCCAGCCGCGTGTGCTGCACCATTTCGATGATGGTGGGTACGCCCCGGCCCTCTTCGCCAATGCGCCGCGCCCACGCCCCGTTGAATTCCACTTCGCTCGACGCGTTCGACCGATTGCCTAACTTCTGCTTCAGCCGCTGTATGTGAAATGCGTTGCGCCGGCCGTCCGGCGTCCAACGCGGCAGCAGAAAGCAGGTCAAGCCGCCGGGCGCTTGGGCCAAAACAAGAAATGCATCGCACATCGGCGCGGAGCAAAACCACTTGTGACCGGTGATGAGGTATTCGCCCAGGCCGGCGGGTTCGGCAATGGTCGTATTCGCGCGCACGTCGGAGCCGCCTTGCTTCTCTGTCATCGCCATGCCGATCAGCGCACCCGATTTTTCGCCGGCCGGGCGGCAGCGCGAATCGTATTTCGTGGAAATGATACTCGGCTCCCACTCTCGCGCCAAATCGGGCTGGTGGCGCAAAGCGGGTATCGACGAATACGTCATCGAGACCGGACAGGTATGGCCGGCCTCGTTTTGCGAAGCCAACAACATGAGCGCCGCGCGCGCTACATGAGCGCCGGGTTTCGGCTCGGCCCAGGGAAGATTCGCCAAGCCGTGCTGCACCGAGAGGCGCATCAACTCGTGCCAGGCGGGATGAAATTCCACTTCGTCGATGCGGTGTCCAAACCGGTCGTGCGTGCGTAGAATCGGAGGAAATTCGTTGGCTTGGAAACCCCAGCGGATCACTTCTTCGGAGCCAAGCAGCCGGCCAAATTCCTCGACGCGGGTCCGGGCCCAGACTGCGCCTTCGCGCTCCAAAGCTTCCATCAGCGCGCGATCGCAGGTAAACAGGTTGTAATCCACCAGTGCGGGTGGTTGGTTTAGAACCTCGTGGGTAGCGTTATCAGTTACTTGCTGACTTGTTTTCAAGGTGCTGGCTTCGATTTTACCAGCCGCCGCGAAGATAAAGGGAATTTAAGTGCCGGACCGGTATCTATTATGGTTGCCTGGGAATCCAACTAGTGAGGGGTTAGTTGGGACAGTATGAGCGCCAGTGGCTTCGTTTTTCACGATCCGAGCGGCAAGCGTTGGATCCGGTCCCGCCGTGCGTTTGGAATCGCCGGGATCGTGTTGACAGCATTCCTGATCCTGTTCATCCTTAGCCTGATCAGTAACCCCCAACTGTCCACTCTGGGGCTTCCCTCCGTTGGACATCTGGCGAATTTCAGTGAAGTTCCCATCATCACGCACGGGGAAAAGGCCGCCAAGGCCATTCCGTTTCACATCCGCAAAGAACTGGGCGTCAAGTATGTCCGCAACGGCGGCAATCCCGTGCTCCATCCGAGAACTGCCGCCAAGCCTCGCGCCGACCAGCCCATCGTCTTCGGCTTCTACGTCAACTGGGATCCCGCGAGTATCGTTTCTCTTCGCCAAAACCTGGCCCGCTTGACGCACCTGCTGCCCGAATGGCTGTCGCTCAAGAATGGAAATGGCGACGTGGAAGACACCTCGGACGAACAGGTGATCCGCATTGCTCACGATGCCAACCTGCCGATCCTCGCCGAAATCAATAACTACCGCGCGGAGCAGGGGTGGCAGGCCGCCGACCTGCATCGCGTGTTGAATAACGCCGGCGCGCGTGCAAATTTGATCGACAACATCTACAGCAATCTGGCCGAGCACAAGTTCGCCGGCGTCAATGTCGACTTCGAGCAATTGCAGGACGGCGATCGCGAGAAGATGACCGCGTTTATGTCGGCGCTCAGCGCGAAGCTCAAGCCGGCTGGGTTGATTTTGACGGAAAGCGTGCCCACGGACGACTCGGCCTACGATCTGAAGCGCCTGGGCGAGATCTGCAACTACATCGTGCCCATGGTTTACGACGAACACTATCAGTCCGGCGCTCCCGGACCGGTGGCCTCGGAAAATTGGTTCTACAACCAACTTGAAACGCTGGCCAAGGTAGTGCCTCCGTCGAAAACCGTCATCGGCTTCGGTAATTACGGATACGACTGGATCATCGGATCCAGCAAAGGCGGCGTGGAAGTAAGCTACGGCGACGTGATCGCCGCCGCCGAAGCGAACAAGGATGCCAGCGTCACGTGGGATCAGGAAATGGAGAATCCGGTGCTGCGTTACCGGAGCGGCGGCAATCAGCACGAAGTCTGGTTCCTGGACGCCGTGACCGCGCTCAATCAGGTCCAGGATATTTCCGTGGATGGATTCCGCGGAGTCGCCCTCTGGCGATTGGGCGGCGAAGACCCGGGAATGTGGACGATTTTCAATTCGCACACCTGGCCCGCTGACGATTTCAATCCGGTGCAGCTCTTCCCGCTATCCGCGCAGAAATCGGTGCAGCAGTATGGCTCCGGCGAGGTTTTACGGATCACGGATTATCCCCACGATGGCAGCCGCAACGTCTGGAAGGATAAAGAGGGTGATTTCTTTGAGCAATATCGGAAATTCCCGTCCTATTATGTGGTGGAGTCGAGCGGGGGAACCGAAAAGAAACTGGTATCGCTGACTTTTGACGACGGCCCGTCCGCGGATACGCCGCAAATCCTGGATATCCTGAAACAGAAGGGCGTATCGGCGACTTTCTTCGTCATCGGTGTCAACGCCGAGCAGTTTCCATCTTCGGTGGCGCGCGAATATCGCGAAGGACACACCATCGGCAACCATACCTACAGCCATCCCAACATCGCGGAGGATTCCGAGCGAGTCACGGAGCTGGAGCTGAACACAACGCAGCGGCTGATCGAGCACGACATTGGACACGGCACGAAGCTGTTTCGGCCGCCTTACAATGCCGACAGTACGCCGCAAACGCCCGCGGAGATCGTGCCCATTGCGCGGGCGCAGGCGATGGGCTACGTCACAGTCGCCGAGAGTATCGATCCACGCGATTGGGAAAAGGGTACGACGGCGGAGAAGATCCTTCAGGAAGTGCAGGACCAGAAGGATCAGGGACATTTGATTCTCTTGCACGACGGCGGTGGAGATCGGACGCCAACCATACAAGCCCTGCCGCGGATCATCGATACGTTGCGTGCCCAAGGCTATCAATTCGTGCCGCTGGAGCAATTGATGGGCAAGACGCGCGACGAGCTGATGCCGGTGCCCTCGACCGATGAGCAGCGCTGGGCGCAGATTGAAGGAGATGCGCTCACCACCAAGGGTAATTTCAAGAAAGCCGCGGGCATGCTGTTCCTGATCGCGATATATCTGACGCTTTTGCGATCATTGGTGTACGGCGTGCTGGCGGTGGTGCAGAAGGTCAAGAGCAAACGGAGGGCGCGCTTGATGCCCGCTTATGAGCCGCCGGTTTCGGTGGTGATAGCGGCCTACAACGAAGAGAAGGTCATCGTTAGAACGGTTCGCTCGGTTCTCGACAATGGCTACGCCGGCATTGAGGTTGTGGTGGTGGACGACGGGTCCAAGGATCGCACCCTGGCCGTGCTGCGGGACGAATTCACCGGCGACCCTCGCGTTCAAATCTGCACGCAACCTAACACCGGGAAGGCCGGGGCGCTGAACCATGCCATTCGGAAATCCAGCCACAACATCCTGGTCGCGCTGGATGCCGATACGATTTTCCGCAAGGGGACCATCGGGAAGCTGGTTCGCCATTTTGGAGACGAGAAAGTAGGCGCGGTTTCCGGTAATGCGCGTGTTGGAAACCGGAAGGGTTGGCTTACGCGCTTCCAGTCCATCGAATACGTTTGCGGTTTCAATCTGGACCGCCGGGCGCTGGATTTGCTGAACGCGATCACGGTGGTGCCTGGCGCGGTGGGCGCGTGGCGCAAGGACCTGATCGGGCGCGTGGGTGGATTCACCGACGATACGCTGGCCGAAGATACCGACATCACGCTGGCCATTCGCCGCCTGGGCTACGCGACCCGCTACGAAGAGGACGCCGTGGCCTACACTGAAGCTCCGGAGAACACGCGCGACTTGGCCAAGCAACGTTTCCGGTGGGCATTCGGCACCCTGCAAGCGGCCTGGAAGCATCGGGACGCCACCTTCAACCCGAACTACGGGTTCCTGGGCTGGGTTGCGCTCCCGAGCATCTGGATCTTCCAGGTGATGCTTGCGGCGCTTTCTCCCTTCGCCGAAATCGCGATGATCATCGCGCTGTTCGCCGGCAACTGGCGCATCGTGCTTCTTTACTACTTCGGTCTTTTCATCCTGGAATTGCTGACGGCGGTGCTGGCCTACAGTCTGGAGCGGGCGAAACCCTGGGACCTCGCGTTATTGTTCGTGCAGCGCATGTACTACCGGCAACTGATGTATTTCGTCCTGGCCAAATCGTTAATGTACGCGCTACGCGGCCGTTTGGTCGGTTGGGGGCATCTGGAGCGCAAGGCCAGCGTCCATCCCGTCGGTCTGAATTGACGAACCTGACAGGTGCGCCGTTGATCGAAAGTAGACGCTCCCGTTAGGACAAGGTGTTGAAATTTTTGCACCGGATCAGCAATTCTTGCCGAACCTGCCGATAAGTAAATGTCCTGGTTTGCTAGCACTAACTGCCCGCGCTCACCTTTTGAAACTTAATGTAACTCACAACTTAGCCACCCTTCTCCTACTCCACCCTACAAGGATTAACCCGTGGCCCGAAAACTGCCCTTAGACTCATCGAAGCCGATTCCGGCGATCTAAGGGGGAGAAGCCACGATGACCAGAGAAGAGTACGGTATTGCTTACAAAAAGGGCTACAATCTGACGGTTCGTTTTTTAGTTTCACGCGGACTCTCCTATGATGCGGCGCAGGAAACCGCGCAAGCTGCCTGGGTGAAAGGCTGGGAGCGTCTCGGGCAACTACGCGACGCGAAGATGGTCCTTACCTGGATGAACAGCATCGCTTTGAACATCCACCGTAGCTGCATGCGGCGCGAACCTTTCTTGCAAGCTCTGCCGGAACTTTCCACGCCCCCGAAGGTGAATCTCGCGGCCATTGACGTTCGACGCATTCTAAAAACATGCAAGAAGAACGATCGCATGGTTCTGCAGCGTCATTACCTGGAAGGCTACAAGGTCCAGGAAATCGCCTCGGCACATGGCTGGACCGAGACTGCGGTCAGAATCCGTTTGCTCCGCGCGCGCAGGGCGGTCGGCAAACGATTCGCCGCGTAGCTTCAACACCAGTTGCCAAATGGGCGACCGACGGTTGCGCTCGCTTGGACACTTCCACCGGATGCCGACTTATCGCTCGTGTAGATGGCCTTCAGATGGACGATGAATCCGGACGGAACTCGCTGCTGAGCGGCCCCGGCAAAGGCTACCCTCCCCTGGACGCTTAAGTCAGTTCCGAACAATTATATGCTCGGATTCGATGAAACGCTTGGACAGGCACGGCACGAAATGTCGGGCACACCCGCTTGCGTAATGCCGGCCCTGACTTCGGCAAACATCGCATTAAATTGAAGCCCGCGCCGAAGAAGTCGATGTACGGCAGCCTGCAATGACGTACGAACAGACTGCATTCGCGAATGCTGCTCGGGAACATCGACGGCTTTGGTCATTTGTGCGAAGATGTATACAGGTAACACAAGTGGCGACAGAAACGCTCTCGATACGGATTGATGTATCCACGAAGAAGCGCCTGGATGAACTTTCCAAGCGAGCACGCCGATCAAAATCATTCCTCGCCGCGGAAGCCATTTCCGCGTACGTCGAGTCCCAAGAGTAGCAGCTTGGTGAAATTAACGCCGCCATTGCGGAACTGGAATCCGGGCAGGGAATTGGACACGAGAAGGTCTCGAAATGGCTCAAATCATGGGGAAAACCTGGTAGAACTAAGCCCCCGCCATGAAGATTTTCTGGTCTCGCCGGGCGATCCGCCACTGCTTTACCTGCAAGAATACATTGCAGAAGATTCTGAAAAATCCGCGGAACTAGCGGTCGTCCGCATCTTAGACGCTGTCGAACTTCTTGAGAATCATCCGGAAATGGGAAGACCTGGGCGGATCGTAGGAACGAGTGAGCTATCGAGTCCGGTGCGATCGGCTGGACCTGCCGGGGGCCGATCAAGTTAAGGTTATTGTTATGGTCTTGTGAAAATAGTAATCTATGTTACTTATAAACCTGTCTGGTAATATTTTTTGCACTTTGGCGATTAATCATCTATCATAGAATGTCGTACAGGACTACGATACGTGGCTCAGATTTTCCATCGAAGCACTAACACAATTTCTAAGGTAAGTCTTGTTACCGCCGTACTCGGAGCAGGGGCGCTGCTCGCGTTCGCATACTCCATGGACCGGGGCTCCTACATCACCGATGTCAAGGTCGTCAAAGAACAACCCGTTCCCTTCAGCCATAAACATCACGTCACCGACGACGGGATCGATTGCCGCTACTGCCACACGTCGGTAGAGAAGTCCGCTGTCGCGGGACTTCCGGCTACTGAGATTTGCATGGGCTGCCACTCGCAAATCTGGTCGAACGCGGCTATCCTGGAACCGGTGCGCGCCAGTTTCCGTAGCGGTGAATCGCTGCAATGGACGCGCGTACACGACCTGCCGGATTTCGTATACTTCAATCACAGTATTCACCTCAACAAGGGCATCGGCTGCGCCTCCTGCCACGGACGCGTCGACCTGATGCCGCTAATGTACAAAGAGAACACGCTCTACATGAATTGGTGCCTGGAATGTCACCGCAATCCCGAAAAGTTTGTCCGTCCGCGCGATCAGGTGTTCAACATGGCGTATGAGGCGCCAGCCAACCAGGAAGAGTTGGGCAAAAAGCTCGTCCAGGAGTATCACATTCAAAGCTTGACCGATTGCTATACGTGCCACCGATGAAAGAAAAACCGGCTCTTGATCTCAGCAAGATTCGGGCTCGGCTGGAGTCAGCCCAGGGACCTCTGTACTGGAAGAGCCTCGAAGAACTCGCGGAAACCGCCGAGTTTCAAGCCTTCGTCGAAGACGAATTCGCCGAGCGCTCGACGGACTGGCAGAGTCCGGCCAACCGCCGCAATTTCCTGAAGCTGATGGCCGCCTCGCTGGCATTCGCCGGCGTCAGCGCATGCACCAAGCAGCCCGCGGAAATGATCGTGCCCTACGTACGGCAGCCGGAAGACTTCATCCCCGGGCTACCGCTTTATTACGCGACCGCGATGCAAATGGGCGGCGTGGGAACGGGCCTGCTGGTGACCAGTCATATGGGCCGGCCGACTAAGATCGACGGAAACCCGGACCATCCGGGCAGCCTGGGCGCATCGGATTACTTTCATCAGGCGTCGATCCTGACCATGTACGATCCCGACCGCGCGCAGTCCGTAACCGGTAACGGACGCATCAGCAGTTGGATCGCGTTTCAGGCCGCGTTGACCGCCGTGCGCGAGAAAGCGGCGCTGAAAAAAGGCGACGGCCTGCGCATTCTCACCGAAACGGTGACCTCGCCCACGCTCATCGCGCAAATCAAGGGAGTTCTGAAAGAACTGCCGGGCGCCAAGTGGCATCAGTACGAATCCTGCGGACGGCACAACGCCTATCGCGGCGCCATGCTCGCCTTCGGCAAGCCGGTGAACACGCTTTATCACCTGGATCAAGCGGACGTGATCGTGTCCCTGGATGCCGACTTTCTGTCTTGCGGTCCAGGCAATTTACTTTACGCGCGGCAGTACGCTGACAAGCGGCGAGTGCAGACCAATGTAACGCACACGCCCCAGCCCAAAGAAGACAAACAGGAAGGCTACCAGGCCGGGCCGGACGCGCCGCGCGCCAATCAGTCGGCAAGTTATGCCGAGGAAGCTAGGGGGCCGGTTAACTTTCCTCCGCAAGTGCAAGCGCAAGGGAAGACCGCCGGCGAAACAACTCTGAATCGGATGTACGTAGTGGAACCGGCTCCGTCGCCAACAGGTGGAATGGCCGACCATCGCTTCGTCGTCGGCGGCGGTGAGATAGAGACATGGGCGTCTGAACTGGCGGCGGCGCTTGGCGTGGGCGGCGCCGCAGGCGCGGGAAAGTTCAAGGAAGCGGCGGCTATCGCGCGCGATCTTCAAGCGCACCAAGGCGCCTGCGTCGTGATAGCGGGCGATCGTCAATCGCCGCGCGTTCACGCTCTCGCCCATGCCATGAATCAGGCGCTGGGCAATGCCGGTAAGACGGTGAGCTATACGGATTCCATCGAAGGCAATCCGGTGGATCAGCAGGATTCGCTGCGTGAGCTCGTCGCGGATTTGAAAGCAGGCAAGGTGGATGCGCTGCTAGTCCTCGGCGGCAATCCGGTCTACGGCGTGCCCGCGGATCTGGACTTCGCGGCGGCCTACAAGAAAGCTGCGATCCGTGCGTACCTGGGCATCTACTACGACGAAACGGCGGCCATCTCCACCTGGCATGTTCCCGAGGCTCACTACCTGGAATCCTGGGGCGACGTCCGCGGTTTCGATGGAACCGTAAGTTTCGTGCAGCCTCTGATTGCTCCCCTGTATGGCGGTAGGAACGCGTACGAAGTAATCGCGACGTTGGCCGGTGAGTCCGGCAAAACCGCTCACGATTTGATCCGTGAGAATTGGCAGTCCGCCTCGACTCCGGATCAGTTCGAAATATTCTGGAAGAAGGCGCTGCATGACGGTGTGGTTCCGAAGACTGCGCTGCCCGGTATTAACGTAACCGCCAAAGTTCCGCCCGCGGCTGAAGCCAGGCAGACCGCGGGCCTTGAAATTCTGTTCCGGCCCGATCCTACGATTTGGGATGGATCCTTCTCCAACAACGGTTGGTTGCAGGAATTGCCCAAGCCGCAGAGCAAGATGACCTGGGACAACGCCGTGTGGATCAGTCCGTCGACGGCGCAGCAGCGCGGGCTCAACACCGAAGACATGGTCGAGCTGAAGTATCAGGGCCGCTCAGTCACAGCGCCGGTGTGGGTGATGCCGGGACATGCCAACGATAGCGTAACGGTTCACCTTGGATTTGGAAGAACGCGAGCCGGACATGTTGGCAACGGGGTGGGCTTCAACGCCAATCTGCTGCGCACGTCCACCGATCCCAGCGGCGGCTATGGCGCGGACATTCAAAAAGCGGGCGGGCATCACACCTTTGGAACCACGCAGCACACCCAAACCATGGAAGGCCGCGACCTGGTGCGCGTGGCGACGCTCGAAGAATACAAAAAGCAACCGCAGTACGTAGACGAAAAAGAAGAGCAAAAGCCGATCCCACAGTACATGACCTTGTATCCGGATTTCCGGTATGAAGGCTACAAGTGGGGCATGACCATCGACCTCAACGCCTGCAACGGCTGCAGCGCCTGCATGGTGGCCTGCCAGGCGGAAAATAATATTCCGGTGGTGGGCAAGGTGGAAGTAGCGCGTGGACGGCACATGCACTGGATCCGGGTCGACCGCTATTTCAAAGGCAATTGGGATAATCCGGAGCTGTATTACCAGCCCGTTCCCTGCATGCAGTGCGAGAATGCGCCGTGCGAGCTGGTCTGCCCGGTGGCCGCCACCGTACACAGCGGCGACGGTCTCAACCAGATGGTTTACAACCGTTGCGTCGGCACCCGGTATTGCTCCAACAATTGCCCCTACAAGGTCCGGCGCTTTAATTTCCTGCTGTACTCGGACTGGTACACCGAAAGTCTGAAGGGCGTTCGCAATCCAAACGTGACGGTGCGAAGCCGCGGCGTGATGGAAAAATGCACCTACTGTATCCAGCGCATCAACGCGGCTAAGATAGACTCCGAAAAGCAAAACCGCCGCATCGCCGACGGCGAGATTACTCCGGCGTGCGCCCAGGTTTGTCCGGCGCAGGCCATTGTGTTCGGCGACATCAACGATCCTAAGAGCCGGGTGGCGCAAATGAAAGCGCAAGCCAGGAATTACAGCTTGCTGGAAGATTTGAATACACGGCCGCGCACGACGTATCTGGGCCGCCTGCGGAATCCGAATCCGGAGATCGAGAGAGGTTAGAGCTTGAAGACGGAAGACATCGAGCAGAAAGCGATCGACCCCGGTCCCGATAAGATCATTGCGCCGGGATATACCTACGGCTCGGTTACCGATAAAATCGCCAACGTTGTTCTGCGGCCGATCCAAACGACGCCGAAACAATGGTGGATCAGTTTGCTCATCGCTTTCTGCGCGATGCAAGGCCTGCTGGCGGGCGCGTTCTGGCTGTTTTATAAAGGCGTCGGCGTATGGGGCATCGTAATTCCGGTAGCGTGGGGATACGCCATCGTCAACTTCGTATGGTGGATCGGCATCGGTCACGCCGGAACGCTCATCTCCGCGATTTTGCTGCTGCTGAAGCAGGATTGGCGCACATCCATCAACCGCTTCGCTGAAGCGATGACGTTGTTCGCCGTCGCGCAAGCCGGCATGTTTCCCATCTTGCACCTGGGCCGTCCCGTGTTGGCCTACTGGCTGATGCCGTATCCCAATTCGATGTGGCTTTGGCCGAACCCCCGCAGTCCGCTGGTGTGGGACGTCTTCGCGGTATCCACGTACCTGACGGTTTCGCTCATCTTCTGGTATATCGGCCTGGTTCCGGACTTGGCAACCATGCGCGACAAGGCGCGGAAGAAGTGGCAGAAGATCGCGTTCGGCATGGCCGGACTGGGCTGGCGTGGATCGGCCAAGCACTGGGCGCGCTACCAGATGGCCTACCTGCTGCTGGGCGGCTTGGCGACGCCCCTGGTGGTTTCGGTTCACACCGTGGTCAGCTTCGACTTCGCCATCAGCTTGATGCCTGGCTGGCATACCACGATCTTTCCGCCCTACTTCGTCGCCGGCGCAATCTATTCTGGTTTCGCGATGGTGATGACGCTGGCGATTCCGGCGCGGAAATGGTTCAACCTGCAAGACCTGATAACCACGCGGCACCTGGACGCCTGCGCCAAACTGATGCTGGGCACCGGATTGATCGTGGCCTACGGCTACGGGATGGAAGCGTTCATGTCCTGGTACAGCGGCAATCCGAACGAAATGTTCATGTACCACAACCGCGCAACGGGGCCGTACATGCTGTTCTTTTGGGCCCTGATTCTGTGCAATATTCTGATTCCGCAATCGCTGTGGTCCGCCAAGGTGCGCCAAAATGTTACGGCGCTTTTCCTGGTGTCGCTGGTGATCAACGTGGGCATGTGGCTGGAGCGGTTTATCATCGTCATCACCAGTTTGCATCGCGACTTTCTGCCATCCTCCTGGGGCATGTATTACCCCACGCAATGGGATTGGGCGGTGTTTTTTGGAACCATCGGGTTCTTCCTGGTTCTCATGATTTTATTCGTTCGCGTGCTGCCGTCGATTTCCATCTTCGAAGTGCGTGAGGTGCTGCATCATCTGGCTCCGCACGTATTAGACGATGGAAAGCACTCGCCGAAACCCGCGCACGGAGATTAGGGCTATGAGCGAGACTTACTGGGACAGACACGGCATTTACGGAGTCATGGCGGAGTTCGAAGACCCCGAGCAATTGGTCGAGGCCGCTAAACGAACTTACGCCGCCGGTTACCGCCAGATGGACGCCTACTCTCCCATGCCCATTGACGGCTTGGCGGAGGCAATTGGATTTACGCGAAACTGGGTGTCACTGGTGGTTCTGATCGGTGGCCTCACCGGTTGCATCGGCGGCTTCGGGTTGTTGTACTGGATCGCTGAGATCGCTTATCCACATAATGTCGGCGGCCGTCCCTTCAATAGCTGGCCGATGTGGATTCCCATCACGTTTGAGTGTACTGTCCTGTTAGCCGCGTTGAGCGCGGTCATCGGTATGCTGGCGATGAACAAGTTACCCATGCCGTACCATCCGGTGTTCAACGTCCCTTCGTTCGCCGAGCGCGCGTCGGTGGATCGCTTCTTCCTGTGCATCGAAGCCTCAGACCCGAAGTTCGATCTGGAGCATACCAAAGCGTTCCTCAAGGAACTCAACCCCGAAGAGGTGGCTGAAGTTGAAAAGTAAGATTCACATCTCGGTAGGGGTAGCGTCGATCCTGGCGTTGGCGGGCTGCCGCAACGACATGCACGATCAGCCGCGCTACAAGCCACTGGCGGCCGCGGACTTCTTCAGCGATCATCGCGCCTCGCGTCCGCAGGTGGATGGAACGGTCGCGCGCGGCCATTTGCGCATTGACGAAGCGCGCTACACCGGCAAAATCGCGGGCGAGGACATCGATCAATTTCCCATCCCCATCGCCAAGGCGGATATCGAGTGGGGCCAAACGCGTTTCAACATTTACTGCACGCCGTGCCACGGCAAGCTCGGCGACGGTAACGGCATGGTGGTGCTGCGCGGGTATCGTCAGGCGGCCACTTACTACTCGGACAAGCTTATGAAAGCGCCGGTGGGCCATTTCTTCGACGTGATCACGAATGGGTTCGGCGCCATGCCGAGTTACGCTTCGCGGCTGGAGCCGGATGATCGGTGGCGGGTGATAGCTTACATACGCGCGCTGCAGTTGAGCGAATCGGCCAAGATCACGGATGTGCCCACGGACAAGCGTCAGGATTTGCCGGTTGAGCCTGCTCCGCGCGGGATTGCTCCCGCGGGTGGCGCACCGGTGGCAGGCACTCCTAACGCGCCTCCGGCAGCGGCTCCCGCCAGAGAAGGAGGCCGGTAATGGCGCCCAGCGATTCTCTACGTCCGCAAATGGACAAGATCCAGCGCAACGCGCTCATAATTGGCGTCCTTGCGCTCGCGATCAGTTTGATAGGACTCTTCACCGACGCTCCACATTTCTGGCAGGGTTACTTGTTCGGCTACCTCTTCTGGAGCGGCTTGGCCATCGGCTGTCTCGGCATTTTCTTTCTGCACAATGTCGCCGGCGGAAACTGGGGAGTTGCCATTCGCCGATTCATCGAGTCCGGTCTGCAGACCCTGCCCCTGGCTGCGTTATTCATCACGCCGATCTTCTTCGCGCTGCATACTCTGTACAAGTGGACCGATCCGGAAGTCATCGCGCACGATTTCGCCGTCGGCCACAAGGTAGCGTACATGAATGTGCCGTACTTCATCGGAAGAACCGTGATTTACTTCGCCATCTGGTTGTTCCTCGGTTTCCGTATTCTGAAGATGGCCAACGAGCACGATCGCACCGGCGACCCAGGTCTCTTCCGGCGCATCAAGGGCGTCAGCGCGCCGGCACTCTTGATTTTCGTGGTCACAACAACACTCGCATTCATCGATTGGGTGATGTCGCTCGAGCCCGCCTGGTATTCCACGATTTATCCATGGCTGTTCACCATCGGCGAAGTGCTGATGACATTTTCGTTCATGATCGCGCTGCTGGTGCTGGTTTCCAAGCGCGAACCGTTCGCCAGTTTCCTGAAGCCGCAACATTTCCACGATCTCGGAAATCTGATGTTGGCGTTTACCATGCTCTGGGCGTACATGGGATTGGCGCAGTTTTTGATTATCTGGGCGGAGAACCTGCCCGACGAAATTCCCTGGTACATTCGGCGCTTCAGCGGCGGCTGGGGATATCTGGCGTTTTTCATCGCCATCTTCCACTTCTGCATTCCATTTTTCCTCCTGCTGCAGCGCTTCATGAAGAGAAAGCCGAATATGCTCCGGATGCTGGCCATCTGGATGGTTGTCATTCGTATCGTAGACATCTTCTGGGTGGTGGAACCGGCCTTCCGCCAGAGAGGATTCGAGATCTACTGGACCGACATCGTGGCGCCGATCGGCATTGGCGGCATCTGGATCGCATTCTTCATCCGCAATCTCAAAGCCCGGCCGTTGCTGGCCTCCAACGATCCGCGGCACACTTATTTCGCGCCGGGGCACGGACACTGATATGGATCACGGCATCGAACATATTCCGAACGGATCATCCGGCCACGAGCAAAGCGAAGTCGACGTAAGAACGATCGTCATCTCGCTGGCCGCCCTGCTGGTGGGGGCGATGCTTGCCGCTCTTCTGACCATCGGTATCTTCCGCTATTTCCACACCGTGAACCGGGTGGACGAAACGGCTAAAGAAAATCCTCAACAGGTTCCGCCGGAGCCGCGCGTGGAAGAGCGGCCGTACGAACAACTGATCGGCGTCAAGGCGCGGGAGGAGCACGCCCTCACCTCGTACGCCTGGGTGGATAAGAAGGAAGGGACAGTTCGCGTCCCCATCGCCAACGCGATCGAGATGCTGGCTCAGAAGGGGCTGCCTGCGCACGATTATTTGCAGGATATCCTGGCGGGGAGAAAACCGCCGATGCCGCCGAAGGCGCCTGAGGGAAGTAAGAATGGGAAGTAAACACATGCAGGTTGTGGGGCAGGTTGGCAACCTGCCCTACAA
>CATPCJ010000208.1 GCA_955652915.1 uncultured Bryobacteraceae bacterium
CCGGCGGATTTACGCAATCTCCGACCGCTTGGCTGGCCTCGACGTCGCAAGCCTTGATGGGGTCGCTAAAGACGTAAGTCTTCGGTGAACGCAGAACATACCCGGACTGATACCCAGCTTCGAGGAAGCTCTTCCGGTTTTCGTAGCGGATACCCGGCCGGCCTGCAACGTAATAGCTGAGAGGCGTTTTCGCGGGATAAAGACCACCGCCCTTGAGGCTGAACTGTGTCAAGCCCGGAACCAGTTGTGTTTGAACGCTGGCGGGGAGCACGAGTTTCAACCCCACGGAGTTGCGATGCCCAGGATGGAGCCAGCGCGCCCAGCCGGCGCTATTGAAGAAGTAGTTGGCGAGTTGGGAGACCTGATACGGTTCATCGGGCCGCCTGATACGTTCGGCGTGATGGGTGTAGTTGAGGTCGCTCTCGGCGAAGAAGTCCCATTTCTTTCCGGATTTTCCCGTGCGGAACACGTAATCAAACGAGAGCGTCGACGAAGCAGTGGCGGAGAGGCTTGGCGTGCTGATCCCAGCGAAGTTTTGGGCTACGGAGGTTTCAGTGCCGTTGTGGAGGAAGAGCGAATAGCCTCCGTCGATCTTATCGAGATTCATGTACCATAGACGCCTAACCTGGGCTTTGCGTTCTAACGAATCCTGCGACGGTACGTAGTCATTCACCCGAATACTGTTATGCCACCAGTCCCTGAACTTCGCGCTGGGGTTGAGACGAGCGCTTCTATCGTACGCCTGGTGGTCCAGGGCATCCAGATATTGTCCGGCTTTGTAGGCGAGTGGTTTATGAATCTCAAGGGCGTTACGGACCAGGTCGCTGAGCAGATTGATTTTGGTGTCGCCCTTGATACGGCTGCGTGGGGGCGGTTCCTCGGTCTGGAGAATGGGGTAACCGGTGTCGTCGAGCGCGAGATAGTCGGTGGTCGCGATGCTGTAAAGTTTCTTGGGATCCAGGATCTGGCCGTTGACGATCGAATCGGGACCAGGAGTAATGCCGAGATAAGCGAGCGCGCGTCCCGCCTCGAGTTCCGTAAACAGGTCGTTGTTCTCAGCCGATTCGATTTCCTTCGAGCGATCCAGCAGCTTTCTTATTGTGTCTCCGGTTGCGTTCCGGCAAAGGACCAAGTCTCCCTTCCAGAAGATTGCATTCAGCGCGGTTCGGAAGCCGTCCTTGCTAAGACCGAGGGGTTTCGAGTCTGTGTCAAAGTCAACGATGCCTTCAAAGTCAGGCGCGAGAAACACGTCGCGGCGCTGAAGAAAGGCGATGTCGGCGTGACAAGATCGGCGCATCACTTCCAGCGCCAAGTCCACAAGGCCGGGTGGATGGGTGGACATGTCGTTAACGAATTTCGAATGTGAGATCCGTTTAAAGAGCCTGTCCGCGTCATTCGGATTCCGCAGGTTAAGCTTCGGCGCGTCCAGGGCGGAGAGTGATTGGGCTGGCGTGCGACGTGCCGTATTCCTCACGAGGTGGTCCTCGCCCTTCGTGCCCCCGCGGTGCGGCACTACCGTGACGATCGCCCGCTGGAGACGCGTCCGGACGAGATTAGTGCCTTCCTGAATGTGAGCACCCGGCACAAGGACAAAGGGTTCGGCAACGAAATCTATGTCGTCTGGAGAATCGCCTACCGTCTTGAGTAGGGTTTGCTCGCCAGAAGCATGGACGAAATCCGTCTCGGCGATGACCAGATCGAAGACATGGGCGAATTTCGGACTGGAGGCAATCTGAACCGCCTTGGGACGTGGCATTTGGGCCAGAAGAATCTTGTGTGCCTTCCTGCAATCGTCTCTGGTATCACAGTACTGGAGGATTTGTTGCAAGGACTCGACGGGGTCGGCCACCTCAACCCGGGTCTGATATTCATCGTCCAGCAGCGGCTCGGCTCCCGCGTTCCGTGTTTTCCTCAACCAGGTGTCGTTCACGTAACCGATGTACTGGCGAAGGTTGGGATCAACGATGCCAAAGATGGCGACCTTTTGTCCGCCCTCAACCTGTTTCAATTTCCAGGGCTCTGGTTTGGCCAGGGGACCGTTCGGCCGGAACTTCAGACGCTTCTCATCAGTCTCATCATTCGTCCACGGGTATTCGAAGAATGGAGGGTGGACCGAGAAGGGCGTACAAAATGGCAAATCCGAGCCTGAGCTTTTCTTGTAACAAATGGCGAAATTCCAATCTGGCGTGAGTGCGAACTCTTCACCATTCTTAGCGCCGTCGATATAGTAATAGACGTCCCGGCCGACTTTGCCGTCCTTACCGAATCCATTAACGTCAGGTTGCAGCTCGACGGCGCATTTGTCTATGTCTACCTTCAGCCAGCTCTTGGCCGGGTCCGTCGGGTCCGCCAATACTCTAGGGTTGACATCCATTGCACGGCAGACCCGAACGGATTGCACATTCGGCTCGAACACGACACTATAGGACCGTTCCCTCACTCCTACTTTGAGCCTGACTTCCTTGAGCTTGCCGTTGTCCCACGTGGGATCAGGCGGCCCATCCGGACGAGCTTCGCCGAGCAAGGGATCGAAGTATTGGTTGTCAATTTCCTGGTCACGATCGCCGATGATTTTTTTAACGGACAGGGCGTTTTTGATCTTGAACTTACGCGCCCAAGGGAGGACCACAGTTGGTAAGACCGGCGTTACCTCATCACCCGAAGGTATCTTATAGCCAGGGTGGTCCGTGGAACGGGGCGGCTCAGGTTTCACTCTTGTTGTGTTCAAGGAAAGATTAGCGCCCAACATCTGCACCGGCCTATATTTGCCGGTTTTCTCGCTGGCCAGGAAGCGCGCCAGCTCGCGGAGCCGCTCAGGACCGAAGTAGAAGTCGTGCTTGCCGGGAACAATGGCATCGAAATGCATGAGCCGGAGAAAACAGGCGACATTGTCCATCGGAATTTGACCGAGACCCAAGATCTCCTGATGATCGCTGGACGGGTCGCCGTCACGTCTCCAGTAACCCAAAAGTGGTTCCCAAACGAAGAGGTCCTTGGACTGCAGCCGCTCTTCCGACGATACCGGCCCCTCGATTGCCATTTGCCGCCCCAGGAGAAAGGGAGCAAAGTTATCCCCCAACGCAACGCGAACAGAGGTTCCCAGGGGTAAAAGATCCTCTGACTTTAGTAGCGTCCAGAATGACTTCATTGGCTCGCGAAACAACGCGGGATTTGTATCTTCAGGACACGTGTTGTCTGCGGCCATTCTGGAAGCGTCCTTCGCGTCTAACGGCTTGTCCAGCCAGCCGACCTGGACCTCGGGGTAGCGGAAATAGCCAAACAGACGGCCCGTATAGACTACCGAGTAGCTGTTGGATGGCGTGGCTTTCGGGAGCTCGGAGTCGCTGGCGGCAAGCCTTGATACGGCCAGAGAAAACCAAAGACCGTTGGCCATAATCCGGCTGATAGATGGCATAATCCCTCCAAGTTTCGTAACCGTCGTTACGTTTCTCAATATTTGGAACGGACTTGTTTCATAGAACATGCCATACAACAATGGAAAATGCAAGCCAAACTAAACTGGAAATACAGCGGA
>CATPCJ010000209.1 GCA_955652915.1 uncultured Bryobacteraceae bacterium
CACACACCCAGCCATGGTGGGAATATTGGACAGCAAGAGTCGATACGCTCATCGCCGGCGAGAAGCCGGACGAGCCGGAGTTGATCCCCTTAGAATTTATCGACGCCCTTAATTGCGGACTCGGGTCGTGCCAGTGAAGACAATTACACGTCGGCTTGAACAGCTTGAGAAGATATTCGCGCCTACAGTTGAAAAGGACGAGCAGTGGGGCTCGATGGCAGGTTGCCGCGATCTGCTTCTTCGTCAGGCGGAAGAGCGGGGTGAGTTCGGCTGTTGCAGAACTCAAAGAGCAATTGGATTGGATGGGACCCAGTGGCCCATGCCGCGAAGTGGTCCGAGACTACCTGGCAGGTCATGGGTACGAGCAAGGACCGAAGGAAAGTCTTGCTGAAACCATGGCTCGGGCGCTGGCGATTAGTATTTTGGAATTGAAAGCGCTCATGCAGAACGGGCGACTAGGCTCGGAGTTGCTGAACAGGCTCAGGGAAGCGCGATAGCCGCCGGATAGTGGAAAGCATTGTATCCCGGAATGGGTTCAGCTGCCGGGTGGGCGGAACGAAATTCGAAGCAGTTCGAAAGCAATTTGAAGTGGTGAAGATCCTACGGGAGCTGAACTTCGATTGTCGGAGTCGCAGCTGGGCCTTCGAGCGTGTCGCACCCGGCACGAAAGACGGGTTCCTTCCAATCTCGTGGAATCCGTACGTCTAGTTGGTACACTCCCACCAGAGCAGGTGCGAGCCCCGCGAACAAGACATCGAATGGTCTCTTTTCGCGGTCTCCAGCCGCGCTCCACTTGCAGGTGTCGGCACGGATACTGTAGAGTCGATCGGTTGGCGTCGGCTGTCCAGTAGCAACGCTTCCGTCAACCGGTCCAAAACCGCTGGCATAGAAATGAACGATCTCTCCGGGTCGCGCCGGATTCTCGTGGTTCACTGGACCAGACCAGTCTTCGTGTAACGCGTAACTCGTGACAGTGCCGGATGACGCCTTGGTGCCATACCGTGGGTTGACTTCCAGCGGTCCCGCCGGGAGAAATTCGAGAGCGAAGTACACCGACGCTGAATTCGGCCGGCGTTCCCAGGCAAGCTCGTTTCCTCGAATCAGAACCATAGGCCCTGTAGCTTCCCAGGGAACCTGGATCGCAAATCCGCGCGGCGAGCGCCCCAGCACGACAGCACGCGCACGCGCAATCCCGATCAACACCTCCGGGGCTCCTCCCGGGAACGGTCCAACGACTTCGTTATACGATCCTGGAACGGAGGCAACGAACAGATTAGGCGGTCCGGGCGAGCCTAGAAGCTGAGTGATGGCTCCGCTGGTTGTGTCGATCGAGAGCAGGCGGCCGGTGCCCGTCGTGGCTATCACCGCTACTCCATCGCCAGTGATCGTCTGATCAATGATACTGTCGGTCTCATTCGAAAGTCGACGCACCGTGCCGGCAATGGCATCTCCGACCCACACTTGCGCAGTGCTGGTGACACCGGAAGGCGTGGACCCATCGTCCGCGCGAAGGTATGAATAACGGCGGCCGTCCCTGGCGAGTCTTGGATCCATTCCTGGGCCCGGCGACCAATCAGTTCCGGACTTGACATCGTAAACATGGATCTCGAATCGATCGCCGGACGAGCCGCTTAGCGTATCGTAGACGATCCTGCTCGCATCTCCCGCCAGGTTGGTAGTAAATGGCAGGCCAACTAGTGCGAAGGGAGCGCTCATGCTTGGTCCCACGAGTTGATAACCCTGCGCGGTGCTTGCGAAAACCGTGCCGTCCTCGGCAACCAGTTGGCCACCGCGCCCCGCCCGCACGCCTGCATATGTCAACTGGCCTGTACTCAAATCCAGCAATTGAACTGAATTCCAGGTATGGATGGCGGCGAAACGTCCATTGGCGGTCACATGAGCATTGGCCGGGAACATGAATGTGCGGTCGGGAGTTTTAATTGTCGTCGTAGTCGTTTCGATCCCAATACAGATTCCTGGCACCAGGCATTGCAACTCACGATTGATGGCCACGACACGGCCGTCGGCACTCACGGCGGGCCGGAGATAACTGCTTGGAGTCTGTGGTGTGTGCAGGTCGTAGGAGTCCTCGAGTAAAGTAACCTGTCCGTCCCGCAGCAGATACACCTTTGTCAGGAATGATTCGTCAGATCCACGCTTCCGGAGGCTTCCATCGGTGTTGGAGAAATAGACGCCCTGCCCGTCCGCGGTCGTTGATAAACCGCCTATCTGGGTCCAGGCGCACCCGGCCAACATTGCTCCAATCAGAATATTCAGGAGCGCTCGATGCACGTCTTCATTCTACCGCCACGTTATCATCGCTACCGCTAAAGACAACGCAGCTAAACCCAGCAATGATCCCAAATACAACGAGACTTCCCAGTCAAAACACGGGACTTTCAAGAACAACTTCGCGTATCCGCCATGCTCATGCTGCCAGAATCCCTCGAAAATACTCCACGTATCGCGGCGCCAGATTCTCCGGTCGATACATAGCGCCGGCTGTTGCAGAACTAAAAGAGCAATTGGATTGGATGGGACCCAGTGGCCTTTGCCGCGAAGTGGTCCGAGACTACCTGGCAGGTCATGGGTATGAGCAAGAACCAAAGGAAAGCCTTGCGGAAACGACGGCACGGGCGCTGGGGATCGATATGCGAGAGTTGAGGTTTTGTATTCAGGAGGGTCGGTTGGGTCGGGAGCTTATGGCACGGTTTCAGCAAGCCGAATAGCTACCGATAATGTGCGTTAACACCCCCATCAGGTTGTTCTCAATCGTGACTTCTACGCTTGCCTCGTCTCGGTGGAATGAGGCGGCTCAAGCTTCGCGAGGTTTACGATGACATCCGCGATCAACGAACGAGGCCAGCGCAACTTCCGAATGGCGTGATCCGATCGGGACCCTCAGTGTTGTCCGGCATAATCCACCTTTCCTCCCAAATTTTCTTCCTTTCCCCTTGACCCCAACCTTGCCCCGCATGACCTGCGCCGTAGCTGCGCCCGGTTCTGTTATTTAAGCGTCGGAGAGATCGAGCAAATCCAATTTCTTCTCGGGCATCGGTTCAGACTACCGAGCGTTACCTAGGCTGCAAACAGAAACTTCGCCACGCAGTGATGAAAACCTCGGCCTGGAGGATTCGTAACACTTGGTCTCCTAGAACGGGCATCAGGTGGCCCAGCTTCTCGCTGCCCTGGCGTAACTGCCGGGCTGCTGACCTCTCTCCTTCTGCTTAATCGATCACGCGGCCAAATCCTCAAGGACTGTCGTGTTCTGGCAACGGGAGTGCCAGTGGCCGTGGAAAACAGCAAGCCTTCGACCAGGAATCATCAAGGCTACCCCGTGTGATTCAGCGGGTTAGTTAGTCATGCTATCCTACGCTTTCAGTTTGAGACCGTCCCGCTTTGCGACCGCGTTCTCTCTACACTCATTCGCACTGAGACCAATACATGAAGCTCACTTGGACCAAGACCGACGAGGCACCCGCGCTCGCGTCGTACGCGCTGCTGCCCATCCTGCGAGCGTACTTCAAAGGGACAGGGGTGGAGATCGAAACGGCTGACATCTCGCTCGCTGGACGTATTATCGCCAACTTCCCTGAGTGTCTTCGGAACGGCCAGAAGATTCACGACGAGTTGACCCGCCTGGGTAAGCTGGCGGACAACGGAGGCCAACATCATTAAACTCCCCAACATCAGCGCCTCGATTCCGCAACTCCGGGAAGCGATTGCGGAATTTCGCGGATAGGGCACAACATACCCGACTATCTCGAGGAGCCGTCCACGGAAGAGGAGCGTGCGCTGCAGGCCCGCTTTGCCGTGGTGTTGGGCTCGGCGGTGAACCCCGTATTGCGCGAAGGCAATTCGGACCGTCGTGCTTCGAGGCCGGTGAAAGAGTTCGCTCGTAAGCATCCACACAAGATGATGAAAAACTGGCCGAACTTCGGTTCCGTGACGGGTGTCGCCCACATGAGTGACAAGGACTTCTACGGCAGCGGGAAATGCACGACGGCCGGTGCCGTAACCAACGTGCGCATCGAATTTCGTGGATTCAGCCGGCGCGGTGAAGGTGCTGAAGCAAAGCATCCCGCTGCTCGGGGGCGAACAACCGGTTCGGCTGGCCTTTGTAGAACCGCCGGATGGCAGCATTTGTTACACGACAGAAACCAAAGGGTCTCTACAAAGCGTACGCATAAGCTATAATCTTCGGCACGATGTCAGTCTGGTCTCCTGGACGGATCCGCGTTCCCGCCCTCGTTTTGCTCTCGGTATCCGTTTCATCGGCTCAGCCTTCGCCGCCTCCAAAGGAGGCACCTGCCGAAGACGGTTCTCCGGCTACCTTCGGCACTACTACGTTCCTCCCCACCGGGCTCCGAGGCGCGGTCTACGCTATTCCGGAGAACACAACTTTTCTGCCGGACTTCGATAAGCTTAAGCCGCTGGGCTATCTCTACACCGACAGGTTGAACATTCCAACCCGCCAGTTTAGTGCAGGCTTCCCGGGAATCAGCGGGCGGGCCGAGTGGTTCGCCATCGACTATCGTGGCCGCTTCTGGATCCGGGATCCGGGCAAGTACACGTTCGCTCTGACGTCCGACGATGGAGCGCGACTCTATATAGACGACAAGCTCCTGATCGACAACGACGGCGTACACGCAGCGAAGATCGAAACCGGCGCGGTCAATTTAGGCCCCCGTCTTCATAGCATCCGCGTCACTTACTTCCAGGGCCCAAAGTACGAACTTGCTTTGATCTTGGCCGTGTCGCCTCCCAAGGGCAAGTGGCGCATCTTCAGCATGTCGGACTACGTCCCGGCCGGGGACGCACTCACTGACGCGGAAGCTGAAAAATTGTCGCAAGCCGACCGGGATTACTTGCAGCGGCAACAACTCCAGGAGGCTTCTTCGGCCGACGAGAAGGCGGCGATCAAGCTACTGGCTGAAAAGCCGCTGCCCCACGCCTTTGAATTTCGCACGGCAGTCTTCGGCTTTCGCACTGATGGCGCGGGCAGCCAAAATGTGCTCGCATTTGAACTGCCTGCGAACAGTCTCAGGGCGATTCCCGACCAGGCATCAGCAAGTCAAAAGATGGATTTCTTTGTCTTCGCCGCGGTAAAGGACTCCGAGGGGCGCATCCTGAAGAAGTTCACGGTCAATACACCCTACCGGGTTCCGGACGCCCGGTTCGCGGCCTTCCGTTCCAGTTCCTTCACCTTCACTCGGCCCTTTACGCTCCCTCCCGGCGCTTTCACCCTGGAGACAGTGGTTTTCGATCGTGAAGCTAAGGCCGTGAGTGCTTCGTCGATCCCGCTCGACCGCTTCGCACCGGCCGGACGGTTGGGACTGAGCACTCCTGTTTTAGTGCAAAAGGTGCAGGCAGTCCAGGGGCAGCCCGACCCCAGTGACTTCCTGGTCCACGATGGCAAACGGCTGGTGCCGCAACTCGCTCGGGAGATCGCTGCCGATACGAAGCCACAGGTTTACTTTGTCGTCTATCCCGACCAGCAAAACCAAGCCCCCGCCACCATCACAATTGAGTTCCTTTCCGGGGGCAAACAGCTTGCGAAGCAGAGTGCCGGCCTGCCGCCGCCCGATGCTACCGGCGCAATTCCCATGACGATCGCCGCCGCCGCCCAACCCGGCGATTGCGAACTGCGCATCACGGCCGCGCAGGGTTCAGACTCCGTGACCCGAAGTGTGACGTATTCCGTTGCCGCACCAGCGCGGTGAGAGGGACCCAGTCGGAGTGCCGAGAACCCGACGCCAGGATTGCGCTGGGTCTTTTAGCCCGTGCCGCAACGCCCCATGTTACCCCCCAGATCAGATTCAATCTTCGGTTTGGCGATCTGGATTCCACAGGCGCATGGGATCAGGAATGGATTACGCTCGAGGCGGCAAGCAGCGGACCATGACACTCACGGCAACTGAGTTCCTGCGCCGCTTCTTCCTGCATGTGTTGCCGAAGGGCTTCGTCAGAATCCGATATTTTGGATTCCTGGCGAATCGGTTTCGAACTCATCGCCTTCCGCTCTGCTGGCAACTGCTGGCGAGTGATCCCCCGCCACCGCCATCCTCCTCGGACGCTTCCTTCACTTGGCATTGCCCACATTGCGGCGCTGCAATGTTGGAGTCCAGCGACTCACCGTGGGTGAACTCTCGCGGTGCGCCTACTTCGATTCTTCCTGATACTGCCAGCAGCAACGGACCACCGACGTGCTACAGGCACGCCAACGCAGTCGTGTATCCGTTCCCTGCCAAAAGCCTTTCCAGCAGTTTCCCGGAACATTGTCCGAGCGATTCCACTGAGCAAATCGGCAACTTCACTTCAGAGTTCTTCGGTCACGCGGCACCTCACCGCGGGCTTAAGTGATACGAAAGCAGCATTCAATTCCCATAGCCAGCGGCCCCTGCAAACACCAGCGGCTTCCATTAAGTCTCCTTATCGAAAATGTCTCGGCCCCACAGTACGGCTTCGCCCGAGCGTTCTTCCGCCAAAAACATTTCCGATGAAGGCTAGCGACAATACGTCCAAAACATCGTCCTTCGGTCACCCTGGCCCATGACTGCATTCCTTCCCCCGGACGAAGGGCTTGACAAAGCTTATATGCACTGTTATATATATACACAAACATGCACATACAAATCTTCCAGACACTGGCCGATCCAACCCGCTTGAGCATTCTGGAGATTCTTAGGAGAGGGGAGCAGACGGTGAACGAGATTACAAATTTGGTCGACATTCACCAGTCGGGCGTCTCACGTCATCTACACATTCTTCACGAAACGGGCTTCGTGCAGGTTCGCCCGGATGGTCAAAAGCACTTTTACGCGCTTCGCCCCGAACCCTTCCGTGAGATCGATACGTGGATCGGCAGATATCGAAGCTTCTGGGAGGCTCGTCTTGACAAATTTGCCGAGGCGCTTAATCGACAGCAGAAAGGTCGCCGTTCTAAACCTAAGGAGAAAGCCAAATGACAGAGAAGACTGAGCACGCGGCATCACCGAACGCGCCTCATGGGAGGATAACCATCGAACGGGAGTACAAAGCCGCCATCAAGGATGTGTGGGATTTATGGACGACGAAGAAAGGCTTCGAGTCGTGGTGGGGACCAGACGGCTTCACGGCGAAGGTGCTGAAGCTCGATCTTCGTCCAAACGGTGAACTGCGTTACGCAATGACCGCCGTCGCTCCCGCGCAGATCGAGTTCATGAAGAGGGCGGGGATGCCTCTGACAGTCGAGGCGCGAATTGCTTATACCGAAGTCGTTGCTCTGAAGCGCCTCGCGTACACGCACCTGGCAGACTTCATTCCGGGCATCGAGCCATACGATGTCGCGACCGTGGTCGAGTTCCATTCGAGTAAACACAGCGTGCGGATGGTACTTACGCTCGATCGCATGCACAACGACGAATGGACACAACGGTCTGTTATGGGCTGGGAGAGCCAACTCGGAAAGCTTGCGACGATTCTTGCTGGCGCGGCTGCTGGAGGGATGGAGAAAGGAGCTAAGGAATCATGAGCGAGACGAAACCTCCGCGACATATCGGCCGAAGTATTGGCGCACTCTTTGCCGGCTTTCTAGTGGGCGCCGGTCTTTCGCTCGGCACTGATGAGATTCTGCACATCGCCGCCATATACCCGCCATGGGGTCAGACGATGACCGACGCGCTCTTCCTGCTCGCGACGGCCTATCGCATTCTTTACAACGTCGCGGGCAGCTACGTCATAGCGCGGCTGGCGCCCGATCGGCCTATGTGGCACGCCTTGGTGGGCGGCATCGTAGGCTTTGCCTTGAGCATTGCGGGCGCCGCGGCGACGTGGAACCGAGGGCTCGGGCCCCACTGGTATTCAATCGCGCTCGCGGCAATCGCGATGCCGTGCGCATGGGTGGGCGGGAAACTCCGCCTTGTGCGGTTGCGTGCACGGCCGGCGCGTTGAGAAGTTCCTGCTTCTGAAATTGCGTGTTCTCAAAACGGAGGGCGGCTATGGTGCTAAAGAAAAACGAACTTGTCCGCAAGCTTCAGCACGAAGTTCGCACCGTGCTACCTGGCTTCCAAGGTTGACCCCTCGATGCTCGACTACCGCCCCACACCGAAACAGCGCAGCTTGCTGGAGCTGCTGCAGTATCTGACCATCTTTGGTTCGATCCATCTGCACACCATCAAAGCAGGAGTGTGGAGTTTGGACGCATGGCGCTGTACGTGGCGGACTGAGGAGGCAGCCGCAAGAACAAGAAACTTGGAGTAGGTAAAGGACGTGATCGGCAAGCAGTCTGCACTGTTTGCGGAAGTGCTGGGTTCCCTTTCCGATACCGACCTACGCACCGAGATGGAAATGTTCGGAAGCAAAGCCAGCCGAGGATCGTGGCTGGTGTCCCTGGTGTGGTGTCACAACGTTGCTTATCGCATGCAGTTGTTTCTTTATCTCAAAGCTTGCGGCCGCGAGGATCTGAGCACAATGAATTTGTGGGCTGGAATGGACGCAAAGTAGCAGGGTTGGTCGCGTGTCCGGACGAATCGGGCCATTCGGAAGCAATTCCGTTTAGTTCTGATGAACAGGCTTTCCGGAGTGTGGCCGTCAACCTCCGGTCCAGAAACCCATTCGGGAATTGCCCGAGCAGTAACCCACGGCTGTAGTCATTGTTGTAGCTGCGGTGATCCTCAAGTTTCAACGCCTATCCTAGGCCCTTCACAGGATGGAGGCAGTTCACGTCAATAGGAGCGAAGCGATTACCGCTTCTTCACGGACCATTATCGTAAACAAGAGCCTATGGGCCAGGAGACGTCTAGGTCTTCTCGATAACAGTCACGTAGCGGTCCAGGGGAAGATCGGTCAGCCGCTCCGTTTTGCCGCTTGGCGCAGGCCAACGGATTTCCACCCAGTCCACTTTCTCGGCTGCGCCCAGGCCCAACACTTCTCGCTGATCGTGAGCGGACAGATAACTGCCGCCACTGTTCTTCGCCCGTGACCGCACTACACCACCTGCCGACCAAGTGATCCTGGCGCCGATGGCGTCGCGATTGCATTTGACGCCCTCCAGTTTCAACCCAATCCAGTGGTTCCCCATTCCCGCCCGGTTGCGCAGCAAGACCGGATGTCCGCCGTTATTGCCGATCAGCACGTCCACCCGGCCGTCGTTATTGAAATCTCCGACAGCCAAGCCCCGCGCGGGGAATGATTTCGCAAATACCGGACCTGCCTCCGCGCCGACGTTGTGAAGCTTCCCGCTTTCCTGATGAAACAGGAGCAACGGTTCCTTATACTTTACCTGCTGCGAGTAATTCTCGATCATATCGTCAGGATGACCATTGGCGAGAATCAGATCCACGGCGCCGTCGTTGTCGTAATCGAAAAATTTCAAACCCCAGCCGCTGAGCAGCCGCGTGGCTTGGGCCACGCTGTGCTTGTGGGCCACGTCGGTGAACGTCTCGTTATGATTGTTCCGGTAGAGCGAGAACATCTCCTGATCGACATTGGCGACGAACAGGTCCTCCCAGCCGTCGCCATCGAAATCGGCCGCATCCACGCCCATGCCGGACCGAGCCTGACCGTTTTCGCTAAAGCCTACTTCGGCCGCCAGCGCCATCTCTTCCCATCGGGTCTTGCCCTTGGCATCGGGGCCGCGGTTGACGAACAGAAAATTTTGAACCGTGTCGTTGGCCACGAAGAGGTCCATGCGGCCGTCATTGTTAATGTCCGCCGCCACCACGCCAAGTCCCTTGCCAAGCGCCTTTTCGATATCCGTGCCCGCGCCTACTTCCGTAAATGTGCCGTCGCCGTTGTTATGAAAAAGCAGGCTGCGCGTGGGCTTGAACACCCGCGGAATGCAGTAGAACTTGTGGCCCAATTTATTGTCGCCGCACGAAAGATGGCTGGAGTCGCCATAATCCACGAAGCTGCATACGAACAAGTCCAGGCGGCCATCGTTGTCGAAATCAAACCAGACCGCGCTGGTGGTCCAATGACCGGCAAATGCCACCGCGCCCAGGCCAGCCTTCTCGCTGACGTCGGTGAATGTGCCGTCGCGATTGTTGCGGTAGAGAATTGGACGTCCATACGCCGTCACGAACATGTCGGGGAAACCGTCGTTGTCGTAGTCGCCTACCGCCACACCCATGCCGAATGTGCCGGCGGCCACGCCCGCCTTCTCGGTCACGTCGGTGAAAGTGCCGTTCCGGTTGTTCTTGTACAGCGCGCTCCTGATTGGCTTGCGCGGCGTGTAGAAATCCGATGGTCCGCTATTGACCAGGTAAATATCCATCCAGCCGTCGTTGTCGTAGTCCAGAAAGGCGCAACCGGGGCCCATGGTCTCCGGGAGGTAGCGCTGGTCGGACATGGCGTTGTCGTGTACCCAGGAGATCCCGCTCACATCGGGGGCGATCTCTTCAAATATTGGTCCCGTGGTTGTTGACGCGCTGAGCGTCGTTCGGCCAGGCACCCAGAGAGCGGCGCTGGCGGCGGCCAAAAACTGCCTTCGGGTTCGGGGCATGCTTGCTCGATGGTAAAGAGACTATTGTAGCGATCATACCAGCGCTAGCCGTGTCCCGCCAATACGGCGGCCACCCCAACACTTGCATTTGCCCTGCGCCCGTTCAAAGTGGGATCATGATCAGGGAATGAGATTTGTTATCTTAGTAGCGGTCGTCGCTGGGACAGCTCTCGTCAGCTACGCGCAGCAAAATCAGCCCCCCGCCCAGGCGCCCCAAACCACCATCCGCAGCACCTCCCAAGAGGTCCTCCTCGATGTCGTGGTCCGCGATAAAAAGGGCCGGCTCGTCAAAGACGTTACCGCCAAGGATTTCGAGGTCACCGACGACGGCGTGCCCCAAACGATCCGGTCCTTCCGCCTGGTTACTGCGCCGGAAGCGGTGTCCGGAACCGCCGTGCCCGGCTCAACCACTCCCGCCGGCGAGAAAGTTCCTGCTTCCTTGGACCCTCTCCGCCAGGTCCGGATTGTCACTCTGGTTTTTGACCGGCTCGGGACCGACGCCAGAAACAACGCCCGCATTGCCGTCAACGATCTGCTCAAGTCGGAAAGCGGATCGAATCTCTTCTTCGGCGTCTTCTCCATCGATCAGCGCCTGAGTATCCTCCAGCAGTACACCGCCGATAAGGACAGCATCCGCAAAGCTGTCGCCAAGGTCACTTCCTCGGCTTCCTCCCTTTATAAGAGCGAATCGGACAAGATTGAGGAAGAACTCAAGACCCTCGCTACCCAGGATGCTGCGAGCGCGTCCGTGGCCACGCCCGCGGCCGCCCCGCCCAACGCCGGCGCACTTGTCTCCGTGGCGCTGGCTCAGCTCACTCTCAACATGCTCCAGTTCTCCCAGACCCTGGACCGCACCCTCCAGGGCCGCAGCACCTTGTTCGCTCTCAAATCGCTGATCACTGAGCAGTACCGGTTGCCCGGCCGCAAAACGCTGCTGTTCTTCTGCGAAGGCCTGTACATCCCTCCGGAGTACACCGAAGAGTTCCAGGGATTGATCAGCTATGCCAACCGCGCCAACGTGAGTGTGTACGGCATTGACGCCCGCGGCCTGGTTACGTACTCTCAGAACGGCGGCGCCGGTTCGCTGCTGTCTGAAGCCGCCAGTGGCAGCCGCTCCCAGCAAAGATCCACCTACGGCCCGGTGACACGCGACCAAGTGACCTCCGCCGACCGCGGCGAAGAAGCCATCCGCGCCAATTCTCAGAACTCCCTGGCTGACATCAGCGAGAAAACCGGTGGTTTCATGATCGCGAACAGCAACGACATACGGACCAACCTTCGCCGTATCACGGAAGATATGGATACTCACTACGAGCTCTCCTATTCGCCGGATATCCGTACTTTCGACGGTCACTTTCGAAAAATCGCCGTCCATGTCGATCGCCCCGACCTGCGTCTGCAAACACGCAGCGGCTATTTCGCCTTGCCATTCGTGGCGGGTCAGACGCTTATGCCTTTTGAGCTACCTATGCTGACCGCGCTTACCACGACACCTCTTCCCCGCGATATCCCCTTCCGCTCCACCGGTCTCCATTTCAAGAACTCAACCGGTGAACCGGAAGGCGTTGTGGTTATCGATGTTCCGCTCGAAGGCATCGAGTTCACGAAAGACGAAGCCAACCCTGTGTATCAGACGCACTTCGCCGTGATCGCCATCTTCAAGGATGCCCAAGGCTCCATCATAAGGAAATTCAGTCAGGACGTCCCCCGCCAGGGCCCGCTGGACAAGCTCGACGCGTTTAAGATGGGCCATTTCATCTACACCCAGCACGCCCCGCTGCCCGTCGGCCGGTACACACTTGAAACCGCTATCGTCGACCGGAAAACTGGAAAGACTAGCGCCAAGAAATCCGCTATCGTGATCCCGCCCGTATCGCCGAACGTCGGCATCAGCAGCCTGGTTCGAGTCCGCAGTGTATCCCCGTTCGACGCGAGCGAATCCGCGGCGATGAATCGCGATCGGTTGGACTTGGCCGTGGAGCGGTCCGACGATCCATTCCAGGTCGCGGCCGGAAAGGTCTCACCCGGACTCGACGATACCGCGAAAGCCGGTCCCGGTTCAGCCCTGTCCTACTTTTTTACCGTCTACGCGCCGCCCGGATCTCAAACCGCTCCGGACCTTGCCATCGAGTTCTTTCAGGAGGGTAAGCTGATCGGGCGGGGTAACCCTAAGCTTCCCGCACCCGACACCCATGGTGTCATCCCCTACATCGCATCCACTCCTCTGGACTCCTTCAAGCCCGGACAATATGAGATGCGCGTCACCGTCAGCCAAAACGGCAAGGCGGCGGCGGAACGAACACTGTTCACCATCGAATAGATATCAGCCGGTTCGCGGTCGCGTGGGATAATGGTCTCTGAGCCCGCGTAATGGGACGTCTTTCTTACCTGACTTGTTTGATTTTGGCGTCGGTTCCGTTGCGTTCCGCAACTCCTTCTCAGGACGCTCGGGTGCGGCAGATCGCGCAGCAGGCGGTGGCGGCTCGGGATGAGGGGCGTACCAACGACGCCTTGGCGCTCTACCGTCGCGGAGTCGCCTTGCAGCCGGACTGGGCCGAGGGATGGTGGAACCTCGGAACACTGCAGTATGATCGCAATGCATTCGCACCAGCCCGAGATGCCTTCTCACACCTGTTGAAACTGCAACCAAGCGCAGCTCCGGGATGGGCGTTGCGCGGACTGTGCGAATTTGAGCTGAAAGAATACGGACCTTCGCTCGATGATATGCAGCGCGCGCTTCGGTTGGGACTGGACACAGCACCGCCGCTGCTATCGAAGGTGACACGCTACCACACGGCAGCGCTGCTTACCAGTACCGCGGAGTTTCAGGCTGCACTGAAACTTTTTGCGCAGCTTGCAGGACAGGGAGCGGATGATCGGGACACCGTCATAGGGACGGGGCTAGCGGGTCTGCGGATGCCGTTATTTCCTTCGGAGGCGCCGCCGGCGCAGGAGGAGTTCGTGTACCGGGTGGGGCACGCGATAAGAACAGGCGCGCTACGGCATGAGGCCGAGGCACAGAAGGAGTTCGAAGCGCTGATTGCGGCGAATCCGCGGGCGCCGGAGCTCCATAACCTGCTCGGGCAACTGCTGCTGACGAGCGATCCCGATGCTGCGCTGGAGCAATGGAAGCAGGAGCTGGCGATTTCACCCAATAATAATCCGGCAAGACTACAGATTGCGTTTGAGTACTGGAAGCGCCGGGATGCAAATGGCGGGCTGCCATATGCGCGGGAGTCGGTGGCGTTGGAGCCAGAGTCGTTTGTGGCGCATAATGCCCTGGGGCGGCTGCTTGTTGTGGCCGGCGATCTGGTTGGGGGGATCGCGGAACTGGAGAAGGCGAAGAAGCTCGCCCCTGACAGCCCGGACACACGGATCGAGCTGGCGTCGGCCTACGCGAAAGTGGGCCGGAACCAGGACGCGGCACGGGAGCGGGCTGAGTTTTTGCGGTTGAAGGGGCAGTGATGAGGATGCCATTGATGGCGTATGATCATTGCCTCGGGACTGGTCGCCTGCCTCGGAGCAGTAGCCCAGCAGCCCAGTCCTGCATCCCGCCTCAACGCTCTTGCACGGTAAGTCGCGCCCATTGCAAAGCGAAGTTGGATTGTCCGTCTTCCACCTCGATCTGCATCCAGTAATCGCCCGCCTCACTCGTTGCCGGAATGTCGATCTTGCCGCTGGCGATCCCTCTCTTGCTTTTTTCAAGCGACATCGCTACAACTGGACTCTCGTATACCTGGTTGCCGTCCCGGAACAGCCGCGTCCGGTACTTCACGTCTCCCTTATGCGGCGGGTTGACCACCTGGAATGCGAACCTGGCGTGCCCGCCGGGTGCGAAGAAGAAGGGTCCGGCCGACGGCACGATTTGTTCGTCCTGTCCATAGGAGTCGAGAAAGACCACCCCGGAGAGTGCCATCTTGGACGCTTTGATCTGCGGAATGACAATAAAATCGCCGGCGGTTCCCAACTTGCCGGTGCCGTCTTCACGGCAGGCGGCCCGGATCTGATATGGTCCAGGCTGATTGGCGGGAAGGAAAGCCGAATAAACCAACCCATACTTGAGAGCGCGTTCGTAACCCTCTTCATTCAAGCTGACGCGGAGACGCTGGTCGATTCCTCCTTCCAGTTGCTTGCCGGAAACGTTGAAAGCACGCACTAAAAGATGGATGATGGCGGAGCGATTGATTTTGGGTCCGCTCAACGCCAGATCGTAAGCGTTCAAGACCACGGTCGCGCGGATAAGTGACGCGTTCTTTTTCCCAGTGAAGTATGTGCCGCGGACATTAAGACCCAAGCCGGTGGACTGGAACGGCGACTCAAGAACGGTCGCCAGGCTTGGCTCCAGGAGCTCTGTGCCAGGAACGCTCTCCTCGTCGGCGAGACCGAAAAACCCCTTATGCGAGCGCACCTGCAGTCCGGGCGGCAGCACCTCCACTTTGAGCTTGTGGTATTTCATACCGCCGCTCGGCGAAAATGTTTCCTCCGCGGGAGTGAAGCCAATTAGATAATATCCGTTCTGATCGTTCATGATCCTTTCGATGGCGGCGTCGATCCGGCTGGCTTCCGTGACCATGAAACCTCCTGTCTCCGATGATAGGAACAGGCCTCCCTGCTGGTTATAGGAATATTCGTCACGGCGGGCTTGAGTTGTCTTCCAAACGTAGTTCGTAAGATCAGTATGTTCGCGAGGGTTGGCGGTTAGCGGAGCCTCGATATTGTCGGCGGCGCCCGGCGTAAGCGAGTTTAGCCCGCGCGTATCCACGGCGTAAAGGACCACGCCGGCTCGCAGGCATTCGTCCACCACGCCGCGCATTCCGGAGAGGATCGGGGACCCCTTCCCGGATCCGATTTCCGCGGCCGAACCGTCAAAATTGAGGTCATCCCGCGGGGCGAGCGGTAAATGGTCGGAGAAAATGATGACAGACTTTCGGCCAGGCAGCCCGGCCATTCCCTTTACCAGGCTCTTCAACGAAAAAACCGTCATCGACGTGCCCCACAAGGTGCGGTCGTTCATGTCGGCAACGGCAGAAGTCCGAGCTAACATCTCTGCCGGGCCTCCTAGTCCGATAGGATGGTATGCTTGCGCTTCCCCGCTCCCGTGAGCGTTCCAACGCACTTGATTGGCGGCCGCCAGCAGAAACTGCTTGTCCACTGTGAAGTCTTGCAGAGCGCCCAGCCCCGCGCTGCTCCGCACGATTGCCGCCAGATCCCCTGGCCGCAATTGCTTCTCGATAAATTTGCGGAGGCCGTCGCGGATGCCCGGAATACTCTCCGAGGACAGAGCTAGATCGTCAACGAACAGCACAATGGTACGCCGTACTTCCTCGCGTTTTATCTTCATCGGCGTCGGCGGAGGAGCAGACGATTGGGATTTCAAGGCGAGGGCGGGTGCCGGGGCGCTGGAACCCGGCGCACCGGACTCAATGTAATTGCAGAACCGGATTGTCTGTGGCTTGCCATCCAATAGAATACGAAAATCTTTGCCGGTCAACCCGGGAACAGGTTTGCCGTGCGAGTCGGTCACAATGGCGTCCACCTGCACCAGGTTTACCGACACTCGAATCTTGAGATCGGACTTTTCTTGGCTAAACGCCAAGGTGAGTGTTAGCCAAACTGGCAGACATTTGACGATTAAGCCCATACCCGATGATAAGCGAGACGCGGTTTAATCCCTCCAATGCGCGATACTGCCTCGCCTCAATTAATTGGGGACAGGCGAGCCGGGGCGGGCGATGCGGATCCAATGGTCCGTAAACTTGTTGTGCGCTTCTTTAATTTCCACTTTCGGCATGTGACAACTGGCGCATTCCGACTTTGCAACTTTGCAGAGCTTGGCTCCGAGCTTGCCTTTGGCTGCGGAATGGCAGGTCTGGCACTGCTTATCGAAACTGGCGATTGGGCGAGGAGCATCGCTATGAGGGTCGTGGCAGGACGTGCATCGGATGCGAGCGTCGGCGGCGTCATAACACCGGCTGTTGACCAGACGATAAGGCTGGAAGCGAACATTCGTGATATTATGCGGTCCCTCACTGGCGATCGCAGCCCAGGTGCGGTGACACTGGCCGCAGAAATCCGCTGTTTCTTCGCTGGACATGCGCCCTAGTTTGGGCGGAACGGCCTTCGGCGCGGAGGCGGCGGCGAATTGGGCCAAGTGCGCTTCGGTCTGATCATGACAGCGGGCACATTGGATACCGGGGGTGAGCTTATCCGTGCGGAGCGCGCCGCCGGAAATCGCGCCCGTGGCGTGGCAATGGAAGCACTCTTCAGCGCCTCTCTTCGATAGTTCGCGGCCGACGGCTTCACTCAGGCTGGAAGGGACATCGGGGCGGGCGCCAACAGTAAGGTCGAGGCCGTCGAGTTGTTTGTAGTAACTGACGCGTCCTTCATACCAGTGGCCCTCGCGGTTGAGTAAATACGTCTGGCCGGCAGCACCGAGCCCGAAGGCCCAGACGATAGGGCTGGAGAATTCTTCGGAGCCGGAAGTGACTCGGTAGATGCTTTGGTTGCCTTGGCGTTCGATGCTGTAAGAATAGGGTCCCTGGCGGAAATTGAGCTTGGGATGCGTAGCCAGGATGGGGGCTGCGTCGGCCATTTGGAGCGCCTGAGCCATGCCCGTCGCGTGCTGGAATTGCGCTTGTTGACGATGGCAGCCGGCGCAATCCGCGGCGGCGCTGGCAGTAGCGCAGAGAGCCAACAGGATGCCGAAGCAAGCACCGCGACTCATGCTAACGCTCCGCGGGGCGGCCGTCACGGTCTTTCAAGCGCAGGAATTCCTGGCGCTCGCGCGCGGCGTCTTGTTTGCGGCCCTGTTTGGCATAGAGGGAGGCTAGGGCGATATGGGGCTGGGGGTGATTGGGATCAATCGAGCGCGCCCGTTCGAGTTCGCGGATGCCTTCGTCGATATCGCCCTGCTCAGCCAGCAAGCGGCCGAGCAGTGTATGCGAAGCGAGAGCATCCGGGAGGATCGCCGCTAACTGGCGCGCGTAAGGCAGGCCTTGGGCGGGATCCCCTCGCCGGAGATATTCCGCGGCGAGGGCGCTGAGTGCTCCGGCGTGCGCGGGGTTGATCTTCAGTTCCGCGAGAAACTCGTCCACCGCCAGGTCGGCCTTTTCTGTGAGTTCGTAGCTGCCGGACAGGTAATGAACCCCGGACGACGAGGGATAGCGCGTGACCAGCTCGTGCATGGCCTCGGCTGCCTCGGCCGCTTTGCGCTCGGCCGCATACCAGAACGCCCGTCCGGCCAAGTAGACCAGCTCGCGATCGGTTTCAGGGACTTCATCGGCATCGATGGGTTTCCAGAGCGCGGCGACGCCTGCTAGCGAGAAATAAGCCGGTTTCTCGCCGGTAGTTTGTGCCAGCTGCGCGAGTACCGCGAGAGCCGACTCAAAGAGACCACGCCGCACATACAGTCTGGCGAGCTGGTACTTGGCGACCTTGTCGATCGCCGGGGCGCCTGCACCAAGCTCCTGGCCGCTGCGCAAATGGCTGAGAGCCTGATCGTCCTGATGAGCGCCAAATTCGCAAAGACCAAGCATGGTGATGGCGGGGCCGCCTTTCGGCGACAAACGGACCAATTGGTGGAAGGCTTCGCGGCATTCAGGGAAGCGTTCCTTGGCGTATTCCAGCGTCCCGAGCGCCCACCAGCCGTCTTCCCAGCGGGGGTTGGCCGCTAGCGCCCGCCGGTACAGGGCCGGTGCTTCAGGGCTTCCAGCCTGGCGCGCCTCTTCCGCGGCGGCAGCGGAATTCGGTGGCTTCTGGGGCTCGGCCGCCAGCCAGAGAAGCAGCAACAGCAGCGTCACGGATTACGCTCCAGGGCCTTCACGCCGGCTTGCTTGGCCTGCTCGGCGTGCTTGACCTGCTCGGCGGCTTGCAGGTTCTTGACCATCTCGCGTTCACGGTCGCCGTCCTCTTTACGCTTCAAGCGGTAATAGACGGTGGCCAGAGAGACATGAGCCTCGGTGAACTGAGGCGCTTCCTTTACCAGCGACTCGAGCCCGGTGCGGGCGGAGTCCAACTTGCCCTCGGCGATGTCGACGGTGGCCATCTGGTAACGCGCGCCGAAGTCGGCAAACCGAACTTTGAGCGCTCGCTCGATGTAAGTCCGGGATTCGGCATAATCATGGTCCTGGCGCAGGAGTTGGGCAAGCTGGAGGCAGGCGTCGAACCCATAAGGATCGATCGCCAGGCTGCGGCGAAACTCGGCGGCCGCTGCGGTGGTGTCACCGCCCCGCAGCAGAGTCTGGCCGAGATAGGTATGGGCTTCGGCCAGGTTGGGGTTGAGTTCGACCGCGCGCTCCAGGTCGGTTTTGGCGCCGGCCAAGTCATTTGCCAACATGCGGGCCGTGCCCATGAGCAGACGGGCTTCCGCGCTTTCGGTTTTACGGAGAATGCCGTCGAGCCAGGCTTGGCCGCGCGGGAACTGATGATCGCGGATGAGGGCCGTACCGAGCACATAGGAAATGCCATCGTCTGCCTTGGCGCCGGCGATGGGATCGAGGAGTTCAATAACGAGTTTGTTCTGGCCGGCATAGAGGTACGCGTTGGCAAGCAGCAGCGTAGCCTGAAGGTTTGAGGGATCGGCGGCGTGGGTTTTGGTAAATTCTCCGATCGCTTCGGCCACCCTGCCTGACTTGTAGTATGCCAGGCCAAGGTTCAGCCTTACAGGGAAGTTGTTAGGATCGGCTTCAAGCGCAAGGTTGTATTCGCGGACGGCTTCTTCAAGGCGGCCTTCGTGGGCCAGCGCCGCGCCGAGGTTGGAGCGGACTGCCGCGGCCTCCGGGTGTCCTTTGAGGAATCGTTGGTAACCCTCGATGGCGCCGGTGTAATCGCCGGACTGATGCTTCGCGACGGCGCCTTTGAGTTCTGCGTCAGAGTCGGATTTGGATTGCGCGGATGCGGATGCAGCTAACAGGGCAAGAATGGCTACAACGCGGAACATCTAAGGATCTCTTCTCAGTATACAGATGCAAAAGGGGGACAGCCGAGCGTCCCCCCTTCGTTTTGACGATTTAGGTCAGGTTTTAGAAGTTATACTTCACCGCCAACTGGATAATGCGGTGACCGATCTTCCAATCGGCATACCCGAAGCGGGGACTGCTCAACTTGCCCGCGTCGTTGAAGTTCAAGTTCAAGTTGTTATCGCTGTTGATGAACGAGGTCAACGGGTGATTCAGGAAGTTGTAGGCGGAGAAGCGGAACTGCAGCTTCTGGCGCTCGGTCATGGAGAAGTCTTTGAACAACGAGACGTCCTGGTTAAAGAACGCCGGCCCGTGGATATAGGGCAGGATGAGCGGCCCGTTGTGACCAGGAGTCGGCGGCGCGAAGCAGTTGCCGTTGATGAACTGGTTGGCTTGCAAGCCCGAGCGAGGATCGCACGTCAGCACCGGATGAAGCCCATAATCCGGCGAACCGGTGATTATGCTTGAGTTCAGTCCTGTGCTTGAGCTGAGAGTTGTTCCATCCGGCAGTACCGTACCCGCCGGTAGATTATAAGACACGTTGAAGTTCGTTGAGATCGACGACTGGATGTTCACACCGCTCTGGAACTGTGAGATGCCGGAGATCTTCCAGCCGTTCACGGTGCCACTGAGAAGCTTGTTCTGCGTTCCCCATTTGGGCAGATCCACCACGTAAGCGATATTGAAGATATGCGTGCGGTCGTTCGGAAGTACGCCGTAATTATTCGCAAGGTTTAGCGGGTCGAGGCCTCCTGGACCACCACCCTCGCCCCGGGTGCCCAGTGCCTTGCTGAACGTGTAGTTCATCAGGAAGTTGATGTGCCCGGACTGTTTGTTCCAACTGGCCTGGAGCGAGTTGTAGTTGGAGTACGCCTGATGGTTAATTTGCTTGATGCCTCCATTGGTTCCTCCATAGAGGCTGTAGGTCCGAAGGGCATCTGTGGCGCCGGCGCCCGGACTGGTGCCGTTAGTGGTAAAGAATCCCGGAATCTTGAACAGCGCTCCGGCCGGCAGGGCATTGATGGAACCAAGGTTGTTGTTCCAATTGCTTAGGTAATCGCTCTTGTTTCCGACGTAGGCGATTTCGAACAGAGAAGTGAAGGGCAGGCGCTGGGCGATGGTGAAGCTGTAACTTTGGGTCCGTGGCTGTTGGTCGTCCCTGGGGTCGAGAACGGTGATGCTGCCGGGGCGCGTGAAACCGCCCGCCACCTGGTCGCCGATGGTGTTGAATGTTACGGCGCTCACGCCCGTAGAGAACGAGCCTTGCGTGATATTAAGGGCGCTCGCCTGAACGTTCTGCTCATCGTGGAAGCGGTAGAGGCCATAACCGCCCCGGAGAACCGTCCTGCCCGTTCCGAAGAGGTCGTAGGCGAAACCGAAACGCGGATTGAAGAACAGCGCGCGGCTCTTGGAGCCTGACAGCGGAACGCTCGAATCGATCTTATGCCAGAGGACGCCTGTAATATCGGTGGGACCGGCCTTGGGGTTGTACTTGGAAGGATCGAAGACCGCGAATCCGTTGCCGTTGTCGTCGATCCAGGGTCCGAAGTGGGAGACGCGCACGCCATACTCGAGCGTTAAGCGGCGCGTGATTTTCCAGGAATCCTGGCCGTAGAATTCCATCGGGCGGTACTTCATGATCAGTATCACGTCCTTGTTTTGTTCGTTGTACGACGCTATACGACCCGTGAGAATATCCGCGTAGGCGTTGCCGGTGCTATTGCCGCCCCACGTAGCGAATTGAGCTTGACCGTTGGCGATTGAGCTGGATGGCTGATTGTTAGAGGTGGCCTCCCAATAGAAACCGAACTTCATGCTATGCGTGCCCCAGACCTTCGAAAGGTTGTCGGCCACCGTGGGAAGAGACTTCTTGGCATAGAGAGCGCCCGTGACCTGGAATCCGCTGGGCTGAATGATGTTGGCGAAGCCCCCACCCCAGCCGGTCATCGAAGCAATGTCGCCCACGTTGTTGTTGGCGGAAAACAGGTGTTTATAGTTGACGCCCAGAGCTTTCGGATCCACCGCTGCCGGATTCTCAAAGGAGTTGGGCAGGTTTAGGTTGGTATAGGTAAATACGAACTCGTTGGTGAGAGTCGGCGTGAACACCTTGGTCAGGTTGGCCGAAATTGAATCGGACTCATTCGCGGCGATCAGGCGCGAGGGGAACGGAACGGTGGGTGTCGGCCTCCACCATAGGGTGTCCGTGAAATACGCTGTATCGCGCTGGCGGTTGTAGCTAACGAAAAGCTTCGTGGTTTCACTAATGGCCCAATCGCCCCGGACTCGGAACTGGTACGCATTCTGCGGCTTGGTGGAAATCTGAACAAAGTTGTAGCCACCGTTGGTTGCCGGGTTGGCATTCGGCAGCGGATAAAGATTGAGCAACTTCCGGCCGATCGGGTCAATCTGATCTTTCGGAACTTGACCGTTGTCGAAGTTGGGGGCTCCACTGACCTGGTAGCCGATATTTCCCAAAGCGGCGAGCGAGGCTGCGTTGAAATCGCCGGCGCGCATGGCAGGCGTGGGTACGAAGGACTGATAGAGACCGTTGTCCACCGTCTGTCCGTAGTACTCGTAGGCGGTGAAGAAGAATAGCTTGTCGCGATTGCGGTTGAAATTCGTTCCAGGGATGAGCACCGGGCCGCCGATGTTTCCGCCTGGATAGATGTATTTTGTCTGGGGCCGGGGCGCAATCGCATTCCCAGAAGCGTCAAACCCCTGCGCGTTGTTCAGCGCGTTGTTGGCGTTCAAAACGTTGTGCCTGACGTACAAGTATGCTTGGCCGTGGAAGGCGTTGCCACCGGACTTGCCAACCGCGGAGACCACGATGGGACCCTTCTGCGAATCGGCGCCAAAGTTGGACGTCATAATCTTGAGTTCCTGGGTCATGTCGATGTTGGTGTCCACCGCCTGACCGCAGTTGCACCCTGGATCGATGATGTGGGCGCCGTCGGACGTGATGTCGATCGCGGCTGTGCGCTGGCCATTGGCGGAAAAGCTGCCGATTGGGCCGGAGCCGGTTCCATGGACTTCACCGGTAAAAGAAGCTTGGTTTTGAGTGCCGGCCGCTATCGCCATGCCGGGCAGTATCTTGATGAATTCCGCGGCATTGCTGCCGACGACGGCGACGTTCTGAAGCTGCTTCTCGGTGATGACTTGCGACTTTTCACCGGAGTCGACCGGGGTCACCTCCTGCCCCACGCCCGATACTTCGATGACGTCGGTTATGTTGCCGACCGTGAGCGCAATATTGCTCAGGTTGCGCTTTTCGCTGGAGTTCATGACGAGGCCCTTCTCTTCCCATTTCTGGAAACCCTGGGCCTCAATGGTTATCGTGTACGTTCCCGGCTGGATTGCCGAGATCGTGAAATACCCATCGCTGTTGCTGACCGTGCGGCGCGTGTCGCCGCTCTGTTCGCTCTTCATTATCACGGTAGCGCCCGGAACGACGGCGCCACTGGCGTCGGCGACGGTTCCCGACAAGGCAGACGTCACGTTTTGCGCGAAAAGTACTTGCGACGCGCTTCCTAACGCGAGTAGACATGCGAGGCTGAAAGCACAGTGAATCAGTAGTCGATTGAACAAGCGTCTTGGCATGAACTAAGCTCCCTTTCCAAACAGCACAGTTTAGCGGCCCTGCGGCGGTAATTACACCTTGATAGATATTAGTCACATGGGTTCCCGGTGTAAAGGCACTACCGGTTAAAACATACTACCAGCTACGTTAATCCTGATAAGTAGCCATTTATCAAGGGCGTTACCTTTCAGTTGAGCTATCGCTAATGGTTTCAATCGGTTTCAGGAATTGTTACACGATTGAAATCGACACGTTTCAACGTTACATCGCAAGCAAGCGATCTTTGAATTTTGGGTTCGTTTACTCTTTGGGCCGGCGCTATTTCAAGAACTAGTAGTTGAAGCCCCCTAACGTTAGTGGTATGCTCAATCCCAGTTGGCGTTAAACTAGAGCTTTGTCCGGGGTAAGGGAAGTATGGCGGTCTCGCACCACGTCGTAGGCGGGGATGAAATCAGGGCGGCGCTCCACACTATCCTTGCGTCTGAAACATTCACGCGATCTCAGCAGCTATCTCGCCTGCTAAAGTACCTCTGCGATTCGCTCCTTGCCAACGGTCCCGACTACATCGCGGAGTACACCATCGGCACCGAGGCGCTCGGCCGGCCTGCGGATTTCGATCCCAATCAGGACTCGGTGGTCCGAGTCGAAATGCATCGTTTGCGCAGACGGCTGCGAGATTACTACCAAGCCGAAGGGATGCAGGACCCGGTCCGTATCGTCATTCCACCGGGTCAATACGCTCCTGTTGTGACGCGTACCTGGGAAGAGCATCCCACAACGAACGGTTCTACGGTCGAAATTCATATTGCCGAAGATCCTCCATCTGAGCATCCCGTTGTCCTGGCAGCCGAAGCGCTTCCTCCCGGGCAAGGTCACAAGATTCCACCGCGTCAATTCGCGCTGATATCGGTTGCTCTCGTTGTGGTGCTCCTGTCCGTTTGGCTCTTCCGGCCGCGGCCCGGCAGTGCGGGAACCAGCGGATCAACTGACACTTCCAAAGGCACTTTCGCGATCCCGTCGTCATCACCGCTCGCGGGCGTTCGTATCGGCTGCGGCCGCCACAATTCCTGGACGGACCGCTTGGGGCAGATCTGGGGTGCCGACGAACACTTCGAAGGCGGACAAGCAATTGAGATTCCAGGCCGTAGCTACATCGCGGGAGCTTTCGACGCCCGGCTCTATCAGTCGGCGCGAACCGGCTCGTTCAGCTATAAGGTTCCACTGCCTGCCCGGGACTACGAGTTGAGGCTGTATTTCATAGAGCCGGTCTACGGGCCGCAGCACGATCAGGGCGGTGAAGCTAACCGGCTTTTCACCGTCTCCATCAACGGGGAAAAGGTGCTGGACCGGTTCGATATCGTATCCGATGCAGATGGACCATGGACCGCCAATGTTCGCGTCTTCAAGGATATTATTCCAGGCCCGGACGGTTATGTGCGCATCGATTTCGCGAGCATCAACGACGCTGCTTTGCTGAACGCCATCGAATTTCTGCCGGCACGGCGGCATACGCTAAACCCGATTCGATTGCTTCCCCAGGACAATTTCTATACCGATTCGGCGGGGAATCTTTGGACGCCCGATAACTATAGTCGCGGCGGCCGAGTGGCCATCCATCCCGGTCCGGTGAAGAATACCCACGATCAGGAGATCTTCCGCCACGAGAGATACGGGCATTTCCGATACACGATACCTGTGGACCGGGGTTCGTATTCGGTTTATATGTACTTGGCGGAACTGTATTGGGGTCCTGGCAATCCTGGAGGAGGCGGCGGGGGCACGCGGCTTTTCAGCGTGTTCTGCAACGGTGTCCCGCTTCTGCGTAATATTGATCTTTTCAAGGAAGTCGGCGTCAATTACGGAGTGGTGCGTGGATTCCACCACCTGACGCCGAACGCCCAGGGCAAGCTGACGCTTTCGTTCGAACCTGAACATGATTACGCCTCCCTTTACGCGTTGGAGGTAATCGATGAAGCCGGTCCGGACACTCCCAGCTACGAGCGGACAATGACCGGCGCCGCGCGAAACTGAACTGGCGCTGGC
>CATPCJ010000210.1 GCA_955652915.1 uncultured Bryobacteraceae bacterium
ACGATCTCGGCACCGGCGTTGATAAGGGCGTCGATGATTTCCGCAACAAGAAGCTCTTTGATTTTGGCTTCGCTGAGCCCAACAAAATCGAGATGCACGACAACGGCAAGACCTACGCTTTCCAAAAGACTGGCGAAGACTGGATCGCCAACGGCAAGAAGATGGACAGCACCAGCGTCCAATCTTTCCTCGACAAACTTCGCGATCTTTCGGCCAGCAAGTTTGTCGATTCCGGTTTCACAACCGCGTCCACCGATATCACGGTAACTTCAAACGACGGCAAGCGCATCGAGAAAGTACAAATCTCAAAGCAGGGCAGCGACTATGTCGCCAAGCGCGAAAATGAAGCTTCGCTCTACGGGTTAGACGCGAAGACCGTCGACGAACTTTCCAAGGCGGCCGCCGATGTCAAAGAAGCGCCGGCGCCGACTTCTAAGAAGAAATGACCGGGCTCCTCACCGACCTCTATCAGCTAACGATGGCCGCCGGTTACTTCGAAGCTGGTAAGTCGGGCGAAATCGCCACTTTCGAATTGTTCTTCCGTCACTTACCCCGTTACCGCAATTTCGTACTAAGTGCGGGGCTGGAACAAGCCGTCGAATACCTCACCAATCTACGATTCACCGATAGCGAGATCCACTATCTGAAATCGCTGCCACAATTCAAACGGGCCGCGCCGGAATTCTTCGATTTTCTCCGGAACCTCCACTTCACCGGCGATCTGTTTTCAATTCCCGAAGGCACCCCGATTTTTGCCGGCGAGCCGATCCTCACTATTCGCGCCCCACTGATCGAAGCGCAGATTGCCGAAACGTTTCTACTCGCCACGGTCGGTTTCCAATCCTTGATCGCAACCAAAGCGGCCCGCATGGTGGAAGTGGCGGGCGGCCGCGCCGTGGTGGACTTCGGAACTCGCCGCGCGCATTCGCCGGAAGCTGGAGTGCTTGCCGGGCGGGCGGCGTACATAGGCGGCTGCAGCGGCACCAGCAATACCGAAACCGGATTCCGCTATGGCATTCCTGTTTTTGGAACGGCTGCTCATTCGTGGATACAGGCCTTTCCCACGGAGCACGAGGCCTATCAAAGGCTTCAGAAAATGCTCGGCGACGCCACTGTCTATTTGATCGATACCTACAACACCATCGAAGGCGCGAAGCTTGCCGCATCGCTCGGACGGCCGCTGTGGGGCGTTCGTCTGGACAGCGGCAACCTCGTGGAACTTTCTCGAGAGGTGCGCAAGATCCTGGATAACGCCGGACTGCACGACGTGAAGATCATGGCCACCAGCGATCTCAACGAGTACAAAATTCTAGAGTACGCGGCCGCCGGTGTTCCCATCGATGTCTTTGGAGTCGGAACCGATTTGGCCACATCCACGGATTCTCCGAACATCGGCGTGGTGTATAAACTGGTGGAGCTGAATGGCCGCGGCACCGCCAAATTCAGCGAAGACAAACACACGCTGCCCGGCGCCAAGCAGGTGTTCCGCTTCGCCGGGCACGATACCATCGCATGCTCGTGGGAGTGTCTCGGATGTGGTCCCGGTGAGCCTGAAGCGCGAGCCCTGCTTCGGCCTGTCTTGGTGGGAGGCAAGCTGGTGGACCCGCTTCCAAAGATTGATGCGGCTCGTCAATATGCCGCCGAATCCATCAAACGTTTGCCCACGGCTACTCGCAGTCTGTTCGACACCGATCAGCAGTATCGCGTAGAGCACAGCCCCGCGCTGATGACCCTTTACGAGAAAGTGCAAGATGAAAACGGTCTTCTTCGACATCGACACGCAGATTGATTTTGTCTATCCCGCCGGCGCGCTGTATGTTCCGGGCGTGGAAAAGATCCTGCCGGTCATAGCCCAACTCAACCGCAAAGCGCCCACGGTGATATCGACCATGGACGCGCATTCTGAAAACGATCCGGAGTTTCAGATCTATCCTCATCATTGCGTCGTAGGAACGGTGGGCCAGCAAAAGGCCGCGGCGACGCTGATCGAGAAGCGCGAACAACAAATTATCATCGAGAAACAAACTTTAGATTGCTTCAGTAATTCGAAATTGTTGCCGCTACTCGCCGAACTGGGCGCCGAGCGGTACGTTGTGTACGGAGTCGTTACCGAAATCTGTGTGCGGCTCGCGCTTTTCGGATTGCTCAAGACTGGCAAACGGGTGGAGTTGGTGACGGACGCCGTGAAAGCGCTGGACGAAAGAGCCGCAAATAAGATGATTTCTGAATTCCTCGCCGGCGGTGGATACGAGATTCAATCAGCGAACCTTATCTAGATATGCCAGATACGCTCTGATGAGCAGGTACGAATCATAGTAGTCGTCAAAGTTAATCGCGTCCATCTGATCGCGCCGCGTATGCAGAATGGGATAAGTTTCCTGGGTCAGGGAATGGATATTGATCGTCGGCACCTTGAAATCCTGGAACGAATCGGAATCGGAACGGCCCACCTTGTGGGCGTTGACGACGTTTAGCGGCAGCTTGAGAGTGCTTGCGATCCTCAGGAGAGCTTCGGCCATACTCCGATCGCCTCGATCCATCTCGAACTTCGTGGGACCCGTACCAAGCGAATCGAGATTTACGACGGCATTCAAGTTCTCGAGACCGGCCTTGCCCAGATCGCGCACATAAAACTTCGATCCCACCAAACCCAGCTCTTCATCGGTAAAGCCGACGAACACGAAGGTGTGGCGGCGAGAGGCCGACTTCAGGCTGGTGAACAAAGCCGGCAACAGGGAGCACCCACTCCAGTTGTCGACGACACCTTTTCCACGATCGACGAAATCGGTGTGAGCGCCCACCAGAATCACGGAGCCGGTTTCGCCCGGAAGCGTGCAAATCACGTTCGGCGATTTCACGTGCTTCATGGGTTGTTCGCGAAGTTGATCGCCGGTGCACCCGGCCTCTTCAAACATGCCATGCAGCTTCTGTTCCCGTTTGAGATTGCTGTCTTCCACCGCGTGCGGATTGCGTTGTATGACATCCTTCGACACCGTTGCGATCTCGATGGAAGTCTGCGCGGCAAGCGAAAACAGCGTCAGTAGCGCGCAAATCAGACGTGCCATTCGAGCGCCCCGTTGTCGTCTCGATGGGTTACCCGGCCCAGCCGCTGCATGTATTCCAAATGAGCCAATACTTCGAATATTGCAAAATGATGATTGATAGGCGAGAGCTGCCTGCGCCACAATTCCGCCACCATCCGATGCGCTGTTTGCGGCGACTTGTGAACCAGGCCGAAGATCTCATCACAACGCTGGTGATGATGGCCGATGGTGGCCGCGATCCATGCGCGGTGTCCGGAAAACGGCTCCCCATGGCCAGGCAAAATCAGATCCACATCCAGACTCACCATGCTTTCGAGCGATTCCATGAACTCCGCAAGCATGTCGCGGCCCGGGTGCCAGGAAATGTTGGGTGTGATGTACTCCAGAATCTGATCGCCCGAAAACAGGACCTTCCGGTCACGCGAGTAGAGGCAGATATGGCCGGGAGAATGACCCGATGTCCAGATAATTTCGAATGGGCCGAGCGCTGTTTCAATCTTCTCGCCGCCGGAGAATAAACGATTCGGCTTCAGGTCGTCAAAGTTCTTGCGCACGCTGAAGAAATGCGCTTCCATTCTTTGTTCGAGTGCCGCCGGAACGCCGGCCTGCCGGTAGACGTCGTCGAGCCAGGGAATGCGCCGGCCGCCATTGGTTACCAATTTGAGATGGTCCGCTTCCACTTGGTGCATGGCAAGTTGTGCGCCGCTCAATTCCAATAAGCGGGCGGCCATCCCCATGTGGTCGGGATGCATATGCGTCAGAAGAATTTGGCGGATATCGGTCCAGGCCAAACCGCGCGCCTCCATCGCGGCACGCAGAGTTTCGAAGGCGGGTTCAGTGTTCATGCCGCAATCAATCAGCAGATAACCCTCGCCCAGCGCCACCAAGTAGACATTGACCGACTGCAGTTCAAACGGAAGCGGAAGCGCGAGCGCAAGAATATCCGGATAAACCTCGCGGAATTCACTTGTCATGATTGTGGCGCGGCCTTCAGGCTGCCGCATCGAGACTCGTCTCGATGCTCCTTCGGAGGAAAAGAGCCTCGATACGAGTATCGAGGCCGCAGACACGAGTGTCCGCGCCACGCAATCCTAGCCGGATCAATCATGCTGACGGCGACTCGACCGCGTCGCTCGCGTGATAGGAACTCCGGACTAGTGGTCCGGATTCGACGTGGGAAAAACCCATCTCGTAACCCAGCCGTTTGAGGCCGTCGAACTCGTTTTGCGGAACGTAGCGGATGATCGGCAAGTGTTTCGCGGAAGGACGAAGGTACTGTCCCAGCGTCAGAATCTCCACGTTGTGCGCCCGCAAATCGCGCATCACTTGCTCGACTTCGGAAATGTTTTCGCCGAGACCGAGCATTAAGCCCGACTTAGTAGGCACGAACGGCCGCAGGCACTTCGCATAGGCCAGCATGTCCAGCGAGCGCTCATAGCGTGCGCCCAGTCGCACCTGCCGGTAAAGCCGCGGCACCGTCTCGATGTTGTGATTCAAAACGTCGGGATGGGCGTTCATGACGATCTCCATCGCCTCCCGGCAGCCTTGAAAATCGGGGACCAGAACTTCCACTTTGCAGCCGGGGATTCTCTCGCGGATGGCCTGGATAGTAAGTGCGAATAACTCGGCGCCACCGTCCTGGCGATCGTCGCGATTCACGCTAGTCAATACCGCATATTTCAACCCGAGCGCCGCGCATGCTTCCGCCACACGGCGGGGTTCGTCGTAATCAACTGGCAACGGCGCGCCTTTTTGGACCGCGCAGAATCCACAGCGTCGCGTGCACACGTTGCCCAGGAGCATAAAGGTTGCTGTTCGACGATTCCAGCATTCGCCTGTATTGGGGCAGGCGGCACTTTCGCAAACGGTGTGCAGATTCAGTTCGCGCACCAGCCGCTTCAGCTCATGATAGTTTTCACCCGAGGGGGCCGGCGCGCGGAGCCACGGCGGGCGTTCGAGCTTGGTAGTAAGGGAAACTAGCACTGCTTCCATTTTATAGCGTTGCGTCGCGCAAAGCTAAATTCAAGCGTTGTTCCAGAGTGGATCTTAGCTGCGTGTGCGGCATTTGCGTCAGGTTGGCGCGAGCGGTTGCCGCGGCGCCCAGGATTGCCGCTTGTGCCAATGCCAGCGCCGATTCGCGATCGGAGGAGAATTTATCCGGCGCTTTGAGGGCGGAAAGCGATTCGATGAGAAGACTGGCTTGTTCCGCCACTTCGATTGGAACTGTTGCCGCCGATTCCAAATTGCCGCCCTGAAACGCTTCCGCGTCGCGTTCCACGGCTGCCGAAAAAAAGTTGAGCGCGTTGTGAAAGTTGTCTGGAAGATTCAGAAACGCGCACAATTTCGATCCAAGAGCGGCCGCCATCGCGCCGGCCGCGGCTGCCGCACTGCCACCGCCTTTGGGTGACTTCCGGCTTGCTAGGTCCGCGAAGAGCGGCTCGATAACCAGCCGATTCTCCAAGATCAGATTCTCGTCAAAATATTCGCAGCGCAGGTAGTGAGCTGCGGCTTGCTCGATCGCCTTCCGGGGCATCAGGCCCACGATCTGACCGCCGGCGATCTGGACACCGCGCGCAACTGCTTCGGCGCGCACGGTATCGAATACGCGATGCAACGGGGTTTGTTCAAAATCCGTCAGGTTCATCGCCACCTGTACCAGCTTACGGCTGGCGAGTGGACGCCCGATGGCCTTCACGAATGGCAGGCCGCCAGAAGACGCGCGGATCTTTCTGGCGATTGCCCGGGCCACACCGGCGTCCTCGGTGTCGAGATTGACGTTAAACGCAATCAGCAATTTTCGAGCGCCGATAACGCAAGCTCCGGCACTGGGATGAAGCCCCGGGCCACCGAGATCCGGCGCAAGGGCGGGATTTTCAAAACCGCCGCGCCGGCAATTTTCCAAAGGGATGCGGTCCGGGGCCAAAGCCGCGGCTTCGTAGAAATAAACCGGCACACCCAAACGCTCCCAAACTTTCTTTCCCGTCGCATGCGCGATGGCCACGCAGTCCTGCATGGTCGCGCCTTGCAGCGGCACAAACGGTACAACGTCGGCCGCGCCGATTCTGGGATGAACGCCGCTGTGCCGCCGCAAATCGATTCGCTTCACACCTTCCGCGATTCCACGGAACGCCGCTTCCGCCACCGCGCCGGGAGGGCCCGCGAAAGTTATCACCGATCGATGGTGATCCCCGTCCATTTCTGAACGCAGCAGCATCGCGCCGGGAACGGATTCGATGGTTTGCTGTATGGCGCGCACCGTTGACGCGTCGCGGCCCTCGGAGAAATTTGGGACGCACTCAATCAGCGGGCCGGCCACTTCACCTCGGATCTTTGCAGCAGAGTCGCTCCATTTTTCATCACCAAATCCACCAGGTTCACACCAAAATGATAGGGTATTTCTCTGTAGTCCGGCACGCTAAGCATCAGCAGGTCGGCGCTCTTGCCGATCTCCAGCGATCCGATGCCGGAAGCTCTTCGCAGTGCATGTGCGCCGTTGATGGTGGAGGCCGCGAGAGCTTCGGCTGGGGTCATCCGCATCTCACGGCAGGCCAATGCTATGGTCATTTGCATATTTTGAGAGGGGCTGGTTTCCGGATTGTAATTGGTCGCGAGCGCCACCGCCGCCCCGCTATCGATGAGCATTCGCGCGGGCGCGTAGCGCTGCCCGCCGAGATAAAATACGGCTCCCGGAAGCAGCGTCGCAACGGTATTGAATTGCGCCAGAAGCACGGCTTCCTCTTCGCTTACATCGATAACGTGGTCCACGCTCGCGGCGCCCAGCTCCACCGATAATCGAATGGCGCCGGCGTTGGACCCGCTGCCGGCATGCATCTTCAAGCCAAACCCAAGCTGCCGCGCGACATTGAAATACCGGCGCGCCTGCTGGATCGTGAAGCCGCCCGGTTCGCAGCGAGCGTCGACGAATTCCGCCAGCCTCCGCCGATTGACCAGCGGCAACAAGTGCGAGCACAACCAATCGATGTACCGATCCGGTTGCGCCCGATCGCCGGGCGGAATGCCGTCGCTCAAGAACGTCGACACCACAGTGACGGGCTGCTTTTGCAGTTCCGCGTGCACCCGCAGGATCTTCATCTCGTAAGCTTCCGTCATTCCAAAACCGGATTTCGTTTCCATGGTTGTGGTGCCATGACGCACGGCTTCCTCGATGGAATGCAACGCCTGCGTGGCTAGCGCGTGCGTGGACAGCTCGCCAATGGCCTTGCTCAGCGCCACTATTCCGCCACCCGCAAGCGCGATGTCTTCGCGGCTGGCCCCGGCCATGCGCATTTCGTAGTCGATGAGCCGCGGCGGACCGCTCACCAGGTGGGTGTGGCTGTCGACGAATCCCGGCATGACCACTCGGCCCGTGGCGTCGATTTCCACGGCCTGCCGCGCGAGAGCAAGATTCTCCAGCCTTCGGCTCGACCCGACTTCCTGGATCGAGCCGTCGACAACCAGGACAGCGCCATCTTGAATGAGCCCCAGGTTTCTCAGGTCGGCCCCACGGCGAGGGCCGCTCGGTCCGCGTAGCGTTAGAAGTTGCCTGGCTCCCCGAATCAAGGTGACTTGCTTCATCCGCTGAAAAACAATCGGAGTTGAGACAATACGCTAGTTTCTAGACTACATCAATAAAAACATTAAAGCGAGAATATGTTTTATTTGTAAAAACGCCGGGCTGCTACGCTAAACATCGATGAACCTGAAGAACGGCCAGCGTCCGCTCAAGACCTTGGAACGCGTGCTCTCAAAGGCCGGGCTGGGTTCCCGGACAGATGCGCGCAAGTGGATCGGCGCGGGCCGCATCCGCGTGAACGGCAAGCTGATTCAGACGCCGGATCATTGGGTGGATTTGGAGCGCGATCGAGTCACGCTCGATGGCCAACCAGTGCGTGCCGGAAAGAAAATCTACCTGTTGCTGAACAAGCCCAAGGGCTACATCACCAGTTACAAAGATCCCGAGGGACGCCCCACCGTTTACGATTTGATTCAGAACCTGGGTCGATGGGTAGTTCCGGTCGGAAGGCTCGATCGGGACACCAGCGGGTTGCTGCTGCTGACCAATGACACGCATTTCGCCGAGCTTATTACCAATCCCGATTACAAGATTTCGAAAACATATCTGGTGAAAGCTTCCACCCCGCTGAGCGACGAACAACTGGACCAGCTTCGAAAGGGTGTGATGCTGCAAGACGGCCCCACGCAGCCTGCCACGGTGCGGCGCGTGCGAGATTCCGGCAAGTACAGTTTCGTCGAACTTACCATTCGGGAAGGACGAAATCGTCAGGTGCGCCGCATGATCGAAGCCATCGGGAGCAAAGTGCTGAAGCTGGTGCGGACGGAAATCGGCGGATTGCGCATCGGCGACCTTCCAATTGGAACGTATCGCGAGTTACTGCCGGGCGAAGTCAGATCGTTGATGCCGGCAGGTGACAGGCTCCACTGTCCCAAGCCGCCTCAATTTTGAGGGATGCGCCCTTAGCCCTTCGGCGCGTGGACAGTGGGTGCCTGTCACCTCTTCATCAATCCAGTGCAGGATGATATTCTTCCTCCATGGATACGAACAGCTCACGCCGTACATTCCTACTTGCCGGAGCCGGTCTCGCTGCCGCCCGCATATCCGCCGGAGCCGCACTCACGGCAAGGCAAGTCATCGACCGCGTCAAGAGCAACGTTGGAATTCCCTGGCGCGCGCAGACTGTCGACAACATAATCGCGGGTTCCGAGGAGACGCCCGTCAACGGGATCGCGACCACGATGATGGCCACTCTCGATGTGGTTCAGCGCGCGGCAGCCGCCGGCCGGAATATGGTGATCACCCACGAGCCGACATTTTATTCACATCAGGATACGACAGCCACGCTGAAAAACGATGCCACCTATCAGTTCAAACTCGATTTTCTAAACAAGCACGAGATGGTTGTCTTCCACTTCCATGACCATTGGCACGCCCGCCGGCCGGATGGAATCGCGACCGGAATGGTGCGGGAACTAGGATGGGAAAAGAACGTCGATCCGCAAAACGCGCGGCAATTCCTGTTCGACGCAATTCCGCTGGGGCGCTTCGCCAAAGACATGCAGTCCAGGCTGAAAATCGGGGTCATGCGGGTGGTAGGCGATCCCGCGATGCCGGTCAGCCGGGTGGCGGCGAGCTGGGGAAATGTCAGCCTGAACCCCGGTATTCCGCTACTCTCTCAACCCGGCGTTGACGTTCTGGTTATGGGAGAAACGCATGAGTGGGAATTGGTGGAATACGCGCAAGACATGATCGCGTCGGGCAAGAAAAGAGCGCTGATCATTCTCGGCCACGTTGTATCAGAGCAAGCGGGAATGAAGTATTGCGCTGAATGGCTGAAGACATTTATCACCGAAGTGCCGGTGGAGTTCATTGCCGCGGCGGAGCCATATTGGGAGCCCGGCAAAACGCGTTAAGATGCTTTAGTGCAGAAGGGTTCCAAGCCGCCGCTCCCGGAGATGACCGTCAAAGCGGTCGGTCTGGGGATTTTCCTCGCTTTCGTTTTTGGCTCAGCCAACGCTTATTTGGGGATGCGCGCGGGTCAAACCGTGGCCGCCACAATTCCCGCGGCGGTGATCGCGATGGCGCTGTTTCGCATTCCAGCTTTTCGCGGCGGACTACTGGAGCAAAACATCACCCGCACCGCGGCATCCGTCGGCGAAGCTCTAGTGGCCGGGGCCATCTTCACCATTCCGGCATTCATGATGGTGGAGATCGATGGGCAAAGGCTTTGGGGCGATCTTCGCTCGCATTACTGGGAGGCCACGCTCATTCTACTGGTGGGCGGGCTCATCGGCGTCTTCTTCATTATTTTGCTGCGCCGCGCGCTGTGCGTGGACGCCCCACTGCCATGGCCGGAGAGCGTGGCCAGCTACGAAATCGTCAAAGCCGGGGAAGCCACCGCCAGCGAAGCTCCGCGGTACATTTTCGGAGCCATGGCCTTTGGCGGCTTGATCCAGATTTTGAAGTCGGACAAAGGGATGCAGATCTTCCGCGAATACTCGGAAGGCTTTCTGGCGTTTCCGAAGTCGGTGATCAAGCATTTCAACTTCGAGAAGCAACCCATCGGGGACGTTACGCATCTCGGCGGCATTCCGTGGTCCACGCCCAGCCTCTCACCGGCTCTGATCGGAATCGGCTACATCATCGGACCGCAATTGGCGGCCATCAACGTTGCGGGCGGCGTGATCGCGTGGTGGATTTTGATTCCCCTGCTGCTGTTCTTCGATCCCGACCTGCCCCGGCGTCTGGGAACCAATGATTCCGGCATCGCCGCGTACACGGTCTGGTACAACATCGTGCGCCCCATCGCCGTGGGCACCATGTTGGTTGGAGCGGTCAGCACCATGATCTCCATGCGCGAATCGCTATGGAGCTCACTTCGCGGAATATTCAAGGCATCCAAATCCTCGTCTCACGGCAAAGTTGTGGATCGTACTGAGCAGGATATTCCAGCGCGCTGGGTGGTGCTTTCGATCGCGGTGCTGCTGGTTCCCATCACGGGCATCTATTATTACTTCACGCACGGACTGCTGACGGCGATCATCGCCGCGGCAATCATGAGCATCACCGGCTTCTTGCTCTCTGCGATCGGCGGATACCTGGTGGGATTGGTGGGCAGCTCCAATCAGCCACTGTCGGGCTTGACGCTGGCAGCGTTGATTATCGCGGCCCTGGTTATGCTGACTGCCGGCGTTACGGGATTGTCGGGTGTGGCGGCGGTGCTCGGCGTGGCCGCGGTGGTTTGCGTGGCTTGCTCCGTGTCCGGCTCGTTGATTCAGGATCTCAAGGCGGGCCACTTACTCGGCGGGACTCCGTGGAAGATGGAAGTCGTCGAGATCATCGCGGTGATTTTGCTGGCATTTTTCCTAATGGGACCGATCATCGCGCTGCATGAAGCCAATCTGTCGACTGGTGGAATCGGCGGCCGCGCGCTGCCGGCGCCGCAGGCGGGCTTGATGGCGCAGTTAGCGAAAGGCATCGTGGGCGGACAGATGGCCTGGGGACTGCTGGCCATCGGAGCGGCCTTTGGTCTGGCGCTGTTGATGTTCGGGGCACGTTCGCCGATGCTGGTGGCGGTGGGAATGTATCTGCCCTTCGACACCACGTCGGCAATTTTCCTGGGCGGTGCGATCAAGTGGGTCGCGGATCGGATGGCCGGGAAACTCCGCGCGGAAAAACGGCTGGAGTTCGAAGAGAAG
>CATPCJ010000211.1 GCA_955652915.1 uncultured Bryobacteraceae bacterium
AAACGTCCCTGCCAGGGTCACGAGCGAGAGGGCTCAGACTGAATACGGCTTATGGTCGCTGTGGGGCTGTTCCCATTATCTCAGCTCCCGTTTTCATCCCCTCTAGTCAGGCGAGCGTAGCGAGCCCTGATCGCGGGTCACTCAACCTGCAGAATTGTTTCCTCTTCCGTACCTGTAAGTTAGACAATCGGTACTATTGGGCGCGCCGCGGCAGGGTGCACTATTGGAATAGAGGAAGCGTCCGATCATGCCCAAGCTCGTCAAGATCCTTTCGCTCGACGGCGGGGGCATTCGGGGTATCGTTCCGGCCTTGTTGCTGGCCGAAATCGAGCGCCGCACCCGGCGTCCGGTTGCAAAACTCTTCGATCTGGTGGCTGGCACCTCCACGGGCGCCATTCTGGCTCTAGGCTTGACCATTCCGAAAGATCCCGGCGGGCCGCTCTATCGCGCCGATGAGTTCGCCGGGATGTATGCGCGCGAAGGGCCTCGTATTTTTTCGCGTTCGCTCTGGCATAGAGTTACCGGTTGCAATAATCTGATTAACGTAAAATATTCCTCCGCCGGCATTGAGCAGGTGCTTGAGGAGTTCTTCGGGGAGTCGCGTCTGGCGCATGCCGCCACCAGGGTCCTCGTCACCAGCTACGAAATCGAGCGCAACTTTCCATTCTTTTTCAAAAGTTTCAACGCTCGTACCCGCTCCGATTATGACTTTCCAACACGGCACGTTGCGCGCGCGGCCTCCGCGGCGCCCACATATTTTGAACCTATGAAATTACCCACCGGAAGTACCAACACAGATCACTTCACTTTGATCGATGGCGGCGTGTATGCGAACAATCCGGCTGCATGCGCCCTCGTCGAGGCCAGAACCACACATCCCGAGGCAAGCGGCTTTCTGGTTGTCTCGCTTGGCACCGGTTCGTTACGGCACAGCTTGCGCTACGATGCGGCCAGGAATTGGGGTGTCGCCAAATGGGCCGCGCCGCTCTTGAGCGTGGTGTTCGATGGCGCCAGCAGTACGGTCGATTATCAGATGCGCCAGCTCATGCCGGATGTGCCCCGTGAACCGAAACACTACTATCGCTTTCAAACCCGTCTCGAGCCGCGCCAACGTTCTCTCGACAACACCTGTGCCGCAAACATCAAGGCCCTGCAAGCATTGGCCAACAACCTGATCGAGAAGCAATCCGCCGATTTGGACGAGCTCTGCGAGACACTGCTTTCAGAACCATGACCGTTGGCTAGAGGCGTCCTCTACCGGGCGGCCTTCTCCGCTGACAAGCTGAGGCTTCGCGGCTGCCCCTCGCCAAGTGGCTTCGTTTTTTCGATCCTCTGTTACCTGCCAGTTGGTTCTGTTTGTTAACCTACAGTCAAATCCAATGACGAACGCGATGAGCATCGGCGAAGTAGCCGAACACGCGGGTATCAAGGCATCCGCGATCCGATTCTACGAAAAGGCCGGATTGCTTCCCCAGCCGCTCCGGGCCAGCGGACAGCGTCGATACGACGTCACCGCCGTCGAACGTCTGGCGGTTTTGGAGTTCGCAAAAGACTGTGGATTCACTCTCGCCGAATGCCGCGAGCTCTTCAACGGCTTCCGCGACGATGCTCCGCTCTCAAGCAGCATGCAGAAACTGGCGGGAAAAAAGATTGCGGAACTGGATGCCTTGAGCCAGAGGGTCGCCTTCATGAAGGAGCTCCTTGAAAAATCGCAGAAGTGCAAGTGCATCGATCTCCGCGAATGCGGAAGGAAAATTCTAGCGTCCGCCCCGGAGCGCCGTACGTAACGGCGACCGTAAGAGAGCGCATATGGGCCTGGGGCCCACCGCAAGTAATGAGCGTGGTCATCGCTCAATGCGATGATAGACGCCGTGGCGGTACACTATATAAGCCTAGATCCACAAAACTATGGTCGGCCAAACAATCCTCCACTATCAGTTACTTGAAAAGCTCGGCGCCGGTGGCATGGGCGAAGTTTATAAAGCTCAAGACACTCGCCTGAACCGCATCGTCGCCATCAAAATACTGCCCGCGGGCCTGTCCGCCGACGCGGATCGCCGACGCCGCTTCCTGCAGGAAGCGCAAGCTGCTTCTGGCCTGAATCATCCGAACATCATCACCATCTACGACATCGTCTCCGACGGCGACGCGCAAAATCTGGTGATGGAATACGTGCCTGGCAAGACGCTCGGCGAGCTGGTTCAGGCCGGCGGGCTGCCGGTGCTGCTGGCGCTTCAATACAGCACGCAGATGGCGGACGCACTCAGCACCGCCCACGCCGCGGGCATCATTCATCGCGATCTCAAGCCGGCTAACGTGATGGTTACCCCCACCGGCTTGGTGAAGATTTTGGATTTTGGGCTTGCGAAGCTTACGGACTCCGGCCCCGCCAGTCAATTCGACATGCAGACCACGGCCGCGGAACCTCTCACCCGGGAAGGAGCCATCATCGGCACCGCGAGCTACATGTCTCCCGAGCAGGCGGAGGGCAAGCGAGTGGATGCCCGCTCCGACATTTTCTCTTTCGGCTCCGTTCTGTACGAAATGGTAACCGGCCGGCGAGCCTTCGACGGCGGATCCGGAATCTCCACGCTCTCCGCCGTTCTACGCGATGAAGTGAAGCCCATTCCCGATTTAGCTCCCGACGTCCCGATGCTGTTTGAGCAGATCATTGCCATGTGCCTGCGCAAGGATCCGAACGCGCGCTGGCAATCCATGAAGGAAATAGAAAAAGCGCTGGATGGTCTCAAGCGGCAACTTGACCCCGGCGCCAGACCTGCGCCGCCGCCCGTGCTCGTGCCCGGCGCCGCTACCAGGGCAAATGGGCCAATTCTGCCTCCTCCGCTTCCTCCGCAGGCAGCCGCCCCGGTTCCGCCGGCAGGACCACCGCCACTTCCAAACAGGCCTTCTGCATCGCCGACGGTAACAGTGCCGCCACCGGCGCCGCCGCCTGTACCCGCTGCGAAACCTCCGTCCGCCACCCCACCGCCAGTTCCAAGTAAACCTACGGCGCCGCTTCCTGTTGGCGCCATCGCACCGCCGCCGGCCAAAAGTAAATCATCCACCGGGTTGCTCGTACTTTTGTTAGTCGTTCTTCTATTGCTCGGAGGTGGGGCTGCCGGCGCGTGGTGGTGGTGGAAGCAGCAGCGTAAGCCGGCGCCGCAAACTGCCGCGCAAGTTGCACCGGCTCAAGCGGCCACCCCGGCCCCCACGCCCGTTGAGCCGGCGCCTCAGCCGGTAGCCGAGCCGGCGCCCGCCACGCCTGTTGTAGAGAACGTCCTGACAAATGGCGCCGTCCTTCAAATGGTTCAGGCCAAGGTGCCGGTTTCCCAAATCAACCAGCAGATCCGCTCCTCGAAGACAAACTTCGCACTCACTCCGGAGGAAATCTCGCGCTTGCGGAAAGCAGGCGTGCCCGGTGCGGTGATCCAGGCCATGCGGAATCCTAAGGGCGTCCCAGCTTCCCCGGCGCCCACGACGCCCGGTTCTTCTCAGCCGGCGGTCGCCGCTCAGGCTGTGCCCGCGCCGCCGCCGTCCAAGACCACGCCGGCGCCTAAAACCAACTCGCCCGAAACCGCCGCCGCGCCGCGTCGTCCAGTGATTCAGACTGTCCCCGTCCCCATCAACGATGCGCTGCCTTTCCGGATTGTCCTGACCGAAGATGTTCCCGCCAATGGCCAGGAAGGACAGGCGTTGCGTTTCAGTGTCGTGGATGGATTCAAGGTTGGCGACACGACAGTTATTCCACCCGGCGCGACGGTTACCGGCTCCGTCACCAGCGAAGCCGGCAAGAAATTCCTTGGCATCGGAAACAAGATGACCTTCCGCTTGCTGCAGGCCGACGCCGTTGACGGTCAGAAAATAAGTGTGCGGTGCAAGTCGGGCAAACAGGCCAACGGCCCCACCACGCGGCCGTTCGACACCGGAAAGAACCCCAAGACCAAGGGGTTGGCAGCCTCGCAAGGCACCGAATACATTGCCTACATCGACGGCGATCAAACCGTCACGGTGCGAAAATAGGAGCCTGGAAATCTACAGCGCGCACATGGTTGCCTCCACTGAATCCCGCAAGTTTGCCGCCGAGCACGCCCAGAAGCTGTTGGGCCGGCTCGCATTCGAGATAAATCGCGTCACGAAATCGCGTGATGCGGAATCCGTTCACGGCCTGCGTGTCTCACTTCGCAAATTCTCCCAAACGCTGCAGCTCTTTCGCGACTTTTTTCCCGGCGAGAAGATGCAGAAAATCGACCGGCGAGTGAGGAAGGTCATGCGTTCCGCGCAGCAACTTCGCAATCTCGATACTGCGCTGCGGCTGCTTCCCAAGGCGCATCGGAGTGGTTCGTCCACGCTTCGGGCGAAGCTGCAAGTCCGCAGAAAGGAGTGCGAGCGGCTCCTGGTGGTCCTGTTAAAGCGGTGGACCGAACGGAAATCGTCCGCAAAATGGCGAGCCGCGCTACAGGCCGCGGTGGCGCGCCCGGCCGGCGACTTGGCGAAGATTACGATTCGACAGCTAGCCCGGAAGGCAACGCCCAGATTGGCGGGGAAATTCCTGAAGAGAGGAAAAGAGGCAATACGCGCGAATGCTTCCCTGAGCGATTTGCACGACTTCAGAATCGCCGCCATAAGGTTCCGGTATGCCCTGGAGCTGCTTGGTCCCGTTAGCAATTTGCCGCTGAATTCGTGGCTCCCGGACATCAAGCGCGTACAAACCATGGTGGGCGAAATATCGGACTATCAGGCCGCGCGCGAACTGGTGTCGTCCTACCCGGCAGCGGATCAATTCGATGGCTGGCTCAAGCAGCGGCAGCGCAAAGCGGCCAACGCCTTCCGTCAATTCTGGGAAGAAACGTTCGCGGGCCGAGTCGCCAATACGCGGCAGCCACGCCGCCAGCCGAAGAAGCCGCCCGGCCGCATTACCGCTGCTTCCCGCGCCTCCAGCCGCAAACGCGTCGCGGTTGCGTGAACGTTATTTGTACTGCATCTCCCAATCGTAATGGATCTGAGAATTGTTGTAAGGGATGCGGCCTTCGTCCTGTGGATCGTAGAATCGATCGGTCAAATAGACCAAAAACCCTGGATCGGTTCCCACCACTTTGTAGCCATGGCCGACCCCCGGCGGGATTAAGAGCTGCCAGGGTCGAAGAACTCCGACGTAGATGGTGTTGCGTTCCCCAAATGTCGCGGAGTCCTTGCGCAAATCCACCAGCGCGACCTGGAACATGCCCTGCACGGGCACCCAGCAATCCGTCTGATGGCGATGGAAGTGGAAAGCCTTGATTGTTCCCGGATAACTCAACGCGGCGGAAATCTGCGTGGAGTCCTTCGGAAATTCCGCGGCTAGCCCCTGCCCAATGCGCGCCACCTCCAGAAAATAACCGCGATCGTCCGGCCACAAAGGATAAGGAGCCAGGCGAACCCCGGCAATCAGGTCTTTCGAATCCGGCGCCAGGATTACTTTGCCGATTCCTTTTTCACAAGTGGGTGTCGAGATCTCTACCTGACTCATACGCCTGGCACTACCGCGGCGACACGTTCAGCATCCGCTTGTGCGCGCGTTCCCGCCACTAGATTGGCCGCCCGCAGCAGCGATTCAAAGGTGCCGGCATCGGTCCACCAGCCGTTCAAATGCGCGTAGGTCATGCTCCCCTCGCGAATGTAGGCGTTGTTCACGTCGGTAATTTCGAGCTCACCGCGGCCCGACGGCACCAGTACTCGAACCTTCTCAAACACGGTTTCGTCGTACATGTAGATGCCCGTGACGGCGTAGTTCGACTTCGGCTTTTTGGGCTTCTCTTCGATGCCGACGATACGGCCGTCGCGCATCTCCGCCACGCCGAATCTCTCGGCGTCCACCACTTCCTTCAGCAAAATCTTGGCTCCCGATTTCTGGTTCTTGAAATCATCCACCGCTTCACGGATCGTGCCTTCGATGATGTTGTCGCCCAGGACCACGCAGATACTGGAGCCGTCGGCAAAATGTTCCGCCAGCGCGAGCGCGTCCGCGATTCCGCCTTCACCTTCCTGATAGGTGTAGTCCAAATGTTTCAGGCCGAACTCTTTACCGTTTGCCAACAACCGCAGAAAGTCGCCCGAATTCCGCCCGCCGGTCACCACCAGGATCTCTTTGATTCCGGCATCCACCAGCGTTTGGATCGGGTAATAAATCATCGGCTTGTCGTAAATCGGCAGCAGATGCTTGTTGGTAATCTTGGTCAGCGGAAACAGCCGGCTACCCGTGCCGCCCGCTAGAACAACACCCTTCATGAAACCTCCGGGAAGTATTTTCCATCATAACAACTCACCATTCCGAGCGTGCTACAATCGGCTCCGCAATGCAGATTTACGAATGGAATCAAGTTGAAAAAGAGCAGTTGAGTCCCACCTTCGCACGCCAGGTAATTCATAGCGACACGATGACCGTGGCGCGCGTTTATCTGCGGAAAGGCTGCAGCGTGCCGGAGCATAGCCACCACAACGAACAAATCTCGATGATGGAGCAAGGCTCGCTCAAGTTCATGATCGCCGGTGAGGAGAAAGTATTGCAGGCCGGCCAGGTGCTGCGCATTCCGCCCCATGTCCCGCACAGCGCCGAAGCCTTGGAAGACTCCGTTGCGGTGGACTTATTCTCGCCGCCCCGCGAAGATTGGATTCGCGGCGATGACTCCTATCTCCGCAAGTGAGCGCCTCAACTACTCCGCGGCAATAGCAGAAATCGCTCGATCGATATTCTTGCGCTGCGGTCCTCTCGAAGCGACGCTCGATGAAACACTACTTTGATCTCATTGAACTCGCGCAGGGCCGTGGATCCAGGAACCGCGAACTCCAGAGTTTCGGGCGCCGGAAAACCGGATAGATTCCAGCGTTGCCCGGCGGGCCTAGATGTCACTTCCGCGGTTCCCAGGCTCTCCGACCGTTGCGCCGCATCGTCGATCAGCACCACCTCCAGGGTCACGGTGCCGGGGTACCGGTCAATATTCAAGATCGCGATCTGAATGCCGCTGCAGCAGCGCAAATCGATGGCGTGCTCCAATTTCTGATGTGCTTCCATGAACAGGGGCCGATGATCTGTCGTGACGAACGACAGCGCTAACGGAGTGCCTTTGCGCGAATACGAAGTCCCGGGCGGACGAGCGCTCGGAGGTTTGAACATCCAGTACTCGCCCGTAAAAGGAATGGTGGATGGTTTCGGAAAATCCGCCGGATGTACCGCAAACAGTGAATGCGGTTGTGGAGCGACGAGAGCTTTGGGAGGTTCTGTCTCGGGAAACAGAACAACGCCGGGAAAGCTCTTGTCGGTAATGTTCACGCTTTCCGACGGCGGCGTATACAACCTGGTCACCTTCTCATTTGGTCCGGTCTGCCGTTGCCGCTCGGCGAGTTTTCGTAAAAACGATCTGATGGTTTGCACGGGCCCCGGCCGCCGACTGGTGCCGTTTGGATCGCGGTCGTAACTTTGCACCAGACTGGGCGCCAAACCACCCACCGTCAAACCCGCCGCCAGAATCACGGTAAGCAGGAGACCCAGAATCGCTCGCGGCAAGTTTGCTCGAGGTGTGGTGTCGGCGCTTCCAGAAATAAGGATGAGCAGCGTCAGCATCGCAATACCCAAACAACATAGAGCGGCGGCCAGCAGCGGATATCCCAGCGGGAACACGAGAATTGCCGTCTCGAGAGCGAAAGATGCGAGCAGCGCCGGGATTAAGCCGACGATTCGGAACGGTTGCAACGGCGACCCGAATAGGAAAGAAGTTGCGGGCACAAAATCTGCCGCGTCCGGAGGATGAAACTGGCGCCATTGATCGTAGAGCAACCTGGTGGCGTTTACCACCAGCACCAGCGCGGCCCCGATCGACGCGGGTGATAACGCTGTGAGCAGAATCGCCGCGGGCGCAAACCAAACCGCCGTCGCGGATGTTCGCAACGCCAGCAGCACGGCATCGTGACGAATGGATCGAACAATAGCGAGGTAGAGAATCAGTGTGATCCCCGCGCCCGATCCGCAAGCGAACAAGGTATGTAGCAGCGCGCTACGGACGATGCCGGCCAAGGGCTGCTGGGTCAATCGCGGGAGCACGGCCACCGACCACACTATCCACCCGCTGGCGAATAAGGCGGCCACCTGTGCGATCAGCATCGGGCCGCGGCGTGCGGAGTTCACATTGCTCTCTTCTTATATCCGACGCCCCTCCCGGTCATTCGGTTCCGGTGCAGCTTAACTTTCACTTCTACCCGTGACCCCAACCGATTGATGATAGACAGGAGGCGATCAACGGTGAACCGCCCGAGGTCCGCGTTCCGGATGCGGGAGAAGTCCGCCGCGGCAATGCCGGTTCGGCCATGCGCCGCGCGCACGGTCAGATGTTCCCGGTCGAGCGCCTTGATGATTTCGGCGGCCAGGATGGACTTGAACTGTTCCACATCGGCGTTCTCCTGTCCGAGGTCGCGGAACACATTGCCGCTACCCCGCACTACTTCCAGCTTTTCGCCTTTCATCCCAACATCTCCTTCAGTCTCCTTAAACGATCCCTTATCAGATCGATTTCGTGTTTCGGCGTCTTGATTCCCTGTTTCGATTTCTTCTGAAACGCATGCACAACCCAAATTTCATCCGCGAGTTGCACAGCGTGGACCACGCGGAGCGCATCACCTCTAAACTCCAGCGCGATCTCGAATTACGCCCGATCCCAGACCGTGCAGGGGCTTCGCAATATCCGCTTTTCCCCCTTCAGCGGCGATCGTCAACGCGGCAAGACAGATCGACTTGGCGCCTTCCGGGAATGTCACGAATTCCTTAAGAGCCGCCTTGATCCATGAGACGGGCCGCGTTTTCGGGATCATTTACCCTTCTGCTAACAAGCCATGTTGTCATTTTTGACAACATCTGTCAAGCTCGACACCCCTAGCGCCCAGGCCCCTCGTCTTCAATGAACTTATGGTAGAGGCCCATGTAGTATGGCAACAGGAACGACGCGCCGTCGGCCAGTTGCATTCCGTTGCCGCCTTGATCCAACTGCCAGGGATCGTGATTCCAATGATCGACAAAGCGCTCGTCGATCGGCAGAACCTTGCCGTTGTTCCGGGACCCCGCGGGCGTCTCGCCGCGCTCGCGGGCATAAGTGGGCAGCAGAACGATGTCCTTGCGGTGGCTATTCGTCATTCGCCAGTTGACGCGGTCCAGCGGGTAGCGGCGCAGTGTGTCGATTGATTCTTCCAGCCATTCGCCCGCCGGAGATAGATCACGCTTTCCGAAAGTTTCCGAATACGATTTGCGCGCATTCGTGGCGGCGTACATGAAGTTGAACAACGGATTCAACTCGGGCCGCTCCATGATCCAGTAACGATAAAACGATACTGAGTATTTGTACCGGAGCTGTGGATCGGTTTCGTAGCGGATCAGATTGTAAAAATCCATGAAGGCCATCTCGTCGTCCGACTGATTGCCCGACCCCGGACCCGCGTTCGTTTTCGGAATCAGAACGTTGGTATCGAACGCATCCTCGTCTATCAGTTTCCGAAGAGCGTTCCGGTATTTGACGCCGCCGGTGATATGCTCCGCGACTTTCAAGTAGGTGAGGATGGAAAGCGAATTGAGGCTCCGTTCCGGCCACCAGTTCGGATCGTGATTCAATTTCCGGGGATTGAAAACACCCCAGCGAGTCGGTTTCCCGTCCCAATCTATCAACTCAAAATCGTGGTCGATCAGATGATCGGCGATCGCGGAAACCTGCTCGCGCACACGCCGCTTTTCATCGTCACTGGAGGCTACCAGGTCGTAGTACAGGGCGTAGAAGAAAAAGTGACCGTCCAATTCATCCGAGCTGGTATCTGCTTTCCAGTACCACTTTCCATCCGAGCTGACGGGCCAGCGCGGCGAAAGTTTCTTCCAAAGGGCATCGCGCCGGCGCATCTCTTCATCGGTTTTGGGACTGGAATCTCGAAGATTCGGGTCCGGCCCGCTAGTGGGAAGCACGCTGCGCGCCAAGAAGCCGGCAGGCGCTGGATGACTGCCGCCTTGAGTCACTTCGCGCAAGAACCACAGTGCTTCGAAGGCGTCCTTGGCACGCTTCTTCGCAAGTTCGCTCCCGGTAGCCGCATACGCGTAGCATTCTCCGGCGCCATACATCGCGGTCCAAAGTCCGTCGTTATCGTCGTCCGATTGGACCCACTCGCTTTTATCTCCGGGCCTCTTTAATCGCACCGCGCGCACGTAGCCGTATTGGGTGCGCCGATGCCGCCGGTCGATTTCATCCTCGAAAAACTTCGCTTTCTCCCGCAGCGTAGTGTCGCGGCGCTCTATCAAACCAACGCCCGCATTGGTGGCGAACCAAGCACTGCCATTCGCCTCAACCGCCACACTGCGAACGTCGTCGCCGGGCAGCCAGCGCGGCCCCTGGCGATATTCCCACGTCTTGCCATCGAAACGAATGGCGCCCTTGTGCGTTCCGAACCAAACCGCGCCGTCGCCCCCGGCGGCTATCGACGTGAAGCCGTCATATGGCAAGCCTTCCGCCGGCGTGTAAACGGTGACGCGTCCGGCCTGGCGCATCTGGACCGCTCCGCGGCGCGCCGTCCAAACTCTGCCGCTCGAATCGGTGACCGTCGGAAGCGATCGGGGAAAATTGATCGGCCGCACGTCAGCCGCCGACCAGCGCCCTCGTTCCCGATCAAATCGACCGACGCCAGCGGATGTCTTCGCGAAGATCTTGCCGTTTGAAATGACTAAGGCCGTGACGTCATTCGACTGCAATCCATCGGCGGTGGTGAAAGCTGTTCGCACTTCGATGGGAAACGTGCCGGCGGAGGCCGCAACCAGCGTTGCAAACAGAGCCGGTAGAAATCGAAGTGTCATTAGCGGCGCGGCGCCACGGAGATAAACGCCCAGGTAATGGACTTTCCAAAATCCGGAATCTGTTGACTCGCGACTCCGATCGCTGTCCGAAGACGCAGCACGAATTGATCTTTCGAGCGCGTCTTCCAGAATTCGTTTTCCTGCGCTTGCGCCATGAATTCTTTCACCCAGAGACGAATCAGTTCGGGCGGGACCGACGATAGATCCTGGTATAGATATTGCGCCGGCAGTGCGCGAGTCCGGCTTAACGGCTCCGCCACGGAAATAATGTAGGGCCCCTCCATATGCGAATCGGGCAGAAGCGCCAGCAGGCCTTGCGCGCGCGCGTAATCATAATTTCCGGTCAGCAGGCAGGCCGTCGTGCCATTGATGGAATTGTGATACGACGAATCTCTTCCACTGGCCTGGTGCAGAGCGGTATGGATCTCCAGACGATGCGCATCGAATCGAAACTGGTAGGGTGTGAGGCCGGCAGCCGGCAATTCACTCTCAGCCAACGCGACCGGAAGAAATGTGACGTTCGTGCCGGCCGGCGGCACGGTTCGCGAAACTTCGCCGACAGCCGGAATGTCCAGATACGCGACGATCGCTTCGTAATAGCGGCGCCATCGATCCGAGGTCAGAGATTCCGGGCGCGCACCGAAGAGGATGTAGCTGTAGAGTCCGTAGCCCTCTTTTTCGGTTTGAGTGGATGCCAGGAAATCACTGGCGGTAACGCGTTTTCGCGGTGAAACCAATCCACCGATACCTCCGAGGGGCCGCCGTGGTGAGGCAGACGGATCAGGGGCGGGCGCCGCGCGCGGATCACCGTCCCCGGTGCCGCCTTCGGCCCCTGGCCGGTTCCCTCTAATTCCCAGACCTCTGGATGTTACATCGGAGTCTTTCCGGATCGGCAGCGAAACATCGAGAACGAATGGATCGCCAGCTTGGGGCCGGCACTGAAACATGGTTTGCGGCAAGGCGTCGATCTGCGTAAGAACTTTGGATCGGTCCCGGCCTGCTTCGATCTCCGCGCGCGTTATCGCCTTGCCGATTTGGTTGTCTTCCTGGAGACCTTGCTCGGTAACCTTCCACCGTCCTTCCAACTCTGCAATCTTTTCACTGTTCGATGGATCGGCCATCGGCTGGGGAAGAATCAGGAGGGTCAGTGTCTCGTTGACTTGATCCGCCCGGTCACGCGTCAGCTTGAAAAACGAGGTCCCGGAAATTTGTATCACGCCGCCCGGCGCCAAGCGATTGTCGCTTCCCGCCGCCGGAAAAAGAAGTGAGGCCGCCCCCTTCGCGCCGCCGGCGAATATCGCTCGCTCCATTACGTACAGATAGCTTTCGCGAGTGGTCTCCACACTGATCCGCAATCTGTCGCCTTCCGCCAAAGGAGTACCTGGGGCAACACGAACCGGCGGCAACTGCTCGCCGGAATCCTTTGTTCGCTCGCGCACTTCGGGATCGTCGATTGCCTGGCTCGGCCGCAGCCGCCACAATGTAATTCCCACGCAAGGTTCGGAACCGGGAGTCGACGTTGTCGTGGCGGGCGGACGCCGGCTCCGCCAAGTGTTATTCCAAAGTAGCCGGGTGCGCATATCTTGCGGAGTCGACTGGGCCAGAGCACAAGTTCCCAATATCGAATACGCGATTGAAATCAGGCTGCGTTTCATGCGAGCTTTTTGGCCACCCAACGCTTGAGCCATAGTATCATCGCCATCACCGCCAGCAGCGCAATAAAAATGACGAAGGTCTCGGCGAAAGTGAGTGGTCGATCTCGCGTCACCTCCGAAGTATTGAAGACGAACCTCAATATGATGGTGATCAGAAACGGCGGAATTATATACGGACCCCATTGCGAAGCAAGAGAGCGTTTCCGGGCGGCTGGTTTCGCGCGCAACTTCGCGGGTAACGCGGGATTGCCGTTCTCGTTGGTATAGACGTTGTAGAGATGCACTGTCACGCCGTGCTTCACCTGGCACTCACCCAGATCGTGCAGACTGTCGCTCCACCCGCCCAATTGCGAAAGCACGTCCGCTACGGATTTCGAGATCAGTATGTGTCCCGCATCGCCACAATCCATCACTCTTTGCGCAATGTTGATACCGCCGCCCAACACGTTCAGCTCGTCCTTGATATCGGCGTGCCGATAGATAGGCCCACTGTGTACGCCCATCCGCAGTTGAATCGCCGGGTTCTGCTTTAAGCCCTCTGAGATTTCCATTGCGCAGCGGACTGGCGCTATCGGATCGTGAAAGAACACCATGGCCATGCCATCGCCAGTCGGCAATGAGATCAAGTTGCCGCCAGAATTCGCGGCCTTGAATTGTTCAGTACCGCGGACAATTTCCTGCAGCCCGGTGAGCAGCCGCGATTGCCCTTCCATTGGCTGCATTGAGTAGCTAACGATGTCCAGGAACAATACCGAGGCCATCTCGACAGACTGCGCTCCAGATGAGGCTGTGGAGAACTTGGGTTTCGAAACACTGCCCGGGTTGGTGCGCAGCGCCGCGGCCAGCGCATCGCCAAACTCGCGGGCGTGCGCGTAGCGATCCCGAGGCTGAAACGACAGCGCCTTCAAGATGACGATTTCAGCGGCTTCCGGCAGTTCCGGGCGCAGACTGGCAGGCTTCACCTTTACGCCCTCCTTTTGCTGGAACCAAAGTTGCATCGGTGGATCCGAGGCGCTGAGTTTGTAGGGCCGCACCCCGGTTGCCATCTCGTATGCAATCACGCCCAACGAAAAAATATCGCTCGCGGCTATCGGCGTGCCAGACATCTGCTCGGGCGCCATGTACGAATAAGAGCCGGCGACGCGTGTGGGCTGCGGTTCCCCATGGCCGGGTTCGGAGACGGTGGAGATCCCAAAGTCAATCAGAACGGGCATCTCCTTACCGCCGCCCAAATCGCACAGCATAATATTTTCGGGCTTCAGATCGCGGTGGACCACGCCATGCTCGTGTGCCGCCGTGAGCGCCTGGCCAATCTGTTCCAAGATGCGGCCTATACGCCCCAAGTCCATGCCGCCTGCGCTAATCGCGGAGCGTAGCGAGGCCCCGTCGACAAACTGCATCACCAGAAAGGGCTGGTGGCCGGTAGTTTCGCCGTCGTCGAGCACCTGCACCACACCGGGATGATTGATGCGGGCCAGCGCTTCGCACTCCGCGACAAATTTCTTGCGGGCCCAACCGTCGTCGCGCAAATCCCGCAGGATTTTCACCACCACCGCTTTATTGTGCAGTTGAGTGTCGCGCGCAAGGAATACGGTGCCGAAGCCGCCGCTGCCAAGTTCGCGCTCAATCAGGTAGCGCCCCTTGAGTTGAACTCCCGCGCACACCGGCGCAAGGGTTGATTCGGTTCTAGTTGGCTCCTGATCGGGCATAATGAATCAAATACTAATTGTGGGGCAGGTTGGCAACCTGCCGCCGATTGGCAATCGGCCCGTAAGTAGTTCCGGATCCAACACCAGGCGGATTACCAATCCGCGGCAGGATGCCATCCTGCCCCACATAAAACACAGGCATTCTTGCCTGTGTTGGTTTGCGACCCGCCCTACTCTACTGCCCCGCCGCTCCGCGCTGAAAATCCGCCGGTGGATGCAACTCGTACCCTTGAGGCGGCTCGGCTCCCAGCAAATAGCGCACAAAATAATCCCAACGCCGGCGCACCATGTACGGCTCATTCCCGAACCCGTGTCCCCGGTTCGGCAGCATGATCAAATCGAAATCCTTATTGGCCTTGATCAATTCGTTGACCACCAGCAATGTGTTATACGGTGGCACGTTGTTGTCCATGGTGCCATGGGCTAGCAGCAAGTGCCCCTTCAAATTTTTCGCCAGGCTCTGATTGGCTTGGTTATCGTAATTCGTGGCGCCGTCGGGTTTGCGCTCCAATAACCCCTGCCACTTTTCACCCCAATCGTCTTCATACTCGCGCTGATCGTGATTTCCCGCTTCGGCGATTCCAACCTTGAAAAAATCGGGGTAGCGGAACATCGCATCCGCCGCCGCGTTACCACCACCGGAGTGGCCGTAGATCCCGGCACGATCCAGATCGATCCACGGATATCGCCGGGCAAGCTGCTTCATGCCCGCTACTTGATCGGGCAGAGTGTTGTCTCCCATGTTGCCGTAGTATGCTTCGTGGAATTTCTTGGAGCGCCACGGCGTGCCCATCCCGTCGATCTCGACAACGATGAAGCCTAGTTCGGCCAGAGCCTGGCAATCGCCGCGCGCGGCCGAGAAGTTGCGGCTTCCAACGCTGCCGGTTTGCGGACCGGGATATATATGGTTCACGATGGGATACTTCGTCTGGGGATCGAAATTGGAGGGTTTGAACATCAGCCCATATAGATCCGTAACGCCGTCGCGGGCTTTCACGGTGAACGAAACGGGCGGCTTCCATCCTGCGGCGTTTAGACGCGAAATGTCGGGCTTTTCGAAGATAAACGACAGTTTTCCTTGCGCATCCCGCAGCACGGATACAGCCGGAGTATCGGGCTTCGAGTAGCTGTCGCTGAAGAACCGGCCGGATGGCGACATGACAACGTCGTGATTGGCGTCTTCAGGAGTCAGTAGCGTGAGGCTCTTGCCGTCAAAGCCGCTACTGTATAGCTGGCTGTAATAAGGATCGCGCCCCTGCTCGCGTCCGACGCCGAGAAAATACAGCTTCCGATTCTTTTCGTCCACTCTCAGCAACTGAGTGACATTCCAGTCGCCGTTCGTGATCTGCCATTTGATTTTGCCGGTCTCGAGATCGCACAGGTAAAGATGTCCCCAATTGTCGCGCTCCGAGAACCAGATCAGTTCGCTCGAAGCTGGAAGGTAACGCCAATTCACACGTCCGTTGCCGGATTCGAAGAACGTCGCCACCTTTTCATTCAGTACTTCGCGAACCGCGCCAGTGGCGGCGTCCGCCACGCGAAACCGCTCCTCCTTGTGATCGCGTGATGTAGAGACGAATGACAGATGCGCGCCGTCCGCGCTCCACTGAACGTCGGCCCACTCGCCGCCGCGGCACGTAAGGTTGTCGCAGAGCGTGGAGCGATGTTGATCCGCCGGCATTTTCAACCGGATCACGCGGGGCGGGGCACTGTTCAAATCGATAACCACCCGCTGGATGGTGGTTACTACTTCGTCGCCAGGAAGCGGATACTTCCACGCTCGCAATTCCGGATGGCCCACCTTGGTGCTTACCAGATACATTTCACCGACACCGCGCTGGTCCTGCTGAAACGTCGCGATCTTCTTCGAGTCGGGCGACCACAACACTACCGGGCGATCGCTCGCGGCCCAGCCCGCATTGTCGGTGGCATAGCCGAAATCCTTCACCCCATCGGTAGTAAGCTGAGTCTCCTTGCCGGTCGCGGTGTCGCGCATCCACAAATTGAAGTCGCGAATGAAGACGGAGCTTTTTCTGTCGGGCGAGAACACATGATTTCGGACGGAATCGGAAGCGCAACGATTGGCCGCGAGATCGCAATTCCAAAGGCGTCCCCGGAGGTTGAATGCAATGGTCCGGCCGCCGTCCAGAAATTCGAAATCCGTGAAGGGCAGATGTGATGCGTTGTAGTTCGCCTTAGCGGCGGTGGAAAGTGCCAAGGCAAGTTTCGCGTGATCGAATGCGGGGGCGCCGGTCCCGCGAGTGGCGTCGACCAGGACGAACTCCGAGCCATCCGCGGTTGTGGTCCGATACCAGAACCGGTCGTCCCCCAGCCAGGTGACACGTCCGGTTGCATGCAACAGCAGCGGCGTGGTGTTATAGCCCATGAATTTTTCAGCGCGCGCATAGTCGGCGGCGGTGAATACCCGCTGCTGGGCGGCTGCCGGGACAATTCCCAATGCCCAAATCAGAATGGCTAAGCCTAAAGATCGCATGAAATCCTTCGTGTTGATTGTAGTCTATCGCCGCCGAAAGGAGATCGAGGTGACAGCGGCAATGAAACAGTTACTTGGAGAACTGTAATGTTTGCGCCCAAACCACAAAGGCTTTTTTGGCGGCGCGGCTGCTAGTGGTCTGAAAACGCAATCACTTCCGCGGAAAAGTGGTTTCCGCCAATTGTGGTCCGGCAAATGCATTAGATGTAACCGGAGGAACAAAAAAGATGCACGCGACTCAAAACGCCCTCGATTATTTGGTCTTGGCGCAATTGGCACGGCTGCAGAAAGATCAATCCCGGCTGGAGACGCTCTATGCTCAATTACCTGCCGGCAATGCGCGCCCGCAACTGGAAAAGCGGTTTGTGGCGCTATGGAACGAAGTGGATGACCGGGCTGCCAGATTGGAGCGAATGCTGGACTCGATGGCTCCCTTGCGATCCGTTCAGGGCATGCCAACGCAACCGCTGTATCCAACCTATCGCCCCGCGGCCTAGGATTGATCCTATGCCCCGATTATTATTGCTCATCATCGTTATTGTCCTTTTGGTCGGTGCACTCCCGACTTGGCCCTACAGTACCGGCTGGGGTTATTATCCGAGCGGTGGCTTGGGACTGCTGCTGATTGTGGTCCTCATATTCTTGCTGGTGGGCCGCAGACTCTAGCCCGACGAACCAGGAGGCCTTATCATGTTTGATTTTTTCAACACCGACACTTCGAAAACGAACACCAACGCGATCGATCTGTTGAAAGCCGACCACGACAACGTCAAAGAGCTTTTCGATCAATTCAAGAAGTCCGAAAATGCGCGGGCCAGAAAGAAGCTTGTGAGGCAGGCGCTGACTGAGCTCAAGCTGCATGCCGCGGTGGAAGAAGAGATTTTCTACCCGGCGGTCCGCGCTCATGTAGGCAAAGACCTTATGAACGAGGCCGACGAAGAGCATCACGTGGCAAAGCTCCTGATCGCCGAATTAGAGGACGCACAGGGTCACGGCGATCACTTCGACGCAAAGTTCACGGTGTTGTCCGAAAACGTGCGTCACCACATCAAAGAAGAAGAGGACGAAATGTTGCCGAAGGCCAAAGAGCTTAAAATGGACTTCGACAAACTGGGTGAAAAGATGCTTGCGCGCAAAACGCAGTTGCTGGAGAAAGGGTTTCCATCAGTTGGCGAAGAAAAGATGGTGGCGGCGACGCACTCCAAGGGCGATTCACCGGCACTAGCCGCACGCAGGAAAAAACCAGCCAACGCCCGTGCCAAGCCAAGCAAAACGGCGAAGCGAAAATAGGCGGGTGGGTCGGTCGTGGGCCGGATTGGCCGCTGTGCCACACTAAGATGAATGAACGCTGTTCGTGAGTGGCTGAAGCGGGCGAGTTCCGTGGCTATACTTACCGGGGCCGGTGTGTCCGCCGAAAGCGGAGTGCCAACTTTTCGCGGAAACAATGGGCTTTGGAGGCAACGCCGGGCGGAGGATCTCGCAACGCCAGACGCGTTTGCGCGCGATCCACAACTGGTTTGGGAGTGGTACAACTGGCGCCGGGCTGTGCTGGCGGAAGCCAAGCCAAATCCCGGCCACTATGCACTGGCTGAACTCGAAAAGCGAAGTAGTAATTTTACTCTGATCACCCAAAACGTCGATGGCCTGCACGAGCTGGCCGGCAGTGACAATGTGCTGCGATTGCATGGCAGTATTTGGCGCGTGCGATGCCTGGAGTGCGGGCAGGAGCGCTTCGACCGGCGAATTCCTTTTCCCGAAATTCCTCCTAAGTGCGAATGCGGCGGCATGCTGCGGCCGGGTGTTGTCTGGTTTGGCGAAGCGCTGCCTCAAGATGTGTGGCTGGCCGCGGAAAAAGCTGCGCGCTCGGCCGACTTATTCCTGGTGGTGGGTACCTCGGCCGTCGTTTATCCCGCGGCGGGTCTGGCGCAAATCGCCAAATCGTCGGGAGCGCGCGTGGTGGAAATCAATATTGCGGAAACCCAACTGTCGGACCAGATCGACGAGTTTCTGCAAGGTCCATCGGGCGAGCTGCTCCCCCAACTAATCGCATGAAGATCTGCTATCTCGACGCCTTCTCAGGCATCAGTGGAGACATGACGGTGGGCGCGTTGATTGACGCGGGCGCGGACAGTGCCGCTTTGGTACGCGCACTCGAAAGCCTGGGGACGGGCGCGAGTTTTCGGATCGAGAAGACCACCAGGCGGGGCATCGCGGCTTCGAAATTCCATGTCGATGGTGGCGATTCCAAGCATCACCGGCATCTCAAGGATATTCTAGAACTGATCGGAAAAGCGGCACTCACCGATCGCGCCAAACAAAACTCCACCGCGGTGTTTCAGCGCTTGGGGGAGGCGGAAGCGAAGGTTCACGGCATTGCGTTGACCAAAGTTCACTTCCATGAAGTTGGCGCGGTGGATTCCATTTGCGACATCGTGGGCGCCAGCGTGGCCTTCGATTTACTGAAAGTCGACACCATTCATAGCTCGCCGTTGAACACCGGCGGCGGAACGGTGAATACGGAACACGGCATCCTTCCAGTGCCTGCGCCGGCCACCGCTGAGCTGCTGACCGGCAAACCAATTTACGCGCGCGGGCCGAGCGTGGAATTGACTACGCCCACGGGCGCCGCCATCGCCGTCACCCTCGCCGCCGAGTTCGGCGCCATGCCCGCCATGACCATCACCGGCACCGGCTATGGCGCCGGCGACAAGGATTTCAAGGAGCATGCCAACGTTCTGCGGGTCTTGCTGGGTGAGGCAAGCGGGGCCGCGGAATCCACAACGGTGGCCGTGCTGGAGGCGAATATCGACGATTCCACTCCGCAAGTCCTGGGCTATGCGATGGAGCGATTGCTGGAGGCCGGCGCGCTGGACGTCACTCTGGAACAAGTGCTGATGAAGAAGGGCCGGCCCGGCGCGCTGATTCGTGTGGTCGCCAAACCGGAGGATCGCGAGCAGCTTGCCGCGGTGATGTTCGCGGAGACCACGACGCTGGGGCTGCGGATTCAGACGGCGGAGCGCAGAGTGCAGGCGCGTCGCATCCAAGAGGTCGACACGCCGCATGGTAAAGTGAAAATCAAAATCGCCGGCGACGGGTCCTTCAGTCCGGAATATGAAGATTGCCGGACACTGGCGCGAGCAAGCGGCGTTCCGCTGAAAGAAATCCTGGCGCAAGCGTCACTGGCGTATCTGAAAAACACTCGATGAAATATTATCTGACGACTCCTATTTACTATGTCAATGCGGCTCCGCACCTGGGCACCGCATACTCGACCTTTGTGGCCGACCTGGTGAAGCGGTTCAAGAAAATGGCGGGCTACGATCCGGTGGTGTTCACAACTGGTTCCGATGAGCACAGCCGCAACGTGGAGCGTGCCGCCAATCTTGCTGGGAGCAGTCCGGAAGAGTACTCGGCAAAAATGGCAGCCGAGTTTACCAGTCTATGGAACAAGCTGGGGATCGATTACGACCATTTTATCCGCACGTCCGATCCGAAGCATCACGAGACGGTTCGATGGTTATTCGAGCGCTGTCAGGCCAACGGCTACATCTACAAGGGCTCTTATAGCGGCCAATATTGTGTAAACGACGAACTATACATCAACGAGGCGAAGCCCGGAGATCCGTGTCCAACATGCGGGCGTCCAACCGAAACGGTTACTGAAGAGAACTATTTCTTCAAGCTGTCGGCTTTTCAACAGCGGCTGCTGGAGTTGTATGAGAAAGATCCGGAGTTCGTGAAGCCGGACCATCGGCGCAACGAAATCGTGGCGTTCGTCCAGCAGGGATTGCACGATCTTTCCATCACGCGCACGAATATCAAGTGGGGCATTCCCGCGCCGGTAGAGGGTACGCATGTATTCTACGTCTGGTTCGATGCGTTGATTTCCTACATGAGCGCGGTGAAGCATGATAATTTGTGGCCCGCGGATCTGCACCTGATCGGCAAGGACATCCTGCGCTTCCATGCGGTTTATTGGCCGGCCTTTCTGATGGCGGCCGACCTGCCGTTACCCAAAAAAGTTTTCGCGCATGGCTGGCTGCTCTTCGAAGACAACAAGATGAGCAAGTCGCGCGGCAATGTTGTGCGTCCCGGCCCAGTGGTGGACGTGGCCGGCGTCGACGCGTTGCGCTATTTTCTGCTGCGCGAAATTACTTTCGGTCAGGATGGCAGCTTCAGTTACGATGCATTGATCCAGCGCTACAACGCGGATCTCGCCAATGGTCTGGGCAACCTGGCCAGCCGCACTCTGAGCATGATTCAGCAGTATCGCCAGGGCATAGTTCCGGAATCGGATGGGATGGGCGATGTCGCTGCGACGGCCCGCGGCACAACCGAATCCGTGTTGGAGGCATACGACTGTTTTAATTTCTCTAAAGGTCTGGAAATTATCTGGAGCTTCATTTCGGTGATCGACAAGCTCATCGTGGAGCGCGCGCCTTGGAAGCTCTTCAAGAGCACGGATGCGCATAGCCAAAAGCTGCTTGACGAGACTTTGTATACGGCGGCGGAATCGCTGCGCATCATCTGCGGATGGCTCTATCCCGTGATACCGGACTCCGCTCGCAAAATCTGGGAGCAACTTGGCATGCCGGCTGCGATCGAAACCCTGACCACGGCCGATTTGCATTGGGGCAAGCTGCAGGCTGGACAATGTGTCGGTCAAATCAGCGGTGTCTTTCCGCGGCTGGACGTCAAAGCTTCGATTGAAAAGATGACCGTGCTGGAGATTCAGGAAAAGGCGCGGCAGGCGTCGCTTTTCGGAGCCCCGAATGAGGCTGCGCCACCCCAGGCCGACAACCCCAAAATCGCCATTGACGATTTCTTGAAAGTTGAGATGCGCGTCGGCTTGGTGTTGGAAGCCCAGCGGCTGAAGGGCTCGGATAAGCTTCTACATTTGAAAGTGGAGATCGGCGAGGCCGAACCTCGCACGCTGGTCGCCGGCATCGCGGAAGCTTACGCGCCCGAGCTTTTGATCGGCCGCAAAGTGGTGATCGTCGCCAACCTCGAGCCTCGCAAGCTTCGGGGGGTGGAATCGAACGGCATGATCGTGGCGGCGTCGATTGAAGGCGGGAAGCCGGTGCTGGCGGGATTCCTGGAAGACGTGCCCGTGGGAGCCCGGCTAAAGTGAGCCTGATCGACTCCCACTGTCATCTGGACAATAAGGAGTTTGATGCAGATCGCGACGAAGTGATCCAGCGCGCCTTGGATGCGGGCGTGGAGCACATGATCGCGATTGGAACGGGCAATGGTCCACCGGATCTTGAAGCGGGTATCCGCATGGCCGAAAAATACGCGGCACTTTTCGCGACCGTGGGCGTTCACCCACATGACGCCGCCAAGGTTGGCAGTCACGACTTCGATAATCTGACGTCGCTGCTCACGCATCCGAAAGTTGTGGCCGTGGGCGAGATCGGTCTGGACTATCACTACGATTTTGCGCCGCGCGAAACGCAGAAGTCCGTCTTCATCGATCAAATGGCGATCGCGGCGGCGGCCCGAAAACCGATTGTGATTCATACGCGCGAGGCGTGGGAGGACACGCTGGATCTCATCGAACGCTATTGGACGCCGCACGGAATGGGTGGCATCATGCACTGCTTTTCCGGCGGACCCGCTGCGGCTCAGCGTGCGATCGACCTCGGTTTCTATCTGAGCTTTGGTGGAATCGTAACCTTTCCGAAAGCGCTGGACGTTCAGCAGGCGGCGAAAGAGGCTCCGCGCGATCGGATTCTGGTGGAGACTGATTCTCCCTATCTTGCGCCGGTTCCCAAGCGCGGCAAGCGGAATGAACCGGCACTGGTGGTGCACACTGCGCGGAAGCTGGCTGAATTGCGCGGCGAATCGTATGAAGGAGTGAGCCGGAGCACTACTGAGAATCTTCGGCGCTTGTTGAAGTGGTGACAGAAACAATGGGGTGACAGCCACCTCATTGTTTGCCGTTCGACGTACTTCTTCAACCCGTCCTGGAACAGTTCGCGCCATCCGTCGAGCTTGCTCCCAGTGCCGCAATCCTTGATCAGGCCGATGGTGGAGTCGGAAACTTTCAGCACGGTTGCTCCGTCGCGCGCCTCTAATTAGTCATCCAGAACGACATCGGCAACCGGTACAGCGCGATCACCATTGTCGCACCCTGTTGAAGTGGTCATCCAGCCCGTGAGGGGAAACGGCCTGTCAGTGCCGTCGGCGATCAACTTCGGACAGATTCGGTCGGTTGACCGCGAGCGCCTGGGCGTGGCCGATGCGGCAACGATGCGCAAGTCGATGGTGCGTTGAAGATCGGCTTGGGCCTGGTGTTCCTCTGAGGGTAGAACGTTCTTGGATTTACTCAAGAACCGGATGACTCATTTTGCTGCGCCTGCTCCCGAGCCTGCTGCTTTTGCCTCCGCCAGGAGAATCGCTCCTTGCACGCGCGGAAGCTGGCGAAATTACAGCGGCAGAACTCGCAGCGGTACGGCGTCGCGCCAAGACGCAGCTTCACGACTATCGAGGTAGGAGGGTGATAATACTGTTCGGACCACGTACTCAGCTCCATGCGGAGACACTTGGGACAGCGGGCATAGCGGATCGCGGACAAGTTCCAAATTGCGGACTCGAAGCGATTTTCACATTGGCGGCAACGAAACGGAAGAATCCCGATGATACCGCGGAGCCTTGCGCGGACACCGCGTACCTTCGAAAAACGCAGAAGTTTCGATCCACACTCCGGACAGGAAACAAAAGCCATTTTCAACTCAGGAAACCCCGGTGAACACTAATTCGCGATGCCGGATTTCATTTCAGACTGAAACCTTCTCAAAACTGGACGCGGCCGCTCGGCTCAAATAACTTTGCCGATAAAGTTCGAAGGCCTGGGTCAGGTCTTTCATGATCCCGAGCGCGCTACTCTTCACTTGCAGCCCTTCCACATGCGATACAGGCAGCAAATCGCGCGTGGAAGAGGTGATGAATATTTGATCCGCCACTTCCAAATCCCTTGGCAGCAGCGTTTTTTCAACCAGTGAGACTCCCGGCAGGCGAATCTGTTCCAATAAAATTTCGCGAGTGATGCCGGGCAGGCAGCCGGAGCTCAAGGGGGGCGTCCCAACTTCATTTCCGGTTATCGCAAAGATATTCGCCGAAGTGCAC
>CATPCJ010000212.1 GCA_955652915.1 uncultured Bryobacteraceae bacterium
ACTTAGCCATCCCCCGCTCAGCTTCAATCTGCACTAACCCATCCATCGGCGCCGCACTCTGAATCGTCTGCGGATCGCGCCAAAAATCGAAGTACGAAATCTGGTGTACGCAAGACACTGTACAAAGCGGCGCGCATCCTTTTTCGGTCAGATACTCGCGCCGGATGTCTTCCACCGTGTACTCGGCCAGCGGCTTCGCCGGATAACCGCGCTGCTGCGAGCAATAGTGCACCAGCCCGTCTTCGCACACATATAAATATCGGGCTCCCGCGCGGCAACGCCAATTGCTGGGACGCCCGTTCGCAATGTCGTTCTGGAAATAATTGATCTGCGAGAAATTCTTCTTCTCGAATTTTTTCATCTCCAGGAACACCGCGCGCTCGCGCTCGCCGATCGGCTTCAGTTGTCCGCCGCCATCGTGAATAATCCCAACCGTGGAGGTGAAGCCCAACTCCAGCGCCCGCTTGCCCACCACCAACGCATCTTCAGGCGTCTTGATCCCGCCCCCCAACACCGAATTGATGTTCACGTGGAACAGGGCGTGCTCCGACAGGATCTGTAGCTTCTTATCCAGCACCTTCAGGCTCTTCTTCGACACATCGTCCGGCATCACATTGTCGATGCTGATCTGCATGTGATCCAGCCCGGCTTCGTTCAACTGCTTCACGCGTTGGGCAGTCAACAGATAGCCGTTCGTGATCATTCCCGCCAGAATCCCACGCCGGCGAATATGCGAAATGAGCCGGTCGAGATCGGGATGCAGCAGCGGCTCGCCACCGCTAAAAGTGATAATCGTCGTGCCCAGATCGGCCAATCTATCCAGCCGTTGGAACATGATCTCGGCCGCGACAGGTTTCGAAAAATCGTCGTACTCGTTGCAGTACGTGCACGCAAGATTGCAGCGGCGGATGGGAATGATGTGCGCCATCACGGGGTGGTCCGTGGACGCCACGCCCTTGAAGATCATGCGCCATTCCCGCGCGCGCCGGTTCAGCGCACGAATGTCTCTCCGGATTTTGAACCCCGCCGTCGCCATCAGCTTGTGATTTTACTCTATTGAATCATACTCATCGGGCAAACGCACTGTATTGGAATTGAACGGCGCTCCAGGGAATCTCAATGGCGCTTTCGCACGGGCGAAGTGCAGGGCAGGCGCCAAAACTGAATTTGAATGTAACCGGATGCCCGCTGAAAGACACCTAACGTGTAGCGGCATGTTATTCTGTAGCCTGTCTGGCCTCAATTCATGCGTTACCGGACGATCTTTGCAGCCGCTTTGGCGGTATCCTTCTTGATCGGCGGGCTGTTGGCTTACCAAAAACCGTTCCGCGAGTATCCTGCCATCGAGTACTACTCATTCCCCTTGCCGCCGGACTCGGCGGAGAAAACCGAATGGGTCTTCGGACGGCTCATCTATCCCGCCGTCGTACGATATGCCCGCTGGACCATGGATTATCCGCGCTCCGACCGGCATTTTTCCGCGGCGCTGCGCAGGCTTACCCGCGTGCACGCGCGCTCCGTGGAACAGCCCATTGACCTGGATGACGGCGACGACGTGTACAACTGGCCCTTTCTGTACGGCGTCGAAGTGGGCTACTGGAATCTGACCGATGCGCAATGCAAAAAGCTGCGGGATTATCTGCTCCGCGGCGGCTTCTTCATGTGCGACGATTTCCACGGCACCCGCGAATGGAGTATTTTCATGGCCAGCATGAGCCGGGTTTTTCCCGACCGTCCGGTGGTGGACCTCGACAACCGCGATCCCATCTTCCATACCATCTTCGATTTGAGCGACCGCTACCAGGTTCCAGGCGCGCAATTCCTCAGAACCGGCAACGTTTACGAACATGACGGTTTTGAAGCGCGCTGGCGCGGCATCTACGACGACAAAGGCCGGCTCATGGTCGCGATTTGCCATAACATGGACCTTGGCGACTCCTGGGAGCATGCGGACAACCCCCAATATCCTGAAAAGTATTCCGCCCTGGGCTTCCGGATTGGCGTCAACTACGTCATTTATTCCATGACGCACTGAGGAGAGCCTACGACCTGATGTTTGAGTTCTTATTCAAATACCCGCCCACCGTCTTTTCCAAAGGGACTTTTGTGCTCCTTGGAGAATGGCCGATCTGGGCGTTGACGATCGCGCTTCTGGCCGCAGCCGCCGGCCTGGGATGGACTATTTGGAGCCGCCGAAACGGGATCGCCCCTTCGATGCGAGGTCCGCGCACCGTTGTGGTGTGGGTGCTGGAGACGTTGTTGGTTTGTCTTTTACTATTTTTGCTGTGGCAGCCCGCTCTCAGTATTGCGACGTTGCGCCCTCAACAGAATATCGTGGCGGTGGTGATCGACGACAGTAAGAGCATGGCCACCCAGGAAGACGGCCATTCTCGAAAAGATCAGGTTCTACAGACGTTGAACGGCGGATTGATCAAGAGCTTGCAGTCGAAGTTTCAGGTGCGCCTCTACCGCTTGGGCGATCGTCTGGAACGCATCGAGAAGCTGGAGCAACTGAACGCCTCCTCGCCCGCAACGCACATCGGCGACAACTTGAAGGAGGTTCTGGCGGACTCAGCAACGCTGCCCATCGGCGCGGTGGTGCTGCTGAGCGATGGCGCGGACAACACCGGCGGCATCAATCTCGAAACCATCTCCGAGATCAAACGCCAGCGCATTCCTATCCATACCGTGGGCTTTGGCCAGGAGCAAATGGCGCATGACATCGAAGTCACGGACGTCCTGTTGCCCGGCCGATCGTTGGCCAAGTCCCGCCTGGAGGCTCAGGTAAGCTTTCATCAGCATGGGTTCAACAATGGAAAAGCTAAGCTCGCGGTGCGTGAAGGCGGAAAGGTTTTGGCGAGTCGCGACATTACGTTGAAGGGAGAAGGTTCGGCACAAACCGAATCGATCTTGTTCAACGCCGGAGATGCCGGAGTGAAAAACTTGGAATTCTCCATCGATCCGCTCAGCGACGAAGAGAACAAGCAAAACAACAAACAGACTCGCGTGCTGAATGTGGACGCCGCCAAACCCGCCATTCTCTACATGGAAGGCGAGCCGCGCTGGGACTACAAGTTCATTCGCAGGGCCGTCGAAGACGACAAGAACATAGAATTGACCAGCATTGTCCGCACCACGCAGAACAAGCTGCTGACGCAGGCGGCCAACGATCAACTGGGGGCTGCATTGAAGGACGGATTTCCCACTAAGGTGGAAACCCTGTTTGCATTCCAGGGTTTAATCTTGGGCAGCGTGGAATCAAATTACTTTACGCCGGCGCAGCAGGAATTGATCCAGCAATTCGTGGACCGGCGCGGTGGCGGCGTGCTGTTCCTGGGCGGCCGCGCGTCGCTGGCCGATGGCGGTTACGACAAACCCCCGTTTTCGGATCTGCTTCCCGTGCACTTGCCGAATCACAAGAACACTTTTCATCGCGATCCGGCCACTCCTGAATTGACGGCCGCCGGGCGTGAGAGCCTGATCACGCGCATCGACGAAAACCCCGATACGAACGTCAATCGTTGGAAGAAGCTCCCGTATCTGATGAATTATCAGGAAGCCGGTATTCCCAAGCCTGGCGCTCTGACGCTCGCGGAAATGACCGTCGGCGGCCGCAAGCTGCCGCTGCTGGTAACTCAAAAATACGGGCGCGGTCGAACCGCCGTGTTCGCCACCGGCGGCGATTGGCGATGGCAGATGCTGCAACCGGTGGAAGACATGAGTCACGAATTGTTTTGGCGTCAGACGCTGCGCTGGCTGGTGAGCGACACGCCCACTCGGGTGGTGGGCTCCGCGGCGAGGCCGGTGCTTTATGACGATGGCCGGTCGCATTTGCGCGCCGAAGTTCGCGACACAACCTATCTGCCCACGAGCGATGCTCAGGTTGAAGCGCGAATCCTTGGACCGGATGGCGCCGTGCAATCGGTGGAGCTGCATCCCGATCCGGTAGAGCAAGGCGCGTACTCAGCCGATTGGGACGCCGGCCGGCCAGGCTCCTATGTCGTAGAGCTAACGGCGCACCGCGGACAACAGGAATTGGGACGCGATGTGGTAACGCTGCGGCGCGAGAACGGTGTTGCTGAAAACTTCCATCTGGAACAGAATCGCGATTTACTTGAAAAGCTAGCCACTCAAACCGGAGGCCGCTATTATCATCCGAAAGACGCCGGCAATCTAGGCGACGACATTTCGTATTCCGACGCCGGCATCACCGTCCGCGAAACCAAAGACCTTTGGGACATGCCAATAGTTTTCTTCATGGCCCTGCTACTCTGCTGCGCCGAATGGCTCCTCCGCAGAAGATGGGGTGTAGTATGAAATTTAAAAGAGGTGCCTGTCACCTCTGTCACCTCTTTGCGCTTGCGTTTACTTTTGGCGCGCTCCACGCCGCGACTTTCTACGTCACCATCGCCGGACTCGGTGGCGAGCCAGAATACGAACAGCGCTTCAGCGCCCAGGCGCAGGA
>CATPCJ010000213.1 GCA_955652915.1 uncultured Bryobacteraceae bacterium
TGTGCAGACTGAAGACGGCTTATGGTCGCCGTGCTGGACTTACCTCTATTCTCACTAACGAAGCGCCCGTTTTCATCCCCTCCAGTGTCGGCGCGCAGCGCCGAAATCGCGGGTCACACCACTTCCAAACCCACATCTCTCTGATTCCAAAACCCTTCCAGAATCGCACTCTCTCCACGCTCCCCCGCGCGCCCTATCATCAGGGCAGCAAAGGAGCACTATGCCTAGCAAACGAAAACTCGATTCCGCCCGTGCCAACGGCGCCAAATCCCACGGACCTGTCACCCCAGAAGGTCGCAAGAAATCCTCCATGAATGCCCTCAAACACGGACTCAATGCCCGCACCGTAATCTTGCCCAATGAAGACGACGACGAATACAATTTCCAGCTCGAAGCCTATGTCGAACAACTCCAGCCAGCCGGTCTCGTCGAAATGGATCTGGTCGTCGAAATGGTGAATGCCCGCTGGCGGCAGCGCCGCTGCAATAAAACCGAGACCGGCCTGTTCGCGGAACAAATGGTGAAGCAAAAAGAAAGCTCGAAGCAGCCTACCATTCCTATCCCGAAACCGTCGAACACTCCACCGCCTTCCGCGCCCTCTCCGATTACGGCTATCTGGCCAACCTCAACCGCACGCAATCCCATCTCGAACGGACTTACACCCATGCACTCCGCGACTTACTGCGCCTCCAACAGCTTCGCGCATCAAAAAAACACAGTGCAGAACGAACGGCAATAACTTACTTGACTAACCACGCTATCTGGGTTAATATTGGACATGAGCAATTGGCCCAACACTTTACAAGAAGCAATCATCTTCTTTGCCGACGATGAGAACTGCCAAGCCTTCATGATCGCCATTCGCTGGGCCGATGGCAAGGTCCGCTGTCCGCAGTGTGGCTCAGAACGCGTTACCTACCTCAAGAATCAGCGTCGTTACAAGTGCTACGAGAAGCATCCGAAGTCTCAATTCTCTCTCAAGGTCGGCACGATCTTCGAGGATTCACCACTCGGCTTAGACAAGTGGCTTCCGGCTGCATGGCTGATCGGCGGTTGCAAAAACGGTATAAGTTCCTACGAACTTTCGCGCGGTCTGAAAATCACTCAGAAGTCTTGCTGGTTCATGCTGCACCGGATTCGCGTTGCGATGCAAACCGGCACGTTTGAAAAACTTTCCGGCACCGTCGAAGCGGATGAAACCTTCGTAGGCGGCAAAGTCGGCAATATGCACCTCGACAAACAGACTCGCATGAGAATGGGCAAGAAGCGCACGGGCGGATTCGAGGGTAAAGCCGTCGTCATGGGATTGCTGGAACGGAACACGAAAAAAGCCCGTGTTAAAGTGCTTCCGAACACTCGCGCCTTTCACGTTCGCACGAACGTCATTGATAACGTCCAGAAGGGATCGGTTGTGTATAGCGATTCTTTGCGGTCTTATCGCAACCTGCCAGCTGACGGCTACGTTCATGAATTCATCGACCACACGGAAGCCTATGTTCGCGGGAACATCCACACGAACGGGCTTGAGAACTTCTGGAGTCTCTTCAAGAGAGCGCTCAAGGGAACCTACGTTTCGGTCGAGCCTTTCCATTTGCAAGCCTACGCGGACGAACAATGCTTCCGCTACAACGAACGCAAGGGAACGGATTTTGAACGGTTCGCACTTATCATGAAAAACATCGTTGGCCGTCGCCTGACCTACAACGAACTGACAGGTAAAGAAGAACTGATGGAACGCGAACCCGGCTGAACGGTTCGCACAATCCAGGGACGCGGAAAACGGATAAAGCAGGAAAGCAAACCAAATGGAACCTATTGAGGTCCTGAGAGCTATTCTTCTAGAGGGTCAAGATACCGCTGAGCGATTTGTCGAATGGTTAGAAACTCGTCGAGTTTCGCCTTTGCATGTTTCGCCTGAGAAGTGTTGCGGGACTGTTCCATCTGGGCAATCAGAGCCCCCAATTGGTCATTCCTAATGCCTCCCGAAGTTGCGGCCATGCCTGCGAGTGTGGATATCATTTCTGCCTGTTGCTGGACTTTCGCGAATAGAAACTTGACAATCAAGCCAAGCTCCTCACGGGTGGCAAACTCATCTGGTCCCATGCTCGTTATTCGACACATCCAGCTGTTAGCTTTAATCTCAACGAACAAAGGCGTAGAATAGGGATGGATGCAACCTTCCAAGAAACCCGCCCATGACTCACCTTTCGGACAATTTCAAACCTTCATGGCTAAGTTAATTCAGGTGCCAAAGGCGGAACTTGATCGCAAACTTGCGTCTGAGCAGGTACGCGCAAATAGACGTAAGACAAAAACGTCAACGTCTAAACCACAACATAAATAACGCTACCGACAAGGCCGCCACACTCAGGATGAGTCTGCGTAACCGTCTACGACGGCTTCTGCGAATGCGCAACGCCTCTGCCTCTGTAAGCAACGCTGCGATACCAAAGAAGGCACTGGAGCGCAAAATTGGGCGATTGGAATTGGCGGCGCACTTATGCGCTGCGATTGTCGTACTCGGTGTGGTTTTAGAGTACGGCCCAAGATTCATTGCATTCTGGCGCACTCCGGGTTGGATTCTTTTTGAAGACATCATCGGTGGATTGTTGGTTTCGCTGGGAATCGCTGGCGAAATAATTTTATCCATGCTTGCGTCTAGCGCTGAACGCGAACTAGGACATCTAAACGACAAGACCATAGCGGAACTTAATCTTCTTGCGGAGCAGGAACGTACTGCAAGAATCGGGCTCGAAAAGAAAGTAGCCAGATCTCTTGACCCAGAACAAAGGTCTGCTCTAGTGCGAAGGCTAGAGCTAGCAAAAGGCCAACGGAAAAGCGTGACGCTAGATCCTAGAGACAGGGAAAGTTTGAATTTTTTCGAGCAACTAAGACTAGCGATGGAGGAGGCCGGTTGGGAAGTGTCAATGGAAAGCAAGTTTGGAGAGGCGAGCTTTGGAATCTCTCTAGAGCTGGTTGGTGATTTTTCCCCAAGGGACGTGATGGGGATGAGTCTGCTAGCCCAAGCTTTAAACCTAGCGGGAATATTCGCAGACACGCCATCATCGCAAAGCGTCACCTTCATGGAGGGAGACCCCGGATACATTGCGATGGCTATCGGTAGTAAAAGGTTTTGAGCCGCCAGCTTGACGGCTCGGCCTGTCACGCCACGCCAAGGGTATCGCTCTCGGGCTAGGTTAGCCAAGTCCGTTATTGCCGAACGAACCCAATCCCAGAAACGCACACCAACAGAACCGCGCGCGTCAGCAAGCGCACAGAGCCAACCCGAATCGAAACCGCCCAATCCGCCGTCATCCGTGGAGTTAACTTCATCCAGAAATTCCGATCCCGCCGTCATTCCCACTGAACCTCTGTGAGCCCGTCGCACTCGCCGGAGAGATGTTACACTTTTCTTGCCATGGAAAAAACATTCTTCGAAGAAATGAAAGTGATGGGACGCGACCTCGTGGACAAAGTGAAGTCGCTCGTCCACGAAGGCAATGTCCGGCGGATCATCTTGAAAGATGAAAAAGGACAGACTTTTCTCGAGATTCCATTGAGCATCGCGGCCGTCGGAGTAATCGCGGCTCCCCTGCTGGCCGGACTGGGCGCGATAGCAGCCCTCGTTGCAAATTTCACGCTGGTAGTGGAGCGCGTTAAAGACGATCCGCCCGCCACGCCTTAACTACGCGAAAACAATCATCTATTGTCGATTCTGCACGAAACCTAAGGCTGGCTTCGTTTTTACATTGATGCGCCTCTCCAATGGGTGTATCATGTACCAAATCGCTACCGCGAAGTAGGGGTTCCTGGCGATGAAGCTTCCATCGCTCATATAGTGTTTCGCTAGCCAGCTCACTGGGGTAGAAATATGAACCATAGCCGCCGACTCATCAACGCCTACGAGTCCTCTTCGTTCGTGTGCCGTCTCGCAGTTCTAATTATCGTCCTCGCGATCCAGGCATGGGCGCAGTCCACTTCCTCCGGCACCATCGCCGGCCAAGTCACCGATCAGCAGGGCGCTGTATTAGTGGGTGCCCAAGTCCGGCTGATGGATAACTCTACCAATACGGCGCGCACTACGACTACCAACGAGGCAGGACGCTACAACTTCATTAACGTTACGCCCGGCGTGTACGACGTCACCATCAGCCACACGGGATTCGCGCAGTCCAAGATCGCTGCGCAGACCGTGGAAGTGGGCTTGGCGCTGACCCTCAACGTTTCTCTGCAACTCGGCCCAACCACGACAACCCTGGAAGTAAAGGCGTCGGCCGGCGCGGAATTGCAGACGATGAACTCCACCGTGGGGTCCACCATCTCGGGCGATTCGCTGCTGAATCTTCCAAACCTCGCGCGCGACGCGTCCGCGCTGTCTGTCCTGCAGGTGGGCGTCTCGCCGACCGGCAACGTGGCCGGCGCGGCGTCCGACCAGAACGTCTTCCAGCTTGATGGCGGCAACAATAGTGACGATATGTCCGGAACCAACTCCACCTATGTGCCCAGTAACGGGTTCGCCGGCAGCGCCGCGACAGGCGGTACTCCCTCTGGCGTTGTTCCGACCCCCGTCGAGAGCATTGAGGAGTTCAAAGTGGGAACCGCCAATCAGACCGCCGATTTCAACGGCGCCGCCGGCAGCCAGGTGCAGATGGTAACCAAGCGCGGAACGAATCAATTTCACGGTTCACTCTACGAGCATTACTTTGCGAGCAACGTGGGCGCCGCGAATCTGTGGAGAAATAATCATACGCCGAGCCCGCAGCTCGGACTGGCATACACGCCGCTGCCAAAGTCGCACCGGAACCGCTTCGGCGGGACACTAGGCGGGCCGATCGCGCCGCGATTCTGGGGCGGCAAGACGTATTTCTTCGTCAACTATGAAGGTTATCGCTTCCCCAACTCCACCAACCTTGACCGCGCCGTGCCGTCGGAGCTGCTGCGTGCCGGAGTGATTCAAGTTCAAAATTCGGCCGGTGCTTACGTGCCCTACAATCTGAATTCGGCGCCGGTGACGGTGCGCGGCGTGACCTACCAGCCCGCCGTGTGCAACGGTTCCTGCGATCCGCGCGGATTGGGCTTCAACCCGGTCGTCAAACAGATCTGGAACCAGTTCATGCCGTTGCCGAACGATCCTACTTTCATCGCCACCGGCGTCGACGGTGTGAACCAGCAAGGCTATCTCAGCGCCGTGAGTCTGCCGCAGCGATCGGATTTCGGCGTGGTGCGCCTGGATCACGATTTCTCGGATAAGTGGCACTTCATGGCGAGTTACCGCTATTACTCGTTCTCACAATTAACTTCTCAGCAGGTGGATATCGGCGGCGCGCTCCCGGGCAATACGCTTGGACAGGCGGCAGCCAGCGCTCCACGGCCCCAAAAGCCGTCTTACATAGTGGCCGGACTCACCACCACCATCACGCCCCACCTCACCAACGATTTTCACTTTAGCTACCTGCGCAATCAGTGGCAATGGTCCACCGTTGGAGCCCCTCCGCAATTGGCCGGCCTGGGCGGCGCGGTGGAAATGGGCGGTGAGAATATCAACGCGTTGATTCCTTACAACGTCGACTCGCAAAGCACTCGCTCACGCCAGTGGGATGGACATGATTCGATGTTCCGCGACGACCTCAGCCTGCTGCATGGGAATCACCTGTTCCAGTTCGGCGGCTCCTATCAGCGCAACTTCGACTTCTTCACGCGCAACGACAACGGCATTGGCATTGACGCCGCGTTGGTCTATCAGATCACCAACGGCAGCATTGCGTTCCCGTCGAGCGTGCAGCCGGCGGGTTTGCCAAGCAGCCAGGTCACCAACTGGAACTCGCTCTATTCTCAAGTGCTGGGGCTGGTTTCACAGACGCAGGCGCTGTACACGCGCACTCTGCCGAAGCTCGCGTTGAATCCGGTGGGAGATCCGATTTATATTCATGCCGTCCTGCCGAAATACGACCTATACTTCAGCGATAGCTGGCACATCAAGCCGGCGTTCACGCTGACCTACGGTTTGGCGTACACGTTGGACATGCCGCCCTATTCGCCCGACGGTAAGCAAGTGATGTTCCTGGATCAGAACGGCAGCCCGCTGAGCTACGACGCATTCATAGGAGCGAAGAAAGATGCGGCGCTGAAGGGACAGGTGTACAACCCGACCGTCTCATTTGCCACCATCCAGAATGTCCCCACGCATCCTAAGTATCCGTTCGAACCGTTCTATGGCGGAGTCAGCCCGCGCATTGCCGCAGCCTGGAATCCGAATTTCGACGGTGGCATTCTAGGAAGCATTTTCGGCCAGGGAAAGACCGTGATCCGTGGTGGCTACGCCCGGATCTACGGACGGACGCAAGGTATCCGGATGGCTGGAGTGCCTGCCAACGGTGTCGGCATCGGGCAGGTGATGCAATGCGTCAGCCCCAGTCGAGGCGGCCAATGTCTGGGCCAACAAGGCGTGGATCCTACCACCGCGTTCCGCATTGGCGCGGACGGCTTGAGTGCTCCTGTCTTGGCTTTACCTCAGACTCTGCCGCAGCCGTATTTCCCGGGCGTGAACGGAAGCCCGACCGCGGGAGACGGCGCTTTGCTCGATTCGAAGTTTAAGCAGGACCGCTCCGATGCGTTCAACTTCACCATTCAGCGCCAGCTATCGTCGAAGATCGTGATCGAGGCCGGCTACATCGGTCGAACCATCAAGAATGAATATGAGTTGATCAACATCGACGCGGTGCCGTACATGACGACGCTGAATGGCCAGAGCTTCGCCAATGCCTATTCGAAGCTCTACCAGCAGGTGGCGGGCGGTCAGCCGGTAACAAGCCAGCCGTTTTTTGAAGCGGCCCTGGGCGGTGGAAGTTCGTCCTATTGCGCCAAGTTTGCAAATTGCACCGCCGCCGTGGCGGCGAATCAAACGCAGAACATCAAAGCCACCTTGGTTTACAACCTGTGGAGCGCGCTGAACGCCGCGCCTTCCTGGACCCTGGGCAGGACCTTGCTCGGATCGCCCGCCATTGCCGGCAGTAATGTGGGCCAGCAGCTAACCGCTCTCGAATTGTCCACCAGCAACGGATATGGAAACTACAACGCCGCGTTCTTTACGTTGACGGCCAAGGATTGGCATGGCTTGACCAGCAGGTCCAACTTCACCTGGGGCCGGGCCATGGGAACCGGAATCGTGAACCAGAGCGGCAGTTCGTCGACAGTGATCGATCCCTGGGACCTGCACGCCGCCTATGGACCTCAGTCCTTCGATGTCAGGTTCGTATATAACATGACGCTCCTGTATCAACCGCCGTACTTCAAGAGTCAGAAAGGTGTGCTGGGGCGTGTGCTGGGCGGATGGACAATCGCGCCGCTGTTCACTGCCCAAAGCGGAGTCCCGCTCCAGGTCAGCGTATCCACGGGCGCCAATTCCAACGCGCAAGCGTTCGGGGAGGTTTACGGGAACAACAACGCCGCCAATGAGAATGCCGTTCTGACCGCGCCATTCGCGGGGGGCAACTCGGTGCACTACAACGTCTCGGTCCCCAGCGGTTGCGGCCTCAACGGCAATCCTTCCCGAGGCGGATCGGGTATTAATATGTTCGGCGACCCGAACGCGATTTGCGCGCAATTCCGGCGGCCGATTCTGGGGCTCGACACCACGGACGGCGGAGCCGGAGTAATTCGCGGGTTCCCAACCTGGAACCTGGACGCGACGGTCACCAAGGAGATTCGAATCAGAGAAGGGATCGGCGCGGCCTTGATGTTTCAGTTTTCAAATATCCTGAATCATTTCCAGCCGGCGAACCCGACCATGAATATCGACAGCCCGTCCGCGTGGGGAGTGGTGACAAATCAGGCGACGAGCGCCAACGGCCAGCAAGCCCGCCAAATGGAGTTCGGCCTCCGCATCCGCTTCTGAACCGCGCGCGTAAGCAAGCGTGCCCTATCCGCTACAATGTCGAGAGAAAGGTCGTCCCCAAGGAATGCTAGCAAACCGCTCCATACCGCAGTGTACAGTCATTCCCGAGCTTGCCTATCCTGATATCGGCGAAGCGATCGACTGGCTTTGCGGCGCTTTCGGTTTCACCTTGCGTCTACGAATCGCGAATCACCGCGCGCAACTGAACGTCGGCGACGGCGCCGTCGTCCTCACCGAACAACGGGCAGCCGATGGGCTGGGTTCCCATTCGGTGATGGTGCGCGTGGAAAACGTCGACCGTCACCATGAGCGTGCCAGTCAGCGCGGAGCTCGAGTGCTGCTTCCACCTGCCGACCATCCATACGGCGAACGGCAATACAGCGTCGAAGACCTCGCCGGACATCGCTGGAACTTTTCGCAGTCCATCGCCGATGTAGCCCCCGAGGATTGGGGCGGCACGCCAGGCCAGCTCTAGTTTCTAGCATGAGCGAGTCTGAGAATTGATCTCTCAGAATTTCATGCGGCGAGTAGGTCAAGAACTTGTTGAGGATTTCGTCGGGCCGGTGATGGAACAGGGAGTTGGCGAGCGGTCCACGAACGCGTTTGTGGAAGAGAAGCTGTCAATAGGACATTTCTACTTTGCTCAATTAGGACATTCTCATTTTGCGGCGACAATCACATACTTTGCGTTGTCGCTAGTTAGTCAAGATGTCCGCTTTTAGTAGTTAATGATCTGTCCCCTTTCCTTCCTTGCGCCTGCGGCTTCCGGGGCGGTGGAAAAGTGGGAATCCTGCCTTTGGATTTCCACTTTTCCACGGCCCAAATCAATATTCTTTCTTGCTGTTTTGGGAGGCAAGGGGGAAACAGCAGACGCGGTGGGAAAGTGGGAATCTCGCGGTGTTGGCGAGATTTCCAAGGCACGATGGGAGCGGTGGAAAACCTGCTTTTGGTTTTCCACGGCTGCCACCGTGCCGCCTTTTCCACGGCGTTCCCCTTTTTGTGCCGGCTGACCGTCGGCGGCGTAACGCCCGACCACGTGCGGACCGTATCGAATCGAAACCCGCCCGTCCAAATGCTCGTGAATCGTTACCGTACATCCGGCTAACGTGTTTCGAAATGGCGTCTTGCCGATCTGCCAGACCTGATGCGCCAGCGTCACCGTATTGTCTTTGGCCACGACGCGCTCGTTCTGAATCGTAAAGATCCAATCCAGATCAGACCGTGATGTTTTGCGGAAGGCCGTCCCCTTCTCCTTTGCCTGCACCCTGAACTTCCCGTTGAACTCCGCTATGTAGCGCTCCCGCAGGAACTGATTGGCCCCCTCCAGGGTAGCGATGCCGGCCAAGCGCAGTTCCTGGGGCAAACGCCCTTGCCAAGTGCCGAAGCTGCGCTCCGAGCGCCCTCGCGCCTGCGGAGAATAGGCTGGAATCATTTGTATTCCCAACTCCTGCAGCGCCCGCCCCACTTGCGTCCGGCGTTGCTTGTCCACCTTTTCGCCCGCCTTCACCGTCACAAAAAAATGGCTCCCCCGGTCACTGTACAAAGCACAGAACAAACCTTCCGCTTCGATCACCTCCCGCAGCCCCGCCATCACCGTTCGCGTCGATTCCTCCTCCACCAGTTGCGCGTAGTAGATCTCACTGTTGGCATCGTCGAGAATTACGATCAGGTCGTGCCATCGTTGATCGCCAAACCACTGATGCTTGCTGCCGTCGATGTGCAGCAGCATCCCCACCATCGGCCGTCGTTCTCGTCTTCGCCGGTGTTTGCCGCGCTTCCTCTGCCGGGCTACTAAGCCAGCTCCCTGCAGCGCCAGTTGCACCCAGGTGTAACTCAATTCGATCCCGTGCTCGGACTGCAACTTCTCCTGAAAGTGCTGGATGTTCAGGTCGTGGTAAGTCTCCTTGTACAAACGCAATACTTCTTCGGCCACGGCCAAGGGCACCCGCCGGAAGCTCGGCTTACCTTTCCGGCCGTCCCGCAGGCCCGAATATCCCTGCTCTTCCAACTTCTCCCGCCACCGCCGCATCGTTCGCACCGTCACCCCGATGATCTCCGCCGCCTCCCACCAGGTAATCTTCTTGGCCATCGCTTTCAAAAGTACATCTTGTAGTTTCATCATCCGCTCCATTTCCGCGGTCGAGTACTGCTGGGCTGTTTCCACCTTCCCAGGCTCGCCGCTTTCTTCAAAGCGGACAGATCATGTGTGAATTGGAGCGGACAAATCACATACTAGCGACAATCACATACTTTGCGTTTGACAGTCGTTGGAATCGGTGATACAATCGCCGAATAAATCTTGAGGCTGGTGGGAAAGAGACTCTCACCGGTCGGGGAACAGCTTGCTATCAAGAGAGGATCGTTCGACCCACCGTCCACTGAACGTGTGCGCCTGGGTGCAGAACATCCTGCTGATCGTTCCTCGCACCATCAATTTCCAAAAGGAGCAATCACCATGAGCATGCGTGTATTTACAGCGACGGTTGCGATCTTCGCCGCCCTGGTTCTGGTGGCGCCAAACGCATCTGCCCAAAGCTCAACCTCCGGCGCAATCGTGGGAACCATTACCGATCAGACCGGCGCCGTGGTGCCGAACGCCGCGGTGCAACTGCTCAACCTGGAGACCAATTCGAGCACAACCCAAACCAGCAACGAATCGGGCGGATACACGTTTCCGAACGTAAGCCCGGGAACCTACAAGATTACCGTCAAGATGAAAGGGTTCCGCATCGCGACCGTGTCGAATCTGGTGGTGGAGGTGAACCGGTCGACGTCTGCCCCGGTCAACCTCGAAGTCGGCGGCGATACGGAAATCGTTGAAGTCAAGGCGACCGCTGCCGCACAGTTGCAGACCACGGACGCGCAGATCGGCAACACCGTATCGACCGACGCCATTCTACGGTTGCCGACCCTGCAACGCAATGCTACTGAGTTGATGGGCCTGCAGCCGGGCACGTCGAGCACTGGCGGAAACGGCCTCCAGATGCGCGTCGCCGGCGCCATCGACGATCAGAATACCGTGACGGTTGACGGCATTGAGATCACGCAAGGGGTGGTCGCCGCCGCCACGGCAATCCCCACGCCGGCCGACAGCATCGAAGAGTTTCGAGGCGGTATCGCCAATCCGAACGCGAATTTCGCGCGTTCCTCCGGCGCAAACATTACGCTCATCGGGCGGCGCGGAGGCAACACTGTCCATGGCGCTCTCTACGAGTATCTGCAGAATGTAGACCTGAATGCGAATACCTGGGACAACAACTTGATCGGGCTGCCCACGACGGTCATTCACGACAATCGCTTTGGCGGGCGCATCGGTGCTCCGATTCGTAAGAACAAGACGTTCATCTTCGGCAACTTCGAAGAGCGGCGTTTCCAGAGCGCGGCGGAGGTAAGGCGCACCGTGCCCACCGATACGTTGAAGCAAGGGATCCTGCGGTTCCGGGATCCGGGCGGCAATGTTCAGCAATTTAATTTGAAGACCGCCGCTGTGTGTGGAGCGAACGGCAACGGCGCCTGCGATCCTCGCGGCTTGGGACTCAATCCCACCGTCAACGCAGCCTGGTCCTTGATGCCATTACCCAACATCCCGGGAGGCGATGGACTGAACACCGGCACGTTTTTCGGGGTCCTTGCAACGCCCATTCGAGAGGATTACGGCGTGGTCAGGTTCGACCACAACTTCACCGACAAGCTTTCGTTCAACGCCAACTACACTTATTTCCGGAGCATCGCGACTAGCGCCGGCGACGTTTCGATTGTCAACGGAAAGTTGGAGTCGTTGAGGCAATCGCCTCAGCGTGGCAGCGTCACCGGAGCCTCGCTCACCTACCAGTTAAAACCGAACCTGCTGAACATATTCCACTTCGGCTACGTCCACGACACCAATGCCGCCCAGGCCACTTCACCTACCATCGCGGCCGGCAAGCTAAACCTTCCCGGCACCAACACCGCGGCAGGACCCGTCGCGCTGGCAATCGGCAGCGGGGTCAGCGCCTTTATCGATTCTCCCATCGACATCGACACCCAGCGCGCACGCTACCAGGCGAATTATAACGGCGATTGGCAATATCTGGACGACATGTCCTGGGTGCACGGCAACCACACCTTCAACTATGGGGTGCAGTTCAACAAGCTGCCCTTCACTCATGTCCGCGCCGACAAAGTTGTGGGATCTCTCTCATCGCTGGTGGCGCTGGTCGACGGCGACCAGAACTTCCTGTTTCCCAGCGCCGCCAACCGGCCGCAGACCTGCAGCGCATCGGTCACCGCCAACTGCCTGAGAAGCACTGACTTGCAGAATTGGGATCGGTACTATGCCTCGGCCCTCGGCATGGTGGACAACGTCAACATTCTGGCGGTACGCGATGGCAATTTGAAGCCTCTTCCTTTCGGCACCTTCCTTCGAAACCAGGTTAACCAGTACGCAACCTACTTCTACGGGCAGGATACCTGGCGCATTAAGCCGTCGCTGACCATAACGCTCGGGTTGTCCTACGGCTGGCAGACCTCGCCGAAGGAGGTCAATGATCTTCAGACCTTGGAGATCAACACGGCTAACGGCCAATTTCTGACAGGACCGGACTACATCGGGGCCAAGAACAGCGCTGCGCTGCAAGGTCAAACCTATAACCCCACCGTGGGATTCCTGCCGGTTGGTAACGCGAAGCGGGGCGTCGTGAACGTGGATTACGGCGACTGGGCGCCGCGTGTATCGTTTGCCTGGAACCCATCCAAGACAGGGTTTATGAGCTCCCTGCTGGGCGATCGCAAGACGGTATTGCGCGGCGGGTTCTCGATCATCTATGACCGGACCAACGCCGTTCAGACCGTGCTGATCCCGATGCTGGGAATCGGCTTTGGCCAGACCATCAACATCGCAGCGCCGTCCTGCAACGCAACCGGGCCTGGCGGCGCGGGCTGCAATGCGTCGGCCGCGGGAAATCCGGGGCTTTCCAGCTTCCGGGTCGGCACGGACGGAATGCTGCCCTTGCCCACGCTTTCAGCGGTCACATCACCCGTAATTCCTCCCGTGGGACAGTACTCCGAGACTCTCTCCTTCCAAGCCGATCCGAATAACAAGGTGGGACGGAGCTTCAACACGGACTTGAGCATCCAGCGCGAGCTTCCGGGGAACTTTATCATTGAAGCGGCCTTTATCGGTCGAAACGCGCGCCGTCTGCCGCAGGCACAGAGCTTGAGCAGCTCGCCGTATCAATTCGTCGATAAGGCATCCGGACAAAGCTTCGCGCAGGCTTACGACATTATCGCCAACGCGCTTCGCGCCGGACAAACTCCCGGGACGCAGCCATGGTTTGAGAATCAATTGCCGGGGATCGCGGCGGCGAAGGGCACTACGGGAACCTCAACCGCCTATGCGGCGGCTAATCTGAAGTCGGCCTTCACAACAGCGAATGTGAGCAGCCTCTTCTTTGGTCTTGACGGTTATCGGAGAACCCTCGGACTGCCGGTTTACAACAACGACCAGGCGCTGATCCAGTTCATGCGCACTTACATCGGTCAATCCAACTACACCGCCGGGATCATCACCCTGACCAAGCGCATGTCGCATGGTTTGACGCTCAGCGGAAATTACACCTACTCCAAGGCGCTGGATGATAACGTCCTGAATCAGAACCAGGCGTTCTTCTACGGAAACAGTTTTCATCCCGGCGTCGATTACGGAGCATCCAGCTATGACCGGCGACACGTGTTCAATGCGTATTACTACTACGAACTGCCAGCGGGCAAAGGGCACCGTCTCAGCGCGGGAAGGGTGGGCGACAAGATTATCGGCGGCTGGTACATCTCTGGAATCGTCACCGCTTACTCCGGCGTGCCGCTGACGGTAACCCAGGGTAACCCCGGGTTCGGGGCCGCGGCGAGCTTTGCGTACAACACCCCCGCGAATCCAACCAAGGCGGTCTCCAATGCCACCCCGAACCTGTACAACGGGTCCTGCGCGGCCGAAGGCCGCAACGCGATTAATCCAGGCGGCAGTGGCCAGAATATCTTCGCCGACCCCTGCGCGGCTTTCAATTCTTTCCGCTATGTCAACATCGGCTCCGATACCCGCACCGGCCGCGCGAATCCGTTCTACGGTCTGCCTTTTTGGAACTCCGACATGAGCTTCGGAAAGAGCACCCAGATCACAGAGAGAGTCGCTCTGCGCTTCTCGGGGGACATGTTCAACATCTTCAATCAGCACTTCTTCAACAACCCGAGTCTCAGCTTCCAGAATCCCAACGCCTTCGGCGTCATCACGAGCACGTTCATTCCCGCGAATCGGACCAACAGCGCCCGATGGATCGAATTCGGCATGCGTCTCGAGTTCTGAAACTGTTCCAGACTGTTACGATCAGGGGTCGGGTTCCGAACGGACTCGACCCCTTTTCAATTTTCCGATAAACATTTCCGTCGAAGGCGAGCATGCCCTGTAGGCACGGGCCCTGGCCAAGATTGCCGGCATCGCGAAACGGCCTAAAGGCTTCTAATCGCGACGCACTGACAGACGCTACACAGCCAACAGAGCTTCTTCTTCGCGACCTCTTCAGAACCGCGACCGTAAGGGAGTGCCCATTGGCCTGCGGCCCACCAAGGTGATGAAGACGCGGCGGCCCGCTTCCGTGCAATCAATAATTTGCACCGCGTCTTCAACGGAGCGCTCATGGGCCTGGGCCCACCAAAGGCGATGAATACGCTGCGGCCCGGGCGCGTCTTTATCATCTTTGGTGGGCCGCAGGCCCATGAGCGCTCCCTAACGGTCGCGGTTCTGTTTGGAGTATCGCGAAACCCGGTAGTGTCCTAAAAGTGCGTTGAGACCGAAACA
>CATPCJ010000214.1 GCA_955652915.1 uncultured Bryobacteraceae bacterium
GTTGTTTTGTGTCGCCGCCCAGTCCAGTGGCACCCGCTCGCGCGTCCGTTCCTCCAGCGCCTCGCGATACGCCTCGACCGCCTCCTCCAGCCGACCCGTTCCGCTCTCCCGCTCGCCCAGACTCGTCAGCGCGCTGCCGAGGTGGTTTTGTGTCCTCGCCCAGTCCAGCGGGACACGCTCACGTGTCCGTTCCTCCAGCGCCGCGCGAAACGCCTCGACCGCCTCCTCCAGCCGCCGGGAGTCGCCCGCCTGTTCTCCGATTACGCTCTGGAGCAATCCATAAGACCTCAGCAACCGGGCGCGATCGTCCGGACGCATGGATGCGGGAATGCCGCGAATCAGCGGGGCGAGCCGATTCGCGACTGGTATCAGTGTTCCCGCCATGTACTTCCCCCTGTCTTGTATGACGGGAACCGCGAGCGTGACGGCCACCGCCGCCAGCGCCGCCGCCATCTCCGTCCCGAATCCCGCCTCGAGCGTGAACTTCTCGGTGAATCCGAAGCGCTGTCCCTCCGCGCCGTCCTGCGCCGCCGACACAAATCGCAACTCAATCACGCTACTCTGCGCCCTCGTGTAGACCCGCCCCCAAATCAGCAAATCGCCGCGCTTCTTCCTCAGCAGCGCCCGAGCATTCTTCGCCGCCTCGTTCGCTGCTTCGTCGGCGCTCACGTCCTCCGACAGCCTGAGTTGCACGCCCGCCGGGAGCACCTCGACCAGCTCCTTCCCCAACTCCTTCAGGATCGATTCCCGCACATGATCCCCCGCGGTCCGGCTCGCGTCGTCGTCGACGAAGTCGGCGATATAGATTGAGATCCGGTCGCCCTTGGCTTCAGGCGTCGCGTGCCTGTGCCGCGCTCTCCGCCACGACAGAAGCCCGAACGCCGTGCCCAGCAACAGAGCCGCAACGATGTTCGGGACGGCACCCTTCGCCCACTCCGGCGGCTCACCGTGGAAGACTTGTTGCCAGGCGAAGGTCACAGCGGGAAGGAGACCGGAGCCGACACTCGCCGCAATCAGGGCCTCTACGACACCGGTGGACCGGGGTATCCATCCGCCGCCGCTCTCGCCATGCTGTGGCACCGCTGTGTTCCTTTCAAGCTTGCGTACTCAATTATATTCGGTGATTACAAGGTCACACTAACGCGGGTCGGCCCGTGTTTTCGTGCATCTCTACTTATACGTACCCTCATTACGAAGGAGAACTGCAAGCACTTCCACTGTGTGGGTGGCATGAATTGGTTTGAAAATGATGCGGTATCGACCAGACACTTTGCGGTAGTGACCCTTATGGGTCTTCCCTTTGAGTGGTTTAACGAGACCGCGAAACGGGTCTTCTTCAAACGCAACAATATCATCGAGGATGCGCTGGCGACGATCGGGCGGGATCGTACTAAGCTGTTTTGCGGCGGCGGCGTGAACGCGGACGGTCCAAGTCATGGCGTAGTTGGTCGAGGCTTACGTATTTGCCTTGCCGCATCTCCCGCTCGGCCTTCTTCACGAGAGCGCTTTCTTCAGGGGTGAGCAGATCATCGGGATCAATAAGGCGTTTAGGCCTCATGAGTACAGCATTGTCTTTTTGGCTAAACGCCACAAAATCACCCTCGCGCATCTGGAGCTTTTCGAAAAATTCACGTGGGATGATGACTTGGCGCCGCGGTCCGACGCGCCCGACACGCTCCTGGGTTGGTGTGGTTGCTCTGCTTGCCATATCTTCAGCCTATCTGACAATTAGAAACTGTCAACAGGGGTGCAGCGGCTTGTGAGCGGGAACGGCCACGCGGTGAGGAGCCGGTTCCTGGGTCTGCAAGATAATGTGGCTGCCAACTTGATGGACCTTGACGTATCCACAGTGGGTGCAGAGCGCGGCTACGAGTTCGTGGCCGCTCAAGTCACGCGGAATTTTCATCCGAGGGCGAGCATTTCATCGCGGATGAGATGAAGCCGGACATCAGCAGGCTTTGGCCGGTCAAAGTAGAAAGCTTCAACCGCTTCCTTGACGTTGGCCCGAAGCTCATGCCAGGTGTCGCCTTGGGTGGAGATGCTTTCGGTCAGGCATTCGGCGGAGAAGCCTCCGTCGGCATCCTGCGTCACCTCGAAAACGATTTCGTTCACAACCTTGAATCTAAGGATTGCATAGCATTGAGCGAGCGGCAACCCCGGCTGGTCTGCCAGAGCCCGGTGGCGGGGAGTCCGCGGCTAAGTCGCGCGTAATTCCAATAGCTTGGCGTTGCACAGCCAAATCTTACACAGGAGAATTAATTTCATTGAATATATTTCTTACTCGATAATACCGACGGCGATGTGCAGGCGCGAGTTGCAGGAATTACGGCGATGGTTACTCCAGCCGTGCCGGCTGTTGACAGGCCAGGAGGCCTGTCCTACCTTAATAAAAGTCATGCAATCTTCTACCACGGATCGGTTCCGTGTGGGTCTGGTGCAGATGAGCTGCGGGGTTGACCCCAATGAGAATCTCGAGAAGGCTATGTGGAGGATTCGGGAAGCGGCGGCGCGGGGGGCGCAGATCGTTTGCCTGCAGGAGCTTTTCCGGTCGCAATATTTTTGCCGGGAGGAAAGCGCGGAATTGTTTGCGCTGGCTGAATCCATTCCGGGGCCTACGACGGAGACACTCGGGCGGCTCGCGAGAGAGCTTGGGATCGTGGTTATCGCATCGCTTTTTGAGCGGCGGGCGGCCGGGCTTTATCACAACACGGCCGCTGTGATTGGGGTCGACGGGGAAATAACCGGCATCTATCGCAAGATGCACATCCCCGACGATCCTTTGTATTTTGAGAAGTTTTATTTCACGCCGGGCGATCTTGGATTCGTGAACTTCGACACTTCGTTTGCGCGCGTCGGCGTGCTGGTCTGCTGGGACCAATGGTTTCCGGAGGCGGCGCGCCTTTCGAGTCTCAGCGGAGCCAATATTCTTTTCTACCCGACCGCGATCGGCTGGCATCCCGCGGAAAAAGAGCAGTACGGCGCGGGGCAATTGGACGCGTGGCGGACTATTCAGCGCAGTCACGCCATCGCGAACGGTATCTATGTCGCGGCGGTCAATCGCGTGGGGTTCGAGGGACCGCCCGATCGCGGCCTCGAGTTTTGGGGCTCGTCGTTTGTGGCCGATCCGTTCGGGAAAGTCATCGCCGAAGCATCCGGGAACTCCGAAGAGATTCTGGTGGTGGAATGCGATCCGCGCAAAGCTGAAGAAGTGCGCCGCAATTGGCCGTTTCTGCGCGATCGGCGGGTGGACGCTTATTCCCCAATCTTGCAGCGGTGGCTGGATTGACGCCAGCTCCAACCGGGTTTCGGATGCCCGCCGAATGGGAGCCGCACGAAGCGACTTGGCTGGCGTGGCCGCACGAGCGCACCGATTGGCCGGGTAAGTTTTCCGCGATTCCCTGGGTCTATGGCGAGATCGCGCGCAGGCTGGCGAACGTCGAGAAGTTACGAATACTGGTGGAGGACGCCGCGGGCGAGAAGAGCGCGAGGCGCGTTTTCGCGAAATGCGCGGTGAACATGAATGCGGTGGAGTTCTTCCGCCATCCGACCAACCGAAGTTGGACGCGCGACTATTGCCCGCTTTTCGTGAAGAACGAGGCGGGTGAGGTCGCGATCACTAATTGGAAATTCAACGGCTGGGCCAAGTACACCAACTGGCGACGCGATAACAGAATTCCCGCGTTGCTGGCGAAGCGTTTCAAGACGATGCCGTCGTTCGAGCCGGGCATCGTTTTAGAAGGCGGGTCGATCGATGTCAATGGCGCCGGACTGTTGCTCACTACTGAGGAGTGCCTGCTGAGTGAGAAGGTGCAGGTTCGCAATCCTGGTGTGGCGCGGGCGGAACTGGAGCGATTCTTCGCCGCCTATCTCGGAATTACGCGGACCATCTGGTTGAAAGACGGGATCGCCGGCGACGATACGCACGGGCACATTGACGACCTGGCACGCTTCGTGGATGCCGACACAGTGGTGACCGTGGTGGAGGAAAACGAATCGGACGCGAATTACGAACCCCTGCGGGAGAATCTAAGGCTGCTGCAACGCGCGGGTCTTCGGATTGTTACGCTGCCGATGCCGGCGCCGGTTTATTTTGGTGGGCAGAGGTTGCCGGCGAGCTACGCGAACTTTTATATCGCTAATAGGATGGTGCTGGCGCCTACTTTTAACGATCCAATAGATCGGGTTGCGCTCAACGTGTTGGCGGCGCTTTTTCCCGGGCGCGAGGTGATCGGAATTTATTGCGGGGATTTGGTTCTGGGGCTGGGGGCGCTACATTGTATGACTATGCAGCAGCCGGCGTAGCCTGGGGCCCCTCGGGAAAAATATGGTGACAGGCACCCGCTGTCCACGCGCCGGCGAGCCTTCATGAGTGCTTCAATATCCCGGCGGCTTGGGACAGCGGGTGCCTGTCACCATATTTGCGACCTTACCGATTTAGCGGATGGTGAAGGTTAGGATTGTCTCCACGGGAAACTTTACGTCTTTCTTTCCGGTTGCCGCTGCTCCTGCTGTGCCTGCGGCGCCCCCTGCTCCGGCGCCGATCGCCGCTCCTTTGCCACCGCCCGCTATTGCGCCAATGATTGCGCCTGCAGCCGCACCGCCGCCGATTGCTTTTGCGTTGCGGCCCTTATGTCCGCTGCCGGTGCTGCCTACCGTGCTGCTGACTACGGGGCTTCCATTGATGGACGTGAGTTGCAGTTCGATGTCGGCTCTGCCGGAGAGCCTGCCTGATGCTTTCGCGTCGACCACTTTGCCTAATACCGGGTCGCCGCGTCTGGCCACCACTCGTCCGCTTGCTGCTACATCGTCGGCCAGGGTTCCGCTCCAGGTATCTCCGGACCGAGCCTTGTCGGATGAAATGGATTGGCCGAGGCGCACGTTCACGCCGGTGCCGGCGGGTATTCTCGCGGCCTGGGCCAGCAGCGTCAATAAAACAGGAGTCACGCAAAGAACTAAGGACTTTCGCATCGCTGTCACCTCTCGATTAATCCTACAACAGCACGTGCTATCATCCGCTTGCTCATGCGTTTTTTCGATCTGACTACCATCGCGATCTATCTGATCGCGATCACGTGGTTCGGCGCCCGGTTCCGGAAAAGCCAACGCAGCCTGAAGAATTATTTTCTGGGCGGACGGACAACGCCGTGGTGGGCCATCTCCCTTTCGATCGTGTCGGCGGAGACCAGTACGCTCACGGTGATCGGAACGCCGGCGCTCGCATTCGGCGGCAACTTTCAGTTTCTTCAACTTGTGCTGGGATATTTGCTGGCACGGATCGTGATCTCAGTTCTGTTCCTGCCGCAATACTTTCGAGGCCAGATGTTCACGGCTTACGAATTGATGCAGCGGCGCTTCGGCGAGCGTATTCGAAAACTGACCGCTGGAACATTCCTGATTCTGCGCGCGCTGGCGGAAGGCGTCCGCGTATTCGCGGTTTCGATCATAGTTTCAATCGTGCTGGTGGAACCTGCCTACGCGAGACTGGGTTGGGATTTCCCGCGAGGTGGCGGGGGCGAGGCCGCATCCATTTTCGTCATCGTTTGCCTCACGCTGTTCTATACGTTCGAGGGCGGGATGACGGCCGTGATCTGGACCGATGTAGTACAAATGTTTCTCTACGTCGCCGGGGCGCTGCTTAGCTTCTTTGTGATTCTGCACCAAATCCCGGGCGGATGGGCCCACGTTCATGACGTTGCCGGAACGGCTCACAAATTTCAGATGTTCGATTTCCGGTTTGCCTGGACGGCTGAATTCTTTTCGCGCAACTACAGTTTTTGGGCTGGGCTGATTGGCGGCTGCTTCCTCACCACCGCCAGCCACGGTACCGAACAGTTGCTGGTGCAGCGGCTGCTTGCGGCGAAAACGGAAGGAGAGAGCCGCGCCGCGCTGTTTTCAAGCTGGCTGGTCATCTTTTTTCAGTTCTCGCTATTCCTTTTCATCGGACTCTTACTCTACGTCCACTATTCCGATTTGCATCTTCCACCGCCGAAGCCGCTGGAATCGATCTATCCGGCATTTGTCTGGCACAATCTACCCACGGGCGTTGCTGGATTGACGATCGCCGCGATCCTGGCGGCCGGAATGTCGAACCTGAGCGCGGCGTTAAATTCGCTGGCTTCGACCACGGTCATGGATTTTTACCGGCCACTCGCTCTGCGCCGTAAACCCGATCGGCCGGAGGCGCATTTTCTCGGAATCGCTCGTTGGGCGACGGTGGTATGGGCGGTGCTTTTATTTCTGGTGGGATTGATCGCCCGGCAGTGGGGATCGGTGCTGGAGGCGGGTCTCACTATCGCGTCGATATTGTACGGCTCGCTGCTGGGAGTTTTTCTATTAGGCCTGCTCACAAAATCTGTCCAGGAGAATTCGGCGATGACGGGGATGATCGCCGGACTCGTTCTGATGATCTGCGTCAAACAATGGACGCACATCGCTTTCACCTGGTACGTGCCGATTGGAACGGCCGGCACATTCCTGACCGGTTACGTCACGTCGCTATTGTTGGGAGAATCGTCTCATGCTCGAAAAATCGCCTGAAGCGGCCGGCAGCCAATTTGGACTGAAACGCGATCTGGGCGTCTGGAGCGCCGCGGCCATCGTGGTCGGCACTGTGATCGGGAGCGGCATTTTTCTGGTGCCGAACGCGATGGTAAAGAACGTAGGGTCGCCTGGAATGGTTTTCGCGGTTTGGATTTTTGGCGGTCTTTTATCGCTGTTCGGAGCTTTGAGTTATGCCGAGCTTGCGGCGGCGCTTCCGCAGGCGGGCGGAGAATATGTTTACCTGCGCGAAGCCTACGGTCCGCTGTGGGGGTTCCTGTACGGCTGGACGCAAATGTGGGTGGCCAAGAGCGGCTCCATCGCAACCCTGGCGAGCGGTTTCTTTATTTATCTCGCGAATTTTCGCCCGGAGCTGGAGCAAGTATGGGTGACCGTGCCCATGCCGCTGGGCAGCTCATTTGAAATTCACTATGGGCAAGTGCTGGCGATGGGAGTAATCGCCGTGCTGGCTCTGATCAACTATTTTGGAGTAAAGATCGGCGGCAATGTCCAAGTGGCGGTAACCATCCTCAAAGTTGGATTGATTGCCGCGATTATCGTAATCGGACTTGGAAGCGGGCACGGAACAGTCTCGAATTTCAGCACATCGATCGCGGCGCCGGGCGGCATCGCCGGGTTTTTCGCGGCACTGGTGGCGGCATTGTGGGCTTACGACGGCTGGAACAACGTGAGTATGGTGTCGTCGGAGGTGCGCAATCCGCAACGCAATCTTCCGTTGGCCTTGATAATCGGCACGCTGGCCGTAGTCGTCATTTATCTCTTGACGAATCTCGCCTACTTCTACGTGCTGCCGGCCGATGCGGTGGCGTCAACCACACGTGTCGCCGGGGAAATGATGCGGCGGATATTAGGCGCGCCCGGCGCCGGAGCTGTCAGCATTGCCGCCATGATTTCGATATTCGCCGCGCTGAACGGGTCCATCCTGGCCGGTTCGCGAGTTCCCTTCGCAATGGCTCGCGATGTACTCTTTTTTAAGCGCGTGGGCTTTGTCCACCCGAAACACCGGACGCCCAGCGTTTCAATTCTTGCCCTGAGCGCTTGGGCCTGCGTACTAGTTTTAAGCGGACGTTATGACCAGCTTTATACGTACGTTATTTTCGCCAGCGTCATTCTTTATGGGATGGCTACGGCGGCGGTGATTGTGCTTCGATTTAAGCGGCCCGACATGCCGCGGCCCTATCGGACCGTCGGCTACCCGGTGGTCCCAATTGTCTTCGTGTTAGGGATCACGAGTTTGGTCATCTCGACGTTGATAAAGTCACCGCGAGAATCGTTGGTGGGTTTGGGTTTGATTTCACTGGGTCTTCCCTTTTATTTCTACTGGAAGAGTCGTCGACAGGACTGATTTCCTACCGTACGGCCAGTACCGGGGAACTTTCCCTCGTCACGCTGTTCTGTTTTCAGAACAAGGCACTTGAAACGTAATACAAAATGGGGTACAACAATAATACAGGATCATTACGTTATATAGTTCTGTTCGCTTTACAGAACAGATGCCGTTCTTAGACGATAGAAACTGGGGGGAGACGAAACGATGGACATCAACAAGATGTTAGCTGAATTACGCCAGGAGCGTGAACAAATTGAAGAGGCGGTCATGACGCTGGAGCGACTGGCTCGAGGGCGGGGACGGCGGCGTGGCCGCCCACCAGCTTGGATGGCGCAAGTCAAGAAGCGGGGCCGACCACCGGGCAGTAAGAACCGCCCGAAAGCCGAAGCTAAAGCGGCCGCCAGCAAGATAGCGGTCGCCTAAAAAGCAGCAGTACGTTCGGGACCGATTGTTTTTTCGGTTCAGGATCCGGGGTACTCGTGCCCCTTCGAACCCGAGCATGTCTCGGGTTCGAACTGTTGCCTATTTATAGAGTAGATATTTCTCTCGCACCTTGTTGAAGGCCTCGACAGACTCTTCCATCTTTTGAACCGTACTCCGCGGGTCCTCCGCGTTCTTTCCGGCGGCAACGACGTCGCGATTTCCAATCAGGAACCGATTCGCATCCCATGGAATTTTGCCGGGGTAGAGTTTCTCCAGGGCATAGCCTAACTCCAAGCCGAAGCGGGTACTGTCAAATTCGTTGCGATCCGTAACAATGAATCGCACGCCTTCGATAGTCTGTCCGGCGAGATTCGAAGAAGCGGGACGGAATCGAGTGGCATAGACGCGAACGCCGGGAATATAGCGCGCATTCAGAAAAGCGGCGAGCTCCCGTCCGTCGATCCAATCGGCTCCGATTTGTTCGAAGGGCGCATCGGTCCCACGGCCGACCGAGTAGTTCTTGGATGCCTCCAGCATCGCGACTCCGGGATAGAGGGTAGCAGCGTTCAGGCTGCGCATATTGGGAGAAAAATCCACCCAGCGCAGTCCGGTGGCGTCGAACCAGTCGCCCCGATTCCAGCCTTGCATTAGAATCACGTGGAGATCCGCGCCAAGATTGCGTTCGGCGTTGGCCATACCGGCGAGTTCACCAAACGTCATGGCATGTCTAAGCGGAACGTGAAAGCATCCGACAAAGGATTCGAGATCCTGGTCCAGCAGCACCGGCCCCTCCATCCGCACTCCAGTGACGGGGTTCGGACGATCCAACACGAAAAACGGCAGGTGTTTTTTCGCGGCCTCTTCCAAGCTGTAGAGCATGGTGCAGGAATAGGTGTAGAACCTGGCGCCGACATCCTGAATATCGTAAACCAGGGCATCGATTCCATCCAGCATTTCCGGCGCGATGCGGCGCCTGGAACCCTGGTACAGACTGATCACGGTGAGTCCCGTCGCCGGATCTTTTGCATTGGCGATATTGGTTTGGTCCTCCGCGCCTGAGAGTCCATGTTCGGGAGAGAAGAGACCGGAAATCTTCACGCCCGCGGCTAACATCAGATCGACATTGCGCTTTCCTTGGCGGCTCAATCCAGTATGGTTGGTGATGAGGCCGATCCGTTTTCCCAGCAATGGGGCGAATTTTTGCTGGGCAAGAACATCCAGGCCGGTGAGGACGGCGCCTTTCGGCTCGACGACGCGATGCAGGCCGGCGCCGACGATGGTCTCGTTGTATCCGGTTATTTTCACGCTGGGAGTGGTGATTCCGAAGGAAGCGGCAGCGATGGTCGCGACCCGTCCGCGCAGCGAGGTAAGCGACTTTCCCCGATGGGGATGAACGAAATTTGTCAGAAGAATAACGTACGATTTACTAAATGGATCGATCCAGATGGACGTGCCCGTGAACCCGGTATGGCCGTAGGAGCCGATTGGAAACAAGTCGCCGCGGTTGCTGGAGAAGGACGAGTCGATATCCCAGCCGAGACCGCGCAGAATCGGCTGATCGGCGGGGGATTGCGGCGTTGTGAATTTTTCCACCGTGGGCGCGCTAAAAATTCGGATACCATTGGACTCGCCGTGTCCGATCATCATTTCCGCGAATTTTGCCAGGTCGCCGGCGGTGGTGAAGAGTCCGGCGTGTCCGGCGATGCCGCCCATATAACGGGAAGTGGGATCGTGAACGACGCCGCGAAGTGGTTGGCCGGTGGCCGGATCGATCTCGGTCGGGGCTATCCGGGCTTGGAGCGAAGCGGACGGCTGGAACGTCGTTTCCCGCATCCCCAGCGGCTCGAAAATATTTTCGTGCGTGAAGGCGGCGAGAGTCTGGCCGCTTAGCCGATGCACAATTTCACCCAGCAGAACGAAGTTGATGTCGCTGTAAACAAATCGGAGCCCGGGGCCGCGGGCCGGTTTATCGATCAGGGCGCGATGGATGCCGGTGTCGTAGCCGGTCCAGACCGGCTGCAGGTCGAGATCGGGGCGCAAGCCGGAAAAATGCGTCATCAAATTGCGGATGGTAATCGTGCTGTGGCCGCCCTGAAATTCGGGAAGATAGTTGGTCACGGGATCGTTGAGGCGGATCTTGCCCCGATCGAAAAGCTTCATGACGGCGGACGTCGTGGCGATTACTTTGGTCAACGAAGCGGCATCGAAGATGGTATCGAGGGTCATGGGCTCGCGCGCGGGGATCAGCGCACGCTCGCCGTACGCCTTCCGGTAAACTACTTGGCCGTCGTGCCCAATCAGTAGAACCGCACCGGGTATCAGTCCGCTGGAGACCGCACGATCGATCTGCTCATCAACCGCGGCGGCTCCGGAAAAGGCCTGGGCAAACGAGGAAACCGCGCATGCCAGGAGCAGAAGGATTTTCATTGGAGTTTTTGGGCGAAGCCGTCCAGGAGTTTGGCGAGTTCGATGTCTTTGGAAGTCACTCCCTGAGCGTCGTGGGTGGTGAGGTAGACCGTGACCCGGTTGTAGACGTTAAACCATTCCGGATGGTGATTCATCTTTTCGATCGCGAGCGCGGCCGTGGACATGAAGCCGAAGGCGTGGACGAAGTCGGCGAATTTGTAGTCTTTGTGGATTTTGTGTTCTGCCATGGTCCACCCGGGCAGGCCGGACAGGGCGGCGTGCAGCTCGGAGTCGGTCAGTTTCGTCATAACAAATATTATCGGCGATCTGGGTCTAAGATCCACACAGGCAAGAATGCCTGTGCTACATGGTTTTTAGGTGGGCCTCGATTAGAATTTTGAGTTTTTCTGTGGTTGAGAGGCGGATGCGGCGTGACAGGACGTCGAAGTTGGATTGCTCCAGGCGGGTCAGTAGACGGCGGTAGATTTCGATCAGCGCCCAGAGGGAGCGGCGGCTGTTCTGGTGTACCAGGCCAATTAGCGGGCGGGATTCGTCGTAGTAGGCTTTCGCGCGGGTGGCTTCGAAGCGCATCAAGCCCAGGAAATTTTCATCGTGCCTGGAGAGATCGGCGTTGAAGCGGCGGATGTCTTCGGCGGGTAGATAGACGCGATGGTTTTCGGAGTCTTCGCGAACGTCGCGGAGGATATTGGTTAGTTGGAAAGCGATGCCGCATTTTTCGGCCAAGGCCATGGCATCGGGCGAATCGAAGCCGAAGATGTGGATGATGGTGAGTCCGACGACGCTGGCCACCTGGTAACAGTAGCGGTAGAGCTCGTCGAAGGTCTGGATCTGGCGCGGCTCGAGATCGGAGCTGACGCCGTCGATCATTTCCTGGAAATAGTTGTGTGGAATTTGATAGCGCTGCACCGTGTCATGGAAAGCGGGCCATAGCGGATTATCGGGGTAGTCGCCGCGCAGGGCCCGATTGAGATCCGACCGCCATTTTTCGATGGCCTCGCGTGAAGCGCCTTCGGCTTCGCTGATGTCGTCGCAGTAGCGCATGAAGGCGTAGATCGCGCACATGGAGTCTTTTTGTTCGCTGGAAAGCAGGAGGAAGGAGTAGTAGAAATTGCGGGCCCTGTTGCGGGCAGTGCGGCGGCAGAAAGCGTAGGAGTCCTTCTTAGCTACCGGCATGCCTGTGCTACGGCGCCCAGTAGTAGCTGGATGCGTTCGAATTTCGAGATGGTTGGGCGGTGCGATAAGACATTATAGTCCTGCCGCTCGATTTTATCGAGGACGAGCATTCCGCCGCGGCTGAACAGTTCCAGGTCGAATGCCAAACGGCGGTCCACGGTCTTGATTAGCGGCAGGCCTTCCAGGAAAAGTTTGCGCGCCACATCCACCGCGTCGCGCATTACTGCCTGGAACGCGGGGTTGTACTTTCGGGCGGCTAGCTCGTCGATGGTGTACCCGTGGCGCGCCAGGATCTCCAGGGGCAGATAGACGCGGTCCTTTTCAAAATCAACGGTGACATCCTGCCAGAAATTGGCTAGCTGCAAGGCGGTGCATGTTTTGTCGGACAAGTGGTCGCGCTCCGCGCCGGCATACCCGCACAGGCGCAACACTAATCTTCCGACGGGATTCGCGGAGCATTGGCAGTATGCGAACAACTGGTCCCAATTCCGATAACGCGTGGTGGTTTGATCCTGCTCGAAGGCGCTGATCAAATCGGAAAAAAGCTCGATCGGCAAATCGTGCTTCCGCGCCGTGCCTTCGAGCGCGACGAAAACGGGATGCCGCAGCTCGCCCGCATACATGGCTTGCAGTTCCTTGCGCCACCAGGCCAGCAGACGCAGACTCTCCGCGGGATCGCCGATTTCGTCGCCCAGATCGTCGGCCCAACGGCAGAACGAGTAGACGTTGTAGAAATCCTGGTGGAGGCGCTTCGGAAGGAGAAACGTGACTACGTGAAAATTTTCGTAATGCTGAGTTGCCAGCCAGCGTGTGTACCGCTCGGCCTCAGGCTTAGTGTAGGCACGCTCCAGCGCCTCCGCCGAGTGGACGTAGTCTTTGGGGGCGAGCGGCACTAGTGTCCTATCGTTCCAGCCAGCCAGTCGGCCTGCGACTGAGGGAGCCGGCTAAAGCCGGCTGCATGCAAGATTGCCTGCCCCACAACGCAGCAGAGCGGCAACCAAATCATTTCGCGGGAAGAAGACAGGCCAGGAGGCCTGTCCCACGGCGAATCTTTGCCAGCGGCAAAGAAATCAGACTGTAGTAGTACAACGCTGTCCAAACGGGGCACTACGGTATGATGGCGGTCTTCATATGCCCGTTGTGACTCATCAGGTGCCGCATCACTTCCAGCAGGTTGGCCAGGGGCTCGACGCGGTTCACGAAATCGCGCGCGGTGATCACTCCGCGGCTGACAAATTCGAGCGCCTTGCGGATATGCGCGGGAGTATGGTGAAAACTCGCCTTGCAAGTGATTTCGGAATAGTGCAGCAAGGACGTATCCAGACTGATACGGCTATCGTTGGGACAGCCGCCGAAGAAGTTGACGGTGCCGCCGCGGCGAAGCAGCTTCACGGCCGTTTCCCAGGCTTCCGGCTGGCCCACGGCCTCAATGGCGACATCCGAGCCGCGGCCTCCGGTCAGATCCCGGACTTTTCTCGCGGTCGCTTCCGTCTCGCCCGAGATCAGCACTTCGTCCGCGCCCATCTCCAGCGCGCGGCTAAGCTGTGTTTTGCGGCGCCCGATGGCGATGACGCGCGCGCTATACGCTTTGGCGAGCCGTACGAACATCAAGCCGATGGGACCCAGACCGATTACGGTGAGCGTATCTCCGGGACTGATGGAGGTTTCATCGAGACCGCGCATCACGCAAGCCAGCGGCTCGATTAGCGCCGCATCCTGATACGTGACGTGCGCCGGAATCTCGTACATGTTGCGTTCGACAATTCTAGCGGGTATGCGGATGTACTCGGCGTAAGCGCCATTGTTGAAGAGCAGATCGTCACAAAGGTTTTCGTTGCCGCGCTTGCAAAAGAAACACTGCATGCAGGGAGCGGAATTGGCCGCCACCACTCGCTGGCCCACGTGGAAGCCCTTCACTTCCGAACCCATGGCGACGATATCGCCGGCCAGCTCGTGTCCAAAGAGCGCGGGTGGGACGATCATGCGCGCATGGTAACCGCGGCGGAACACCTTCACGTCGGTACCGCACGTGAGGGCAGCCTGGACGCGCACAAGCACGTCGCCCTTCTCAAGCTTCGGTACTGACACCGCCTCTATCTGCAAGTTCTCCTTGCCGTAGAGCACGGCAGCTATCATCTGCGTGTTCACTAAGACCACCTCTGAGGCTGAACTATAATTTTCAACGATTTAGGCTCAGGATGCAACGCCAGGCTAATTCCTAGACGTATCTCGTTCAAAGCAAAGCGGTGCGAAACCAAGTCTTCGACCGGCAGAGCGCCGCTAAATACAAGATCCGCCGAGTCCTTCTGAAGATCGACGGAAGCGCTGTAGGACCCAAAGATCACGCGTTCGCCCATGCAGACATCGGCTCCCGAGACTTCGATACGTTCCTGGTGCGAAGTTTGTGCAAACAAAAGTATACGACTCCCTGGACGAGAATAGCTCACCGCCTGCTCGACGATACCCGGCGCCGACGCAGCAACGATGACGAGATCGGCTCCTCTTCCTCCGGTCATCTCCATGATACGGCTAAGCAGGTTCGGATCGCGAGGATCGAAGGCGGCGGCCGCGCCAAAACGCGCCGCCAACTCACGGCGATGAGGCATGGCGTCGGAGCCGATCATGGTGGCGCCCGACCGCTTCACCAACATCGTAAAGAGTAAACCGATGGGTCCTTGCCCCAGTATTACCACGACATCTTCGGGCTGCGGGTTCAACTGGATGACGCCTTTGAGGCACGTATTCACCGGTTCGACAAAGCAGGCACGGTCGAACGAAACACCATCCGGAATTTTTTCCACTCCGCGGTGAACGATCCAATCCATCACCCGCACATACTGTGAAAATCCACCGCCGGCGGGCTCATAGCCGGCTGTTACGCCCACCTTTTTATAGACGGCGCACTGCGCGAACAACTTGTGGCGGCAGTAGAAACATTCAAGACACGGAATATGGTGGAAGACGATTACGCGGTCGCCGACGGAGAATCCGCGCACGTCCCTGCCCGCGGCCGCGATCACTCCGGCGGTTTCGTGTCCGAAAATCCGGGGTGGGGTCAACAGGTTGTATTCGATCTTTTTCAGATCGGTATGACAGATGCCGCAAGCTTCGACGCGAATGAGTAACTCGCCGGGGCCAATGGCCGGCGTTGGGACGGATTCGACCGACACTGTGCTGTCTCCGGTATATACCGCGGCCCGCATGGTGGCTGGTGGCGACTGCAATTCAAATTCGACTGTCTGCAATAAAGTCACCTAACGCTTTCGCAGCGTTCTTGCATCTTTTGTTGAGTTTCAGCAGCTCCGGAAAAATTACGCCGGGTCTTCGCAAAGCTGCTGTGATTATTTTGGCGCGATTGAAGCGGCCTGCCGAGTCGCGCATACGGTTGAAATCCAAGGGGAAGCTCTCGGCGGCGGTATCGGTGACGACACGGATGGCGTAGAACGGAAGATTCCATTCCCGCGCTTTCGCGGCGACGGCGGCGGCTTCCATCTCGACCGCGTCAGCCCCGGTTTGACGAAGTTCAAACTTCTCGGCGGCGGTGGAGGCGACGCGGTCGATGGAGAGGAGCTTGCCGGATTTGTATTTATGGGTTGTGATGATGGGGGAGCAGGTGTGGATGATAGTGGTGGGGTACGCTCCGTTACCGTCGCGGCTCTGTTCGGATGAGTGAGATGCGGCGTCAGAACCGCGACCGTAAGGGAGCGTCGTCAACAGTTGGGTCGCGAGGAAGATATCGCACGGCTCCAACGCGCTATCTAAAGCGCCGCAGAAACCTGTGCTCACCATTCCTGTTAATTCCATGTTTACATGCAACCCTTGCAAGTGCTGCTTTCCTCTCACGACTTCCAGAGCCTCGCCCGCTAGCTTCGGCCCTGGCCCGTTGGCCACTAAAAGCCCCGCTCGGCCGTTCAACCAGGCTATCCTGGCGAAGCGCAGGGGCCAATCCAGTTTGACTACTCTCTCGGCATTGGCCAGGAAGCCATCAAATTCCCGGGCCTCCGAAGCTACAAATACCAGCAATTATACGTAACCATTCGTCCGAAACCAATCGATTGCGCGCTTCAATGCGCCCTCGACCGGGCCGGGGTTGAATCCCAGTTCACGTTTAGCTTTATCCACCGAAACGAACATTTTCTTGCGCGCCATCTTCACAGCGTCGAGCGGAGCCCGAGGCTCATGCCCGGTGAGATTCGCCCATCCGGTGCTGGCTAAGCCTGCCGCGTACGCCACCCCATATGGGATTCGCCAACGCGGCGCTTTTCCGCCACTCAATTCCGCCAATCGGACCAGGATCTGTTGCAGGGTCAAATTCTCGCACCCTAGTATATAGCGCTCGCCGCTACGGCCATGTTCACCCGCCAGCAAATGCCCCTCCGCGGTGTCCGCAACATCAACCAGGTTCAGGCCGGTATCGACAAAGGCCGGCATGCCGCCCTTCAAATAATCCACTACGATCTTGCCGGTGGGAGTCGGCTTAAAATCATGATCGCCAATCGGCGCCGTCGGATTCACGATTACGACGGGAAGTCCCGCCGCGGCGAATTCAAGAGCCACTTGCTCAGCCTGAAATTTCGATCGCTTGTAGGCGCCCGTCATCTCCTCCAGGTGCACTTCCAATTCCTCGCTGCCCGGCCGATCCTCGGGAATTCCAATACATCCTACGGTACTGGTGTAGACGACGCGCTCTACTCCAGCATCCCGCGCGGCGCTCAGCAAGTTCCGCGTGCCATCGACATTAGAGCGGTACAACTCGCCCGGGGCCTTGGCCCACAACCGATAGTCGGCTGCGACGTGAAAGACCAGCCCGCATCCAGCGACGGCCCGTTCCAGAGATCCCCGGTCGCGTAAATCTCCGGTTACTTCCTCAACTTCCAGTTCGCGAACTTTACTTGCCGGCCGCACCAGGGCGCGCACCGCATGGCCGCGCGCCAACAACTTTCTGGCTACATGCCAGCCTATGAAACCGGTCGCGCCGGTAACCAGCGTCGGTTTCATTAAACCGCTCGCGGGGCAGGTTGGTAACCCGCGGTCGATTGGCAATCGGCCATATCTCCAGGAGGCAGGTTACCAACCTGCCCCACAAATTCGGGTTCTATCGAAACGCCCAAGTCATCAACTTGAATGTATCGCCCAGCTTCGAATTTATTCCCAGCGCGGCCGACGGCTCAAAGCCGCAATGCACCATGCAATGGTCGCAACGGGGATCGTTGCCTGCTCCGTACGTTTCCCACTGAGTGGTCGTCATTAGTTCTTCAAAGGTCTTGTAGTGGCCGTCCGTGATGAGGTAGCACGGGCCTTTCCAACCTTTCACGTTGTAGGTCGGATTGCCCCAGGCCGTGCAAGGATAATCACGGTTCCCCTGTAGAAACTCGAGATACGTTGGCGTGCTGAACAATGGGAACCTGGCGGCCAGTTTATCGATGTTCTTGAACTTCTCGTGGATGTCGTCGCGGGTCATGAAAATTTCGCGATCGTTCACGGCGGAGTAGCCGTAAGCCGGCGAAATGGTGTGCCCGTCTACATTGAACTGAGCGAGGTAATCGTACAGTTCCTCGATCTCGGCCATATCGGTTTCTTTATAAACCGTGGTGTTGGTGCAAACCCGGAAACCAGCCTGCTTGGCGGCCTTGATTCCCTGGATGGCTTCGCGAAATACGCCTTCCCGCTCCACCGCGATGTCGTGATTCTTTTCCATGCCATCCAGGTGCACGTTGAAATAGAATTTGTCGGCCGGCTTTAATTCCTTGAGCCGCTTCTGGATGAACATGCCGTTGGTGCAGAGGTAAATGGTCTTGTTATCCTCGATCAACTTTTTCACCAAAGCCCCGAGCTCGGGGTAAAGCATCGGCTCTCCGCCGCAAATAGAAACGATCGGCGCGCCACATTCGGCGGCGGCATCCAGGCATTGTTGCAGCGAGAGTTTCTGAGTGATGGTGGATTCGTATTCTCGAATGCGCCCGCACCCGGTGCAGGTGAGATTGCAGGTATGCAGCGGTTCCAACATCAACACCAGGGGAAACCGCTTGTTGATCATGGGGTGCGGTTTTCGGGGAGCGTCCGTGTGCGTATAGATGATCTGAAACGGATTCGCCGCGTTGGCTTTGTTCACCACCGTCTTCTGCCAGTCCGGGTTCGGGCGGAACTTGTTCTTGGCGATATAAGTCGCCATGCCCGCCGTTATCGAAAGGGGAAATCTCATTTAGTTTTGTCCTCGGGAACCAGATTTGATCTTGAGGAAATTGTTCAACGCCATCAACGGGAACGAATTCCGGTATAAGTGATAACAGAGATAGAAGACCTGGGGGAATCCCGTTCCGGTGGCCAACTCTTCGTCCCAGGTTCCATCGGCGTTCTGGGTACGAACCAGGTAATCCATGCCGTCGTGCACGCTGGTGCTGGTGGTGTCGCCGCCGGCCAGGAGCGCCAGGACCGCCCAGGCAGTCTGCGATGGAGTACTGGGGGCCTGAACATATGTTTCCCGCTTATAACTCTCGCAGCTTTCGCCCCAGCCGCCGTCAAAATTCTGAATGGCGCGGACCCATTCCAGAGCCCGCTGGACATACGCTTCGCGATCGCCGACGCCCGCGGCGGCCAGCCCGCGCAGCGCCAGAAAAGTTCCGTATACGTAATCGACGCCCCAGCGGCCGTACCAGCTTCCATCCTGTTCCTGCGTTCGCACCAGGTATTGGACGCCCTTGCGCACGGCCGGATGGGATTGATCGAGGCCGTAAGCGCACAACGCTTCCAACACGCGGCCGGTGATGTCCGGACAGGTGGGGTCGAGCATGGCGTTGTGGTCGGCAAAGGGTACGAAGCTGAGCGGACGCCAGTTGTTATCGACGTCGAAAGCCGCCCAGCCGCCGTCTTTGGATTGCATGTCGAGCAGCCATTGGATGGCTCGCTCCTCGCAGGCTTTTTGTTCGCTCGGACGCGACGCGCGCGAGCGGTTCAGCGCCAGCAGCACCATGGCGGTGTCGTCGATATCGGGATAATGCTCGTTGGCGAATTCGAAATACCAGCCGGAGGGCTCGGTGTGGGGACGTTTGATGGACCAATCGCCTTTGCGCCGCACTTCCTTGGTCAGCAGCCAGTCGGCGCATTTTTGCAGCGCCGCTCGTGGCGGCTCGGGCGCTTCACCGAGGGCGAACGCGGCGATGGCAGCATCCCAAACCACGGAGAAGCACGGCTGGAAGAAAAACTGATCGCCTTCGTCTACCATTAGCCCGTCAAACTGCTTCTGCGCCTCAACCCGCTGGGGATGATCGGCGGCGTAGCCCAGCAAATCCAGGGCCATGATGACGTACATCATGGGCGGATATATGGCGGCAACACCGTCGCTGTAGCGGGTGCGCTCGAGCATCCACTGCTCAGCTTTGTGAATGGCGCGCTTACGAATGGACTTGGGGCCGCGCCTTTCCCAAAGCTTCAAACCCTTGTCCAAGTGCAGAAAAACATTGCGCCAGGTGAAGCTCTCCCGGCTGAAAGGAAACTCCGGATGTCCACCGGCGAGAAACAGCTCTTTCAAATTGAATCCTTCCGGGACAGGCCGGCGCGGATTCATGGAGTGCACGATGGAAAGAGGAATAACTATCGCCCGTGTCCAGGAAGACATCTGGTAGATGAACTTTCCGAACAGCATTATCTCGGGAGGGATGGAAGGACAATCTTCCCGGGGGTAAAGATCGAAGAGACTGAGGTTGACTTTGACGTAGCTATTGGCCGCCTGAATACCGCCCAGCGAGAGAATCAGGTTACGCGCTTTGGCCAGCCTGGGGTCGTCGTAATCGACTCCGGCGAGCTTGAGTGAGAAATAGGCTTTGATGGTCGCACTGATGTCGGCTGGCCCCTGCGGGTAGACGTTGAAGCCGCCATCGGGCAACTGGCGTTTCAGAATCGACCGTACTGCTTTGTCGATGAGCGGACGTGCCGGCGGATCCCAGACACCGTTTACCGGCGGATGAAGCCATAGCTGCAAAAGTATATAGTCGGACTCGAGCGTGGTGTCGGCGGTGAGATCGGCCCACCAGTAACCTTGTTGGTCCTGCGTGCGGAGAAAATAATCGGTCGCACGAGATGCGGCTTTCGCGGATCCCGCCAGTAGTGTGTCGACAACTTGCAACTGCGGGGTCATACGCGCGCTATGGTGGTGAGCTTGAGTGCGGAACGTTCCAGGTCGGAAGGCAGATGGAAGCGGACATCCTCTTCTTTCAGTTCCATCTCTTCCATAAAATCGAACCCAAATTGAGTTTCGAGCGACTGGATCAGTTCCTGCACCAGGTTTTCAGGCGCGGAGGCTCCGGCGGTCACGGCGACGGTCGTGATACCCTCCAACCATTTCGGATTTACCTCGCGGCTGTCGTCCACGAGATAGGCGGGGACGCCTTCGTTTTCACAAACTTCCACCAAACGCCGCGAGTTGGAACTGTTCTGCGATCCGACTACCAGCAACACTTGAGTGAGGGGCACAACGGCCTTGACACCCAACTGGCGATTCTCGGTGGCGTAGCATATGTCCTGAGTCTTCGGACCCTTGATAGCCGGAAAACGCTGCTGCAGACGCTCGACGATGTCCTTGGTTTCGTCCAGGCTGAGCGTCGTTTGCGTGAGATAGGAGATCTTTTTGGGGTCTCTGACCTCCAGTTTGTCTACGTCCTCCACCGACGAAACCAGGATGGTGGATTCGGGAGCTTCACCGAGCGTTCCGATGACCTCATCATGACCGGAATGTCCGATTAGAATGATCGTATAGTCCTGACGAGCGAATCGTACTGCTTCCAGATGAACCTTAGTAACCAGCGGGCAGGTGGCGTCGATTACTTGCAGGTTACGCTTCCTGGCTTCGTCGCGCACGGCGGGGGAGACTCCGTGAGCACTGAAGATAACTCGCGCGCCCTCAGGTACTTCACTTAATTCGTCGACGAAAATGGCGCCCGCCTGCCGCAATTCATCCACCACGTGCCGATTGTGGACGATCTCCTTACGGACGTAAACCGGCGCACCATAGAGGTTTAGAACGATTTTCACGACGTCGATCGCGCGCACCACACCGGCGCAAAAGCCACGGGGACGCAGCAGGATGATCTTCTTGACGGTTTTCCCGTTCAGCACTCCGCCCTCTTGAATCATGTTTCTGCCATTATAGCAGGCGTGCTCGCCTGCTGGGGCTAGGAGAGTTGGGGTTGGGGCTGGGGGTTGCATTCCCCGGGCTATAGCCGTCGGCAGTGCCCCGAATCCCTATCCCCAGTCTCGAGTCCCTAGCCCCGGCCCTTTTTGAACACATTCAAAAAAAGTCTTGACACGTCGGCCGACTTCCATTACTCTGTTCTTGAACACGTTCAAAACGTGAAAGGAGAAATGGAAATGTTTATCGTTTACAGCTACTTTGTCTACTTGGCTGTTAGTCTCACCGTGACCGTATGGGTGGCCCGAACGCTTCATCGGCGCGGTCGTATCTTTCTCGTCGACGCCTTTCATGGCCAGGAGGAACTCGCCGATTCCGTGAACCACCTGATGGTAGTTGGTTTCTATCTGATTAATGCCGGTTACGTTGCGTTTGCGTTAAAGACCACGGAAAACCCGGCCAATCTGCGGCAAGCCATCGAATTGGTAAGCGACAAAGTCGGATTGGTGCTACTTGTACTTGGAGCGATGCACTTCTTCAACCTGTTCGTCTTTTCGAGAATACGGAAACGGGGCCAGGAGAGTGCCGCGCCTCCACCATTTCCGCCGGATGCTTTTCTGACACCGGCTGGAAATCCCCAAGGGAGCTGACCCGGTGCGATACCTGACGGTACTATACGACCCGGAGTGCGGGCTATGCTCCCGGGTCGGCACGTGGATGCGGGCGCAGCCGAAGTGGGTTGCGCTGCGTCTGGTTCCATCCAATTTGGGTGCGCGGCTCTACCCTGAGCTGGCCACGCAAATCTATCGGGAAGAATTGGTTGTGGTGAGCGACGAGGGCGGCGTCTATGTGGGCGACCATGCCTGGCTCATGTGTCTCTACGCGCTCAAGGACTATCGATCATGGGCCCAGCGACTATCGCGGCCGTCGTTACTTCCGTTCGCGCGCAACGCCTTTGCTATTCTGTCGGGCAACCGGCGTCGAATTTCCAAATGGCTAGGACTCTTGGGCGACGCCGAATTGACGGCCGAACTCCGCGGCGTCAATCCAATGAGGTGTAATGCAACCGGCTCTTAGGTCAGGGGGCACGCGCAAGGCGGGGGAGACGCGGGGCCGGATTCTCTCCGAGGCATTGACTCTGTTCCGCGAACGCGGATTTGACCAGACCACTATGCGCGATATCGCCCGCGCCGCCAACGTCGCCATCGGGGCTGCGTACTATTACTTCGAATCGAAAGACGCGCTGGTGATGGCATTCTACGGTGAAGCCAGCAAATCGACGCACGAGCAGATTGAGATCGCGCTGGGACGGAAGACCGATCTGAAAGCGCGCCTGCGTGCCGTCATCGACGTGAAGTTTGAATATTTTGGGCCGAATCGGAAATTTCTAGGGGCGTTGCTGCGGCACGCGGCGGATCCGGACCATCCGCTCTCGCCGTTCAGCGAGCAGACGCGGGAAATCCGTGAGCGGGATATGCATCATTTTTCGGAGGCATTGGACGGATGCAATTTGCGATTGCCGGAGGATTTGCATCCGCACTTGCCGAAGCTGCTATGGCTGTATCAAATGGGGCTGATTCTGTTCTGGGTCTACGACCGGTCGCCCGGCCAGGTGCGTACCGAGCGTCTGGTGGACAAGAGCCTGGGCATTGTGACGGGGATGCTGAAGCTTTCGAAGTCCCCGTTTATGCGGCCGGTACGGAGGATTGCGATTGAATTGCTGGAGGCGGTGTCGGAGGAAACGGCGGGAGTGGAGAAACAATGAGGTGACAGAGGTGACAGCCACCCCATTGTTTCTTAACCAACGGCGGCGAGGTACGTCGCGGCCATCGGCCCTGCGTTGATCCGCTGCATCAAACCGAGCATGTCCCAGTTCTGCCAGCCTGCCGCGATCTTTCCGTTGGCGACGCGGACGATCGACATGCTCGTGATTTCGAGGCGCTTATTCGTCGCCGGCATTCCCAGTCCATCGCCCACGTGGCGCATGCCGCAACGACTGCGCAGGCACACCAGGTCGCCTTCCGCGATGGCGTCAAGCGGCGTGATGTGCATTTCGGAAAAGGCCGCGCACCGGCGAATCGAAAAACGGATAGAATCCATCCGGCCCCATCGATACTTGATCGACGTCGTGAATAGGAGCATCCGGCGCAAGCATCTCGGCGATTGGTTGGCGGTGCCTTTTATTCCACACTAAGCCATGGCGCCCGTGGACATCGACGTCGGCTCCGGCCCGGATTTGATGTATTCCTCCGACGCCTGGACCACGTCATCGAGCGTGTCACCATTCAAGTGCCGGAATATTTCGTCCATGGTGTGCATGCCCAGCATACGATAGCTTTCCGTTTGCGATTCGTCGAACCACTGGTTGCCGGTGGACTGGTGGGGGAAATCGAGATTTCCGGAATGGTAGCTTTGAACATCGGGAGATTCGTTCCCCAGATACATCGGTTTCACGTAAATCAGGTATCCGTCCTCGGAGTCCATGCCATCGACACTCGAGTAACCGATCCGGGCTACCGCGCAACGCTTCTTGCCGGCCTGGAGAGGCGCGGTGAGCGCCTGGTCGAACTCGATGGAAATGTTCATATCGATGCGGATCTTGCGGAGCGCGTTGCCCAGGTCTTCGTAGGTGAAGGTGAGATCCGCGCCGGAGTCCAGCACAACAATATACCGGCAACGTCTCTGAACCATTTCGTAGACGCCCAGGTTTTCGAAATGCCCGCCATCCGACAAATATACGTACGGACTTCGGCTGTTGGTGAGCCCGAACGCTTCGCGAATCAGTGAACCGGTAGCCGAATGCGGACCGCGCTGCTTCCACGATTTGTCGCCATGAGTGCCGGGATTTCCCAGCCATGCGCCCAGTCGCGCGTTGAACAGCGTCATGATAAAACCAATCACCGGCGAAGAGTGGTAGCCCATGTTGGGGCTGGCCGCGGCGCCGGAGATGGCCATCGCGCCGCCGAGTGTCAATCCGTCCGCGTATTCGGTGGATGGCCGGTAACCGAGCTCGCTGCTGCCGCAATAAAGCGTGGTGACGGTGAAGGACTCGGCTTTTCGCTGCTGCCACGCCAGCCGCTCCCCGGACACCAGGTTGAGCGTCAGATTCAAAACGTGCAAGGGTTTGTAGTCCGTCTTGAGCGTGTACATGTGCATGTTGTCGGTTTCGGCGAAGCCAGTGAAGGGATTTGCATTTCGTTTCGGATTGGAAGCGCCCAGGTACGCGCGGATGAGGCGGTTGCGATACATGGCGTGAATCGAAAAAATATTGATGTTGATGAAGCGCGCCATTACCGCGCTGAGGCCGAAGAAAAAAACCGCCGCGGCTAAGTTCGCGATCAGGCTGCTCTCTTCCACTATTCTGTGATGGTCCCACCAGGCTAGTTGGACGAGCCCCGAACCGGTAAGGATCATGTTCGTGAGGATGGCCAATCCGGCGAAGAAGACCAGCACGAAGACGGGAGGCGACAACTTGAGCGCCAGGCCAATTTGCCAGGGTTGCTCTTTGGGCTCGCGCTGATCGCTGCTGGGCTTACTTTTCCCGCTGTAGCCCACTCTGGCCGAGGTCCAGCCGCTGATGACACCCAGGACTCCGGCGGCGGATTGCATCCAAGCGCTCCATGGCAATACATATTCGGGTACCAGCAACACCAACGAACAGATGGCGGCCCAACCGAGGATGACTAAAGTCAACCATGCCCCGGCTCGCGACATCCACTCTCGATCTTCGTCCTTGAGCACACGGCTGGTAAGGCCGACAAATAGCGCGGCGGCTATCGCGAAACCCACCAGCAGCAGCGGAGGTCCGATCGCTACGAAATGCGACATGCTCCCGGCAGCCAATGGGGCTTCGATCGTTTGCGTTTCCAACCCACTGATAATGTGCGACGGGAAAATATCAAAGAATAATACCCAAGACAATACGCCTACACCAACGCCCAGCAGCAGCATCGCTAAGCTGAGAGGTCCAAATAAGAGTTGAACGAATTTTTTCGGATTGCGGAACAGAACGCAGATTATCAGATAGGCAAACCAACCCCCGTAGGACTCGATCAATCCCTGTATAACCTCATGCTGGACACTTGGCAACGCATCTGTTGTATCGAGCCACCACCAATCAAAGTGTACGCAATGAAAGATATGGGAGAGCACCAGCGGTGTCAACACGTAGAGTAGGAAGTCTCCCTGCGTGTGTTGGACATTCCCGACACCAGGCAGATAACGCACAGCATTGAAAATCGCAAGGCTAAAAAGAACATAGCTGAGGACCAGAACGACGCGGGTTGCCCACACCCATCCTTCCGGTGGAACTTCCCCGTGGAGATGACGCAAATTGATCAGTGAAACCATGATGCGCGGAATCGCGAGCGCGCCCATCAATAGCGGAACCAGGACCAGCCAGTTGAGGGTCATGTTGCGGATAATCGTGGCGGCGACCGTCCACGTATCGCCCGAGAAAAGACCGAGCGTCGGCGTAAGGTAGTTGTTGTAATCGCGCAAATGTTGGATTGGATCCGGATCGGGTGGAACAGGCTTGGGAGCATTTCGCTTTAGCATCGGGCCAACTTTGTCGTAGCCGCCCGCGCGCTGGATCCAGGCAGTCAGCCAGCTTCCGATGTATCCGCCGCCCGAAACGGTGGACAGATAATCGAATTTATCCAGGATGTTGCGATCCGCCATGCTTTGCAAGGCGCCGAGCGCAAAGGTGGCGCTGCGAATGCCACCGCCGGAGATGCAGAGCGCGCTGAAGGGTTTCGCCTGCTTGTGAACTTCCTGGAATAGCTCGGCGCGGCGTTCAGTTTCCGAAAGCTTCGGATCCGAAGGAGTATAGGAAAAATCGCTTCGTAGTGCCTGATATTCTTCCGCTAGAACTTCCGAGAGGCAGGATAAAGGTACTTCCGGCATCCCCAAACTATATATCATTTCAAAATGGGGTGACTGTCACTCCATTGTTTTTTATAGCTGCTTATAGAAAAAGGACGTGGCGTGCAGGCGACCGTCCGCGCTGCGAGCGTAGTCCGGGACTTCGCCGAACCGTACGTAGCCCAGGGCTTCGCACATTTTTTCGGCTTCTCCGCCCTTGCGAGTGTCCATCAGCAGCAATGTCCTTCCGATGCGGCGGGCGGTTGCCTCCACTTCCCCCATCAGTGCCCTAGCCAAGCCGCGGCGCCTGGCGCGGCGATGTACGAATAGCTTCATCGCTTCGGCGCGATGATTTCCGTTGGCACGCATATCGAGTCCGATTTGCACCGACCCTTGAATCAAGCCGCCATCCGCGGCCACCAGCAAAATCCGGGTTCCGCCGTGCATTGCCGCGATGACGCCGCGCCAGTAATCGAGAGCTTCGGGTTCCGTGAGCGGCGGCATGAATCCCACGGAAGCCCCGCTGTCGACGGCATCGATCAGCAATTCCACCAATTGTTGAATGGCGCGCTCGGCTTCCTCCGGAGTGAACGATCGAATCATGGGTTAACCTAAATTCTATGTCTCAAACGCTAAGAGTTGCCGTGGCCGGTGTCGGTCGAATGGGGCCGATCCACGCACTGCATGTTCACGAACTCGCGCGGGAGAACGGCAACTGCGTGCTGGCCGCGCTGGTGGATATGAACGTCGATCGCGCACGCGGCGTGGCCAAAGATATCGGCTGCGATGCTCAGATATTCGCCTCTGTTGAAGACCTGGTAAAGGCCGGCGCAGCGGATGCCACCGTCATTGTCACGCCCACCGGTGCTCATCGGGAACACGCCGCGCCATTGATCGCAGGCGGGCAGAGGGTTCTGCTTGAGAAACCGTTGACCGGCACGCTGGAAGGCGATCGGGAATTCGCGGCACAACTGGATCGCGATCATCCCGAAGCGCTGATGCTGGCCTTTCAACGCAGATTCGACGCGCCTCTTGAATACGCAAAGCAGCTCATGCAGGCCGGCGCCATCGGACGAGTCTTCAAGATTTATTCTTCGCTCGAAGATTCAAATCCTGCGCCGAACGGCTACCAAAGTGGCGGCATCCTGCCCGACATGTCCATCCACAATGTCGACGAGATACTCTGGCTCACCGGGCGGATGCCGACGTCGGCGCTGGTCATCGGATCTCGCATTTATAGCCACAAGCTGACAACTTGCCAGGAAGATTTCGACGACGCTCTGCTTTATCTCTGGTTTGGCGAGGACATGACCGCGCAAGTGCAGGTCAGCCGCAATCACGTCTCCGGCTACCGTGTTGAGACAATAATTTTCGGTGAAGAGGGACAAATTCACGTTGGCAGATTCGAGCAGAAGCCGTTCGATATCGTGGTGGAGGCTTATGGACGGCGCGGGCGGCAGGAGCCTCTGGCGCACCGCTCCTTCGCCATGCGCGATTATGGGCGGCCGCTGCCTGAATTCATCGATCGCTTCGGCCCCGCTTACAAATCCGAGTTGGCAATATTCATCGACTGCTGCCTGGGGAAGAAAGCGTTTCCAACGTCGCACCGGGATGGCCTGCGCGCGCAGGAAGTGGTTTCAGCGGGCATGCGGGCCGTGGTGACCAGGGAACAAACGGCCGATGTTTGACTGTGGGGCAGGATGGTATCCTGCCGCCGATTACCAATCGGCCGCAGGTTACCAACATGTTACCAACCTGCGCTACAACTCAATGTGTCGCGGCCGGCGGTTCGCTTAGCGGCAACACCAGATAGGTTCCCGCCAGCGGAAGCTGCATCACGCCCGGTTTCGAATAATCGCAAACGCCGGCGGGAAATACCTGGCGCAGTTGGTGCAGCTCAGCGTCAGTGAACTTCACGGTGTAATCCTTCGCGTCAATCGGCTTGAGCTGGCACTTCATTATGTCGTCAGTGAGTGGCGCACCAGCGGTCAGTCGCGGGGTTGAATGCGAGGGATAGAGCTGATTGCATTTTCCCGGACCATCCAGCGTGGCCGGTTCATCGATCCTGGTTCCGTCCACGGTCCAACAACCATCGACTGCCGCCGCGGGTTTGACGTGGGAGTCCAACCACTGGCTCATGGTATCGATCGCGAGACCGGTTACCTTCCCCGCAATTTGACGATTACCGTTGGGGTAGACCCAGATAATCTGGTGGTCGTAACCGCCGGTCGCTCTCCGCAACCGCTCACGCACAACAAAGTCGCGCACATGATCGTGAATGTCGCCCAGCGCATCGTTGTAGCTGCGGTAGTGCAGCATGGGAATGGACGGGAGTCCACCGGCCGCGGAGTTGATCCGGCCGGCAACGTACGCCATTTTGAGAGCTTCGAGATCGGCGCTCGCCCGCTCGTCGCGGCGAACCCCGTCGCGATCGTATCCGCCAACGCCTCTATTCAAATCGATGAATTCCCGCTTTGTGATTTGTCCATTGTTCAGCGCCTTCAGGGCATATTGCACGCCGATGTTGTCCATGGCCTGACGGGCGAATCCGGTTACCGGATCGCGGCCATACGTTGCCACGTTGGTGTCCCAGGTAGTGCAGCGGACACCCTTTGGATTTTTTACCGGATCGTACACCAGCTCCGGCGCGATGCCGCAGCCTTTCACATTGGCCGCTACGATGGTGTCGGCGAAACTTCTGTCCCAGGCGCTGCACGTGCCGGCGGAGTAGCCCGCGGCGGCGGTCTGCTTATCTTTCGTCCAGGTTGTTGGATCGGTGGCGAAGAACTTGTTCAGCAGCCGGCAATCGCTGACATCCGGCCGGATGCTGGTGCTGTCGGGAAAGGTCAGACTGGGCAGCAAGCCATCCAGAAGACCGGGGAAATTCTGAGCGATGAGAAGCTGCTGGATGGAGCCGCCCGATCCGCCGAAACCCATGGTCCACGCGGGCACGCCGTAGGTTTTGATGAAGTGTTCCTTGATCATCATCACCGCCTCACCGGAAAGATTGTCGTTGCAATGTTGCTGCATTACGTTCTGCGTGGAGGTGATGTGGGCGAATCCGCGTGAGAGGGCCGGATCGAAGAGCACAGTTGTCGCCGGACTCTTTCCCTGCGTATAACTCGTGCCGCAACCGCCTCCGAAGCTGTAAACGATTCGATGGTTCCAGCCGGCTTCGTCGAGGATCGCAATGTGATATATCGCGCGATTGATTGTGCCGGATTCGACGCGGACGATGTACGGAATCGTCTTGCCTTCCGTGGTCGTGGTTTGCACCAGATCGGCGGGCCGCGCGCCTTTCGGGTCCGCAAGAGGCTTGAAACTGCCGCTGGCGGTCTCATTCGATCGATAAAAATATTCAACCTTCGTCGCGGCCGAACAATCTGCATCCAACGATTTTCCAAGACCCGATTCCTCGGTATTGCAGAAATATGGCTTCAAGTGGTCGCCGGAAACGATGGGCCCGGCGATGGGATGATTCACCAATTGAAGTTTCGTGGTGGCCGATCCCGCCTTGACGGTCACGGTGTTGGCGCCCGCGCGTAGTCCGCCGACAAGGCCGATCATCGAACCACGTATGGCGTCAGCGTGAAAGACTTGGCTGACGTCGCGGCCATTCACCTTCACTTGAAGCTTCTGCGCGGCGGTGGTCTTGATTTCGATGAGAGCGTCGTTTCCGCTCACCATATCCGGCCGGCTGGATAGGACGATTGCTGTAAGAGCGTCTGTTTTCGGTGCAGCGCCAAGCAAGCACGAAAGTATACAGAGGGAAGAACAGAATCTGACAGGTTGAAGCAACATAGGTTCTCCTGAACGGCTCTTCAGATTATGTCAAAAGTTGTGGCGCGGCCTCTCAGGCTGCGGCATCGAGACTCGTCTCGATGCTTCGGTGGAAGAGCCTCGAGACGAGTCTCGAGGCTGCAGACAAAGTGTCCGCGCCACGTCTTCGCTAACGGGTCAAGCTCCGGCGCGCGTTCAAAACCATTCGATAGGCTTCTTCCGGATCGCGATTCAGAGCCGTCAGATGGCCCATCTTGCGGCCCGGGCGCGCTTCCAGTTTTCCATACAAGTGCAGTTTCACGTCGGGAAACGCGGAGACGGCCGTCCAGTCCGGTTCGCCATTCGCCCACAAATCGCCCAATAAATTTGCCATCGCCGCCGGACGATGCATCTCCGTCGAGCCCAATCGCAGGCCGCAAACAGCGCGTAATTGCTGTTCGAACTGGCTGGTGACGCACGCATCCACCGTGAGGTGCCCGGAGTTGTGCGGACGCGGCGCCAGTTCATTGATGAGGAGCTTACCATTGCGCGTCACAAAAAACTCGACGCACAGCACGCCCACTACGCCCAATGTTTCAAGAACGCAACTGGTCATCTCCACGGCCTGGGCGGCCACTTCGGACGTCACGCGGGCCGGCGCAATGGAGATATCCAGAATGTGCCGCGAATGCTGATTCTCGATGGCGCCGTAGTGCACGAACTGGCCATCCTGGCCGCGCGCGGCGACCACCGAAATTTCGCGCTCGAAGTCGATGAAGGCCTCCACCACCGCCTCCTCGCGCCCGATCGCGTTCCACGCCTCGGCCATACGATCCGGCGACTCGATTCGAAACTGACCCTTGCCGTCATAACCAAAGGCGGCCGTCTTAAGCACCGCGGGACAGCCAAGCTCAAAGACGGCTTGCTCCAGATCGCTCAGCGAATGGACCTCGCGGTACGGCGTCACCGGCAGACCCGCGCGTCTCAAAAAAGCCTTCTCGCGAATGCGCTGCTGCGTGATGTGGAGAATGGATCCTTTGGGCCGCACCGGAGCATAGCGAGCCGCGGCTTCCGCGGTGGCCGTCGGGACGTTTTCAAATTCGAAGGTAACCACGCTGGCTTGACGCGCGAAATTCGCAACTTCGCGCAGGTCGTCATACGGCGACACCACTTCGACGTCGGCGATTTGACCGGTGGGCGTATCGTAGTCCGGCGAGAAGGTGTGGACGCGATAACCCATGCGGCGCGCGGCGATGGCGAACATACGGCCAAGTTGCCCGCTGCCGAGCACGCCGATGGCGGCGCCAGGCCCGATGGGCGAATTCGGATTCTTGCTGTCAATCACGCAAGCTCTTCGGCGCGCACTTGTCCCGCCTGCTCCTCGCGAAAGGCGCGAAGTTTTTCGCGGAGCGCGGCATCGTGATTGGCGATAATAGCAATGGCCAGCAGCGCGGCATTCTGAGCGCCCGATTTTCCAATGGCCAGGGTGCCCACTGGAATTCCGCCCGGCATCTGCACAATAGAGAGCAGCGAATCCATTCCCTTGAGCGCCTGGCTTTCCACCGGTACGCCGAGCACTGGCAGCAAGGTATTGGCGGCAACCATTCCCGGAAGATGGGCGGCCCCGCCCGCTCCTGCGATAATCACTTGCAGGCCTCGCGCCTCCGCACTGGATGCATATTCCACCATCCACCGCGGTGTGCGGTGCGCGGAAACAACTTTGGACTCATGCGGCACGCCGAAGCGCGTCAGCATCTCGTCGGAATGCCGCATGGTTTCCCAATCGGACTTGCTGCCCATGATGATGCCGATCAAAGGCTTCATTCCAGTGCTATTTTCCTGTCCCTTGTAAGTTTTTGTGGGGCCGGCAATCCTGCCCGCAGCCGGCTTTCAGCCTGGCTTTCAGCCGGCCTACAAGATTTTCAACAATTAACACACTACTGTCCTTGCGCGAGAGTGTAACCGGCAACGCCGTCGAAACTACGCAGCGTCTCCGTCTTGACGATCTCAATTCCCTGATCGAGGACGCGGCCGAGCAGCGCGACGGTCTGCTTGGGAGTTGTCCTACCCTTCGCGCTGAAGCGGCAGCGATACGCGTCCGTACAAAGCGTTTCCGCCATGCCGCCCGGCCAAACCTTCACGCCCCGGTTGTCGATCATGAGCAGCTCCAGCCCGTCCCCATTGGCATTTTGCGCGGCTTCTGCCAAGCGATTTGTGTCCAACGACGGCCATGCGACATAGACGTCGATGCCGTCCAGCGTCACCTTAGCCGCGGCCTTTTGCGCACCCGCCGCCCGCTCTTTTTTCGGCGAGGCAGCCGAATAATGGACCGCTTTCAAAGTGTGCGGCGTCTTGCCGAGCCGCGCGACCACCGCATCGCCGAATTCCTTGGTGCCGACTTTCTGTTTACTGGTGCCTTCCTTGAAAATGTCATAGGTATGGATGCCATCCTCCATGGTGCAGAGCCACGCGTTGTGGACTCGCTCGGCAATATCCGGCTGATTCAGATGCACCAGCATCAGCACGCCGCCCAGCAACAGACCAGAAGGATTCGCGAGATTTTGGTTCGCGCGGCGCGGGGCCGATCCATGGATGGCTTCGAACATGGCGCACTGCGAGCCGATGTTGGCCGATCCCGCTAACCCCACCGACCCGGCAATCTGCGCGGCGACGTCGGAAAGAATATCGCCGTAGAGATTCGGCATCACGATCACGTCGAATGCTTCCGGCGTATCCGCCATTTTCGCCGCGCCGATATCGACGATCCAGTGTTCCTTTTCGACGTTCGGATAGTCCGCGCCCACCTCATCGAAGATTTTGTGGAACAAGCCGTCCGTCATCTTCATGATGTTGTCTTTGGTGAAGCAGGTAACTTTTTTTCGATTGTGCTGCAAGGCATATTCAAACGCGTAGCGGCAAATGCGCTCGGAACCGGGACGGGTGATGATCTTGAGGCACTCCATCACCGTGTCGCTGAGCTGGTACTCCATTCCCGCGTAGCAATCCTCTTCGTTCTCGCGAACGATCACGACATTCATGACGGGATGCTTGGTCTTCACGAAAGGATGATAGGAAACGCAGGGACGGACGTTCGCGTAGAGTCCCAGCATCTTGCGAGTGGTGACATTGAGGCTCTTGAATCCGCCGCCTTGGGGTGTGGTGATGGGAGCTTTGTAGAAAACTTTGGTGCGGCGCAACGACTCCCAGGCGCTGGGTTCGATGCCCGCGGAGTTTCCACGCAGATAAACCTTTTCTCCGATTTCGATGACTTCGATATCAATGCGGGCTCCCGCTTCCTGGATGACGTGGAGCGACGCTTCCATAATCTCCGGGCCGATTCCGTCGCCATAAGCGACCGTGATAGGGGATGAAGTTGACATAGTTGGGAATCACCAAAATACCACGTATAATCTGTAGCACGCGACATTCAAAAACCATTTTGTTGTGTTGTGCGCTGCTCCTGGCCGGCTGCGGTGGATCGAAGCGTCCCGCCGTACAAGACCTGAACGGGCGCGAGAATCTTTCTTTATTCACTTTGCAATCGATGCGTGGGACTCGCGATGGCGATCGCCTCCGGACAGTGGCGACATTCAGCGACAGTTCGTCAATCTTGACGGTGGAAATGCATTTCGCGATCGGCTCGCCCACCAGGCTCGAATCGGGCACATGGCGCTGGAGCCGAAACAATCAACTGCGGAGTGGCACGGTCACGGAACGATCGGTAACATTTCTCGGCGGTCAGGATGGACCGCCCAGCATCGGCGGCACGTACGGCCTGGTGGGCTCGGACGGCGCGGCGCTGTATCGCGTCACAATTCCCGTCACCGAACTGAAGGTGAAGTAGCGCTACTTTCTCAGCAAACCTGCGAGCGTTTCGAGGTCGGCCGCATTCACGTCTGAGACTAACCACCAGGTGCTGCCGGCGCGGGTCCGGTGGATCATGTCATAACCGCGTTGCGCAGTGAGGCCGGCGGCAGTTTCGCGCGAGCCGGGCGACGGCCAGACGTACAAGTTGATGAAGTGCTGCCGTCGCTGATATACCCGCACCGCAACAGTGCGGCCTTCGACAGAATCCAGGCGGCCGCCAATCAAGGGGAAGCCTTGTTCGGCGAAGTCGGCGACTGGCGGAGAGAAATCCACTTTGCCGTTGAGCCAAGGCTTCACTGTGTGGCGGTCCGACGACTGGACGTCCGCGATATGGCCGGGCAAAAGCGAACGCAAGTGACTATCGAGCACTCCCTGAGCCATCAGTTTTTGATACGTCTCCGGGACCACGTCTTCGGCGTCGTGATCGTTGCGCGTCAGCCAACGTGCGAGGTTGTACGCGGCCTGCGATTTTATTCCCAGGCCGGGTCGGAAAATCCTGTGCCACACGTAATGCAAATTGTGGCACAGGCATTCTTGCCTGTGTGGATCGTTGAGCGATTTTTTCACAGCTTCTTACGGTCACGGCCCGGATCGGGGCGTTTCACCGCTCCTGTTTGGCTTCAGTTGTGCCAGGTAAGCGGTACAATTCAAACTCCCGCACCAGAATAACGTGCGCTTTGCGGTACTCGGGGTGTCCTTCATCCACTTCTGGTTAAGATCCCCCACCTGAAACTCCCTTCTGATCACACCGGCTCTACGATGAGCTTCAAACCAGCCACACCCTTCACTCGTACCGCACTGCCGGCCGGAAGTTCAGCCGGCGCGACCGCATCCCAATATTCACCGCGCACCAGGACCTTGCCCTCGGGCGATAGGCTTGTCCGCGCTGTTCCGATCTCGCCGATCATGGCGCTTGCTCCGGTCACCACCTTGTTTCGCCGCGCCTGAATCACGATGGACACCAGAAACATTGTGATCAACGCGAACGGAACTGCCACGCTGACCGCCGTGGAAAGATGGATGCGCATTTCCGGCGGACCGTTGATCAACAGCATCGCGCCCAGCACCATCGCCACCGTGCCGCCGATGCCCAGAACTCCGTGCGAGGTGAACTTTGCCTCGAGAACGAACAGCGCCACCGACAAAAGCAATAACGCCGCGCCCGCCCAATTGATGGGCAGAATCGATAGCGCCGAGAGCCCGAGCAGCGCCAAAATCGCGCCTGCCACACCCGGGAAAATCAGCCCTGGGGACGAAAATTCAACATAGATTCCAAGCGCGCCCAGCACCAAGAGGATGAAGCCGATATTCGGATCGGCGATAGCGGCCATCAACTGCTCCCGCAGCGTTAAGTGTGCTTCCGTTATAGTTGCTCCGGCGGTATGCAGCGTCTGCTTGTGTCCGTCCCAACGGGTTATCTCGCGTCCGTCGAGCTGCTGAAAGAGCTGCTGTTCGTTGCTTGCGATCAGCTCGATCAGTTTGTTATCCAGCGCCTCGCGCTCCGTAAACGCTTTGGCTTCCCGGACGGTCTGTTCCGCCAACGCGCTATTCCGCCCGCGCCGCGAGGTCATGCTGCGGAGTAGGGCGGCGGCATCGTTCTCCACCTTGTGCCGCATAACCTCGTCCATGGTTTGGCCCAGCAGGACCGGTGAAGCTGCGCCGGTATTGGTGCCGGGCGACATCGCCGCCACGTCGCCCGCTTGCAGCAAAAAGAATCCAGCCGATGCGGCGCGCGCGCCGCTTGGAGTTACATACGTCACCACCGCCACGGGCGACCCGGAGAGTTCCTGGATGAGGCGCCGTGTCGCATCCAGCAGCCCGCCCGGCGTGTTGAGCCGGACCAGCAGCAATTCGGCGTGTTCCGCCTGGGCCTGTTCCATCGCGTGTTTCACGATTTCCACGGTGATGGGATGGACGACGCTGTCGATGGAAACGGCTACGACATGCCGACTGGGTTCCTGACCTACTGCCGAAAACCCGAAGAGTAGCAGGGTGGCGATAAAACTGTACTTCACGGAGGGCCTCGTTCTGGATTCCGCTTCTAGTTTGACATGTTGATCAGCCGGCGGAGTTGAACGCTGCGCTCAGCTTCCGGTATGTGACCGGAAGTTCCTCCGTCAACACCCGCGTTTCGCCGATGGTGGTCATGAAATTCGTGTCGCCAGGCCACCGTGGCAGCACATGCAGATGTATGTGGCCCGCGATTCCGGCGCCCGCGCTCTCGCCCAGATTCATCCCGATATTAAAGCCCGGCGATCTGTATATCACCCGCAGATGGCGCTGCGCCTGTTGCGCCAAAAGGATCATTTCTTCGAGCGTTCCGGGCGACGCTGCCTCGAGAGTCGCGATGTGTTCGTACGGCACCACCATCATGTGGCCCGCCGTATACGGATAAAGGTTCAGTACGACGAAGTTTTGTTCCCCGCGATAAATCAGCAGGTTTTCTTCATCGTTCCGTTGAGCGGTTTTTTCACAGAAAATGCAACCATCCCCGGCGTGCGCCTTTTGGACGTACTGATAGCGCCACGGACTCCAGAGTTGGTCCATAACTGGATTCGAGCTCGACGTTTATGGAATGGGTGCGGAGCCGCCGCCATCGGGAGACGGTGTCGCCGCTGCCTGTGCGTCACCACCACTCGAGGTGTTCACCAGGTCCTTCAATTCCTTGCTCGGCTTGAAATAAGGGATTCGCTTGGCCGGCACATCCACGCGCGTTCCAGTCTTAGGATTCCGGCCTACCCGCGGCTGTCTCTGCCGGGTGCGGAAGCTGCCAAAGCCTCGAATCTCAATTTTGTCCCCGCCCCGAAGCGAACGGACAATACTATCGAAGATGGCTTCTACGATCACCTCAGAATCTTTGCGGGTCATCTCGACGACCCGGGAGACTTCCTCGATCAACTCAGCCTTCGTCATTTGTGCTTTATCTCCCTTGAGGCTCGGCTTACCGGCCTTCACCCTTCACTCTGATGTTCATTACTTCTTCGAGGGTCATGGTTGCTGCCGCGGCATGGCGCTGATAATCCTCCAGCCGGGTTCGTTCCTCATCGTCGGTCAGAGCGCGAATGCTCAGACCGATTTTCTTTTCGGCTTCATTCAACTTTACGACCTTAAAATCCATCTCTTCGCCGATAGGCAGCGGCGATTCGTCGGTGCGCCGGTCGGACGCGCCAGGAATCTCCGAGCGGTGGCACAAGCCTTCCACCCCGGGCGCCAGTTCCACGAACGCTCCGAAATTAATGGCCCGGCAAACGCGGCCACGCACCACGTCGCCCACCTGATGAGCGCGGAAAAACGATTCCCAGGCATCGGGCTGAAGTTGCTTCACTCCCAGCGATAGCCGCCGGTTCGGCGCATCGATGTTGAGAATCACCGCCTGCACCAGTTGGCCTTTTTTCACTACCTCGGAGGGATGCTTGACGCGCTTGGTCCAGGACAGATCCGAAATGTGCACCAGGCCGTCGATGCCTTCTTCGATTTCGATGAACGCGCCGAAGTCGGTGAGCTTGCGCACCCGGCCCTCCACCACCGAGCCGATGGCGTAACGCTCGGCCACCGTTGTCCACGGATCCGCCTCGAGTTGCTTGATGCCCAGCGATACCCGCCGGTCGCGCGGCTTCACATCGAGCACCACGGATTCCACCTGGTCGCCAACCTTGACGACTTTGGCCGGATGCTTCATGCGGCGGCTCCAGGTCATTTCCGAAATATGTATCAGACCTTCGACGCCCGGCTCCAACTCCACGAAAGCGCCGTAGTCCGTCACGCTGACCACCCGCCCGATGCAACGCACGCCACCCGGATAACGTTCTCCAATGGTCTCCCATGGATCGGGAACCAGTTGTTTCAGCCCCAGCGAGATGCGTTCTTTATCCTTGTCGAACTTCAGCACCTTGACGCTGATCTCATCGCCCGCGGTAACGATCTCGGAAGGATGGTTCACCCGTCCATAGGACATATCGCTGACGTGCAACAGTCCGTCGATGCCGCCCAGATCGATGAACGCGCCGTATTCGGTGAGATTCTTTACGACGCCGGAGACCACTCCACCTTCTTCCAGCACTTGCAGCGCGGCGCTCTTGCGAACGGACTGCTCTTCTTCCATCGCCATCTTGCGGGAGACCACCACGTTGCCCCGCCGGCGATTCAACTTCACGATCTTGACGGGAATGTCCTGGTCCAGAAACGAGTCCAGATTGTGGGTCGGCCGCACATCGATTTGCGATCCGGGCATGAAAGCGGGCACGCCCACATCCACCGACAAACCGCCCTTGATGCGGCCCGTGACGCGGCCTGAAACCACCAGCCCGTCGCGATGCGCCTTTTCCAGATTGTCCCAGGAGCGCAGGCGGCTGGCCTTCTCGTGCGACAGCAGGATGTAGCCTTCCGGCTGCATGCCCTGCCGGTCCACCATGACGTCGATCGCGTCGCCGGCATGAATATGGAGAGTGCCGTCAGGCTGGATAAATTGCTCGATGGGTACCAGGCCTTCGGACTTGTATCCGAAGTCGACGATGACGTCTTTTTCGTGTATTTTGACGATGCGGCCCTGCAGCAGCTCGCCATCGTGCGGGGGCGCAAAATGGCTATAGTCGTCGATGAGCTGCTCGTAATCCGTTTCTTCAGCGGATACGGGCGCTTCTAGATTCTGCTCATCTGCTGTGCTGGCCATCGCCAAAACTCCCGAGTTCATGCTACTACAACGGCAGGCAGGCGGTGCGCTTGAGCTTTCGCTAGTCCCAACCTATTAGAACAGACCGGGTTCGTTACATTCGAAATAACCACCGTCCTACCGGACAAACCGTTGATAGATCAGTACTTCAGAAGGATAGCGGAGCGGCAAGCGGATGTCAACCTTAGTGCTCCCGCCGATTACTGGCGGCCGCAGATCCCCGGCGTCTGGCACATTCCACCGGGACAGGAGGGGAATTCGGCGGCGCCCTTGGCTTTTCCATTCGCGTGCGCGGCGAACGTGGAATAAGCAGTGGTCAAATGAGACTGCCCGCAACCGGGGCAGGCCACTGAGTCTCCGTTGCGAACGAGCTTCTCGAACTTGTTTCCGCAATCTTCACAGACGTATTCGAATATCGGCATGTTGTGCTTTCATTTTACTCTGATTTGGGTTTGGGGTCTGGGTCGGGTTGCGGGACGGACGGTTCAAGTGCAGCTGACGTGGACCGACGTCATGACGTCATGACGTCATAAGGAGTAGTTTGCTCGAACGCCGTTTCCTGGGCACGTGTGACAATCCGAAAAATCTCGAAGACGGGTCACTCGGTTGATTTCCACTAGAGGCAGTGCTGTAATCAATTGTATTTCCAATCCTTCAAATTGACCAAGCGAGAGAACTGGATCTCTCGACAGCTCGCTATGCCGTGGATTGACCAACACAAATTAACGACCCCCACTAGTGCAAGGGTCATAACTGATTTAGTCGGTGACCGAGGATCCGAGAGTCGCAATGACGTTTCGGCTGGCGTACTACGGGTACCCAAACCTAAACGCGGTTTCGAAAGCATCTCTCTGTCGGATGCCAGAGATCGCGCCGAAAGGCCTAACGCCAGCTTGCCAAGACCCTTTCTGAAATGGGCTGGTTCAAAGCGGCATGTGCTGAGACATATTGTCGACCTATTGCCGCCGACCTTTCGGGTTTACCGAGAGCCTTTTCTCGGCTCTGGCGCTCTCTTTTTTCTGCTTGCTCCTAAACGAGCAGCGCTTACTGACAGCTGCTCCGATTTGATCGATACATTCACTGCGCTGCGAGACAACGCTGGGGCAGTAATCCGTTACCTGGAGCCTCTCAAGCCAGACCCCGGGCTTTTCTATGGGATACGACAACGCAGGAGCCATGGCCGCGTTAAGCGTGCAGCCGAGTTCATTTACTTGAACAAAACTTGTTGGAATGGCCTCTATCGGGTTAATGGGCAAGGTGTCTTTAACGTGCCTTACGGTGCCCCCAAAACTGATTTCGTTGCCGATCCGGCGAACCTTCGTGCCTGCTCCGACGCATTGAGACGGTCGGGTGTGGACCTCGCCAGCTGCGATTTTGAGAAGGCGCTCGCTAACGCATCCGCAGGAGACCTTGTTTATCTCGATCCGCCGTATGTCACGGGCCATAGCAACAATGGCTTCCTCGAATACAACGAGACCATTTTTTCCTGGGCAGACCAGGTCCGTTTGGCAGGAATCGCGAGAAGGCTTCGCGAGAAAGGTGCCCATGTGATAGTGAGCAATGCCAACCACAGTCCAGTTGTCGCACTCTACAAGGGTTTTTCAGTGAAGACATTTGATCGATCTTCGACGTTGGCGTCCGATGTGACCAAACGGAGAACAGTCTCTGAGGTACTGATCCACTCGGCGCCTTAAGACCACCGAAACCCGATGTCTCGAACCGCGCCGCCGAAAATGCGGCCGTTCGACCAGCCGCCAAGGAGAACTAGACGTGGCAGAAACAGTACGTTTGCTCAAGCCGAGCGATATAAGGCGCAACAGAGAGAATCCTCGATTGATCTTTAGGCAGGATGAACTGGACGCTCTGCAAGACAGCATAGCGAAGCAGGGGATTCTCGTTCCGTTGACGGTCTATCACGATGGCGAACACTACTCCTTGCTTGATGGTGAGCGACGTTGGCTATCAGCCCAAAAACTGGGGCTAACGAAGGTGCCCGTAATCGTTCAACCCAAGCCGGAAAAGATGCAGAACATCATGATGATGTTCGCTATCCACAACGCCCGAAAGGACTGGGATCCGCTGCCAACTGCACTCAAGTTGGAAGAGCTCGAGAAGCAATACAGCAAGCGCTACGGAAAGCGGCCGACGGAGAGTGAACTGGCAGGCATCGCATCACTTTCACGCGGTGAAGTTCGAAGGCTCAAAAAGCTTCTCGCGCTTCCCAAAGAATACAGAAAGCTCCTTCTCGACGAGCTTGAAAAACCTCGATCCGCCCAGATCATAACGGTCGATCACGTGCTCGAAGCGACAAAGGGATCAGAGTCTCTTCGAAAAAGGCAGGTTATCGATGTTCAAACCGAAGCTGACTTGAGGAAGGCCATTGTCGAGAAGTTTCGGTCCGGAGTAATCAATAACACAGTTGCCCCTAGAAAACTGGTGCGACTTGCCCGATCTGTGGAGCGTGGCGAAACGTCTCGTGTAGAAGCCCGTAGAACCGTTCGACATCTTATTAACGATCCAAATTACAGCATCGACGCTGCATTTCAAGAGACTGTTGAGAAAGGAGACTTTGAACATAGTCTGGAGAAGCTCGCTGAACGCTTGATTGGCAAGATAATCGAACACGAAGAGCGAGGTTATCAGATCTCCGACACCTTGCGTGAGAAGTTGACGGAACTGTTTAGACATATACGGCCTCTCGTGTAAATGAGACGATGCGCCAACGAACGTTCAACTCCGTTTCGGTAAAGCTCCTCGAATATGCTGAGGCTGCGGCGAAGCACTTTGAAGATCATGGCTACAAGGTGTTCACGGAGAAATGGGATCTCGGGTTCCCTTACACACCAACCTTCCTTGCGAAACGTCAGAGTACGCGCTTGGTCGCTGAGGTCTCGGACAAGATACGGCTGGATCGTATCGAAGCGTGGGTCAAATATGCGAAATCATGCAATCACGATACAAGGGTGGTTGTGTGCCTCCCCGCAGCAAGCGAGATCCCGCCGAATATCGAGGATACCCTTAGGTACCTCAGGGTTGGTGTTTACCGAGTTGAGGACGAACAGACTCTTGAGCACTCCGCGCCCGCCGACCTGGCTCTCCGACTCGAACTGCCTCCGTTAGACGAAGTACCAAGAAAACTCAAAACGCTACTGGGCTCTACCTACGAGCAATTTGGTCGCGCCCAGTGGAGAGAGGGCTTTGAAGATGCCTGTCAAGTCTTTGAGACTCAAGCTCGTCGATATTTACGGAAAGGTTTGAGATCGCAGAGGATTACGATTGCCGGACCGAAAGGGACGATCTCCCTTACCAACAAACAGATCGATAAGATGACAATGGGAATGCTAGCACGTCGGTTTTCAGAAATCCAACCTCAGAACCGACTTGACGCTCGGATTGGTCAGGTGCTGACAGCCGTGAATGATGACAGGGTTGGAGTGGTCCATCACAAGTTCAAGAAGAAAACCGAGAAGAGATTACGAGCTAACGTGGGCCAGCACATCTGGGCCATTGTAAGTGTTCTGAAAGAGATGGTTTAGCGTTGCTCCCGCGTTTTTCAAGAGCAACAGAGCGGCTGGTGGCTGGCGAGTGCCTCCACGAGCCATTTTGCTGGTAATCATATCACTCTGGTCTGGAGCAAGTTTGCCCCAAGCTGATCGGCTTGTACAACCAGCGCCGGCCTTCGTTTTGACGTTAGCAAGTTCGAGTCCGGGAACAAAACTAAAACGATGTCACCGCGGCGGCAGTTCATCATAACCGGACATTTCGGGGCGATCCCAATCTTCTGCAAAAGGGGCCAGCCGGCGACGCAGATCTGCGGCCTGAGACTCCTCTATTCCTCTTTCGCGAAGATCGACTGGGCTGGCCGGTTGAATCAATATCACGATCACGCGTGAACCTTCGGCCCCGGCTAGCGGCTCCATCAACTCGACCTTACCGTTGCGGTAGACGCCTTCAACCGACTTGACCATGCCCATATTATGCCGCAATGGGGCGTAAGCCGAGGGCTGGCACGGTAGGA